>CAUWMI010000206.1:0-4191 GCA_963559755.1 uncultured Slackia sp. | reverse complement strand
CAGCGTGGCATCTTCGGTTTTGGCAGGCACTTTGAATACGCTCACTTCGTCGCCTGCGTATTCGGGAGCGTCGGAATCCTCTTCGGAGCCGAGCGCGGTTTTTGCCGCAATAAATCGGCCGTCTTCCTCGTAGTAGGCGGTTCCGGGCAGAAGCAGAGCCTCGCGCAGCGTATCGCCGCAGGTGATGACGCAGCCGCCGGCTTCGACGACGCCGCCCATCCAAACAAGCACCAAACTGCGCGTGTCGGGCGTGATGGCGGCAAGCGGGCGCTCGCAGCACACAACTTCAGGTTCGAACAAGCTCATGCGTGCAAAGTTGAGCAGCGCGTTCTGCTCAGGCGTGAGGCGTTTGACGCGCGTGCTCGCAACGGGCTTGAGGCCAAAATGGGCCAGGGCTTCTTCAGCCGAGATGGCGCCGCCGGCGATGCGCGAGAAAAATCGCAGGTAGGAACGCACGGTTTCGCGCTCGAACCCCTTGTCGGTTGTCACGTAGAAAGCGCAGCGTCGCGCGGCATAGCGCCGGTGGACGAAATTGATGGCGCGATCGCAAGCCTCCTGCGAGCACTCGATGTGCACGCTTGCGCCGAATTCGGATTCAAGCAGCTGTTCAATGGAATCGAACTCGGACATGCGGGGCCTTTCGCGTGGTAATCGTGTGGATGGTTGCTGCTGCGCGCGGTTGGCGAGCCTCGGCAGCGACTATAAAGTCGGCTCATTATACCGAAGCGTACGTTCTCACGCATCCGGCTCAAAATACGGTACTATGTCCCAGCTATGAAACATGCCTCGCTACATACTATAAGAGCGCTCATCGCGCGCGATTTGCGCGATGCCGCGGTCAATCCCACAACGCTTATGATGTTTGCGGGAACGTTCCTGGTCGCGGGGTTCTTCCGTATGCTTGGATTGCCTGATTGGCTTGAGCCCGGGGCGGCGCCTTCGATGTTTCTTGCGCTCATCATCATGGTGGCCCCCACGTTCACCGCTTCGATTATCACGTATACCACGATGGCCGAGGAGCGCGAAGCGGGCATGTACGCGACGCTCTCCTCGACGGGCGTGAGCATGGGAACCCTTCTAGCGTCGAAGATCGCCGTGTCGCTGATCTGCACGTATGTGACCGCTGCGGCGATGTATATCATTCTGGGGATTTCGCCCGGTTACGCGTCTGTTTTCTTTGTCGCTCTCCTTCCCGCATCGCTCTCGATGATCTTCATTTGCGCCGCTGCGGGTGCTATTTTGCGCGCGTACGACCATGTGACGTTTGCCTCGGCGATAGTGGTGGTTTTGGCCATCGCCCCGTTTCTTGGCTTCATATCGAATGCGGTGCGTGGCGTGGCCTTCATTTTTCCAACGGGCGCGGTTATCGAACTGCTTCGTTTTTGGTGCAGCGGCCATGCGGTGATGCACCCTGTGGTGCTTGTGGCCGTGGCGGTCGTGTGGGCGATGGCGACCGGCGCGTGCGTGGTCGTGCTCACGAGGCGATATGACCGCGAGGTGCGCGAGGAAGTCTGCCGCGGCGACGCGTCTCACGATTTGCGATAGGTATCCCGTCATTTTGACGTTCAATTCGTGCGAAATGCGCGATTTTGGCGTCAAAATGACGGGATTACTTGTGTTGAGGGTTAGCGCGCTTGAATGCCGTCCAAATTGGATGGGCCCAGCGGCAAGGGGCTAAGCCAGCTGGCGGATGAGCGCGGGCAGTTCGTCCATGATGCGGATGACGGCATGAGCGCCGGCGGCGCGGAACTTCGCGGCCACACGTTCGCATGCCTCATCCTGCGCGTTGGCATCCAGCGCCTCAAACTCCTCTTGCGTCATCGCCATCTCGGAGCTGCCTTCGACCACAGCAACGGTGAACACGCCGGCTGCCAGGCCCTCCAAGACATCAGACACCGTGTCGCCCACTTTGACCACCTCGTTAACCGACGTGGCGCCTAAGGCCTCCATGTTGCGGAACATCATATAGGGGAAGGGGCGCCCCTTGCCGCCCACGCCGTCGGGTGTGATCATGAAATCGGGCGCATAGCCGGCCGCCTTCGCCGCAGGTGCCACGATGGCCATCATCTTGTCGTTGTAGCCGGTGGTGGAGCCGATCTTCACACCCATCGCACGCAGCTCGGCCACCTCGTCGAGCACGCCGGGCTTGGGCTCGGCGAAGCTGTGCAGGATGCCGTCCGGGACACCCGCGATGCTACCGCCCTCTTCGAGGGCTATGCGCATCGCTTCGGTGGTCCGTTTTGGACGGTATGAGGCCACCGAGTGTCCCGGACGGCATCCGCCTCCTCACGCACTACATTCACTTGGTACGAAAAAGGCCCTCCGAAGAGGACCTTATCGTTATCCGAACTGCTGGCTGATGCGTTCGAGCTCATCGGATCGCTCCACCCAGTTCTCAACGTAACCGCAGGAGCAGCAAACATATCGAATGACAGGTATCTTGCCGAACAGCGTTGCTCTGGTTGTGTAAATGCTGTTGCTGCTGGCGTAACGTCCGGTGTCGGGGATGCGCACCACGTTGCGCGATCCGCACTTGGGGCAGATGCCGGAATCTTTCATCTTCTACAGCTCCTTCTTGCGATAGAGCGCCATGGCTGCGGCGCAGCTGATGCAGTAGATGCCGAGGGAGAGGACCGTCAGCCCGCCGACCAAGAGCGGCAGATTATCGGGGTTTTCGGTCCAGGCAATGAAATCGACCAGAAATGCGGGGGCATCAACCACCTGGGGCAGAATGAGGACGGCCAGGAAGAACGCCAGCATGAGACCCGCCGGAACCCAGCGCATGGCTTTGGTCATGCCATAACGCAAGATGAAGGGCTGCAGCACCGAAGTGAACAGAAGCATCAGGCACAGGCCCGTGAGTCCGCCGCCCATCACCATAGCGGGATCGCGCATCTCGTCGGCAATGAACTGCGCGGTTTCCGCATCTATCGGCAGCACGTCCACGAGCTGGCCGAGGATGAAGGCGATGATCATCGCCGCGACGAGCGTGGCGAGCGAAGTCAAAAGCACGTTCGCATAGCGCCCGATCACAAGCGCCTCGCGCGAAACGGGCAGCGTGGCGCGGAATCGCTCCCAGCCGTTCATGCTATCGTAGCCGGCGAACGTGAACACCATGAGGATAGGTGCCATCGCGCTGATGCACGCGACCATGGCCGTGGCGCTGCCCATGCCTATGCCGACGAACACTCCCACAACCAGATAGATCGCGAACTGCTGCAAGAGGACGTTTTTGATGGCAGAAAATTCGGAAAGGATGGCGGCCTTCATCGGAGTTCTCCCTTCAGGGTGAGTTGCATGAAATCGTCGATGGTCATGCGGTCGCAGGCGATTTCGGGGAAGCGGCGCATGAATGCGAAGCGGTCGGGAACCAGCAGGTCGATGCCGTAGGGCTGGCGGATATGGCGCATGCTGCCCGCCTCGAAGAATCCGCTCGCAGCGATCTGCTCGAATTCGGAGGTGCGGCAGCGGGCGATGCCCATCATGTCAGTGATGGCGTCTTTCTCGAGGTCAAAGACGATGCGGCCCTGGTCGATGCACACTACGGTGTCGGCGATCTTGTCTAGGTCGGAGGTGATGTGGCTGGAGATGAGGATGCCGTGCATGTCATCGGAGACGAACTCGCGCAGCAGGTCCAGCACCTCGTCGCGCGCCAAGGGGTCAAGGCCGGCGGTGGCTTCATCCAAAATCAGCAGATCGGGCTCGTGTGCCAGCGCACAGGCGAGCTGCAGCTTCATGCCCATGCCGCGGGAGAGGTCCTTCACTTTCTTGGCCGGGTCGAGCGCGAAGCGGTCCAGGTAATCTTCGAAGCGACCCTGCCGCCAGCTGGAAAACGCCGCCTTCATGATGGAACCGGTAGACTTGATGGGCAAATCGCCGATGAAGGGGCAGGTGTCCAGCACCACGCCGATGCGGCTCTTGATGCGGCGGTTCACCGATTGACTCGATGCAATGTCGAACGGCTCGCCGAACACCTCAACCGTGCCGGCATCGAGCGGCATGAGGCCGAGGATCGCACGGATCGTGGTGGTTTTGCCGGCACCGTTCGCGCCGATGAATCCCGTGATGCCGCCCTTAGGAACGGTCAGGCTCACGTTGTCCAGAACGGTCTTGGTTCCATATCGTTTGGCCAGGCCGTTAACGCGAATTAGTTCAGTCATGATAGTCACACTTTCGAAAAGTGCGGGTTGT
>CAUWMI010000205.1:0-4217 GCA_963559755.1 uncultured Slackia sp. | reverse complement strand
GGTGGTAAGCAGTTCGCTTGCGAATTCACCACGGGAGCGGAGGCGAAGCCGCCCTATGCCAACCGCCATCTGCTTTCGCTCAAATGCGATTCCAATCGCATCCTCGAATTACGTATGGAATATCCCGATAAAGTACTGCCGGCTTACTACTCGGATGGGCGCACCTGGATTTCTATTGACCTTGACGTCGTAGGTGACAAAGTTCCCGAGAGCCTGGTTCTCGACCTGTGCGACGAAAGCTATTCTCTCGTGTTCGAAAAACTCACAAAGAAGCTGCAGCGCGAAATACTTGAGCAAGCATTTGACTCCGACTCGTAGTTCAACACTAGGACAATTTGTTTCCACTCCGCCTATCCCACACGACTCGATAAGGCAGCCAACACGACCTCATGTTCTCCTTCAGGTACAATGAGCGCAGAGTGTCAAACGCCCCGAAGGAGCTCTTATGGCCAAGATCCAAATCCACGAGCCCGAATGCGAGGAATGCGCAGCCGCCGAGGTTGAGCAGCGCAAAGAGCGCCGCTACGCCGCACGCGCGCACCGCGTTGCCGGGCAGACGCGCTTCATCGCCGCCATCCCCTGCGTTGGACTGTTCATTGCTGCCATCGCGCTCACCATATCGACGCTCGTTTCCACCGTTATGGTCACCATCGAGGTGGCTCAAGGGAACGTCGACATGCATGAAATGCTCGTCGACTACATCGAGTACGCCGACTTCTTCCTCTTGGCAATCGTGCTCTACATCATGTCCATCGGCCTCTATTCTCTGTTCATCGACCAGGAC
The DNA here is from genome assembly GCA_963559755.1 of uncultured Slackia sp. Classification (GTDB taxonomy): domain Bacteria; phylum Actinomycetota; class Coriobacteriia; order Coriobacteriales; family Eggerthellaceae; genus Slackia. Next base: position 3,433 of record CAUWMI010000205.1, on the reverse strand, counting down.
ATCGAAATGCCCGCCTGGCTGAAAATCAATACGCTCGACGATCTGAAGGAGCTGCTGGTGGGCGTCATCGGCGTGGTGATGGCAGTGTATTTCCTCAGCCGCCTCATCCATGGCACCGAGCCGCTTGACCTGCTGTTCATAGGCCTGAGCACCGCCGCGGTCATCGTGGCCCTCGCCTACTTCGTAAAGCACGTCATTTCAAGTCACGGGGAGTAGACGCGAGCGCAATAGACGCCCGCCCCGCCCAATATGCGCGGCAAGAAAACGAACCGTGGCCACGCAGCCTCGCTCTAGTTTGAAGCGTTGCAACTCCACCGGAATTCGATTGAAGAAGGTCACCATGTATGCCGACAAGAATGACCTCGCACGCTTTTTCGCCCCGATGCCAGAGATGATTCCGACATACGAGCGCCTTGAGCAACGAATCAACGAGACCTGCGGCGAGCAGGTGGATGTGCGCGTGCAAAAGTCGCAGATCGCGTTCTTCGACAAGCATGGATTCGCCTGGGCATCGCTGCCTATCCGCCGCCGTAAGGATTGGCCGGAAAAGTGCCTCGTAGTGACGTTCGGACTGGAATACCGTAAAGAATCGCCTCGCATTGCGATAGCGGTAGAGCCCTATCCCAATCACTGGACGCATCACGTGCTCGCGCAGATGCCCGAAGATATAGATGACGAGCTCATGGCATGGGTCGAGGAATCGCACCAGTTCTCGCTGGCCAAGCTGCGCCGCGCGCAAAAGCCCCACGATTAAGTGAGCGGCCGATGATTGCTCGGAATGTCTGGCGTTCGTCAGCCACGCTCAGGGTCCCTACATTTCGCGCAAAACCCTTGCGTGCATGCGCGTGCCTTCATGTTGGCTACAATGGATGCATCCAAACAGCTTTCAGAGAAAGAGCAAGAAATGCGCATGCATGAGATGAAGTGCACCGATGCGGGAAACGCAATCATGTCGCCTCGGATAACCTTTGCTCTCAACCTGTGCGATGTTGCGCTTGCGAAAGCCGACGTGGCCGAGCTGGTTGCGTCTGCCGAACGGCATATATCCCCAACGGGAGGAACCCGTCCTCCCGCGGTATCGCGCATCTACCTGGGGTCGTACTATTGCGAGCGATCGTTTTTGGCAATAACCGACGAAGAGGCGCATGAATTAGGGGCGTTCTGCAACAAGCACGGCATCGGCATCACGCTTGTCATGCCCTCGCCTCTCGAATCCATGCGCGATGCCACCTATCGCAAAGCAGAACGCCTCGCTCGTGCGCTGGATGACGCCTTCGACGAACTCTGCGTGAACGACATCGGCACGCTTTCTCGTGCCCTAGAGACGCGCAAATCACTGTCAAACGCGCAGAGCATCCCCCAGAATGAAAATCTTTCTGCCCTCGACTCCCCATCAATCGAGACAGATGAACAAATCGAATCAATAACGCTCAAAAGCGCGCCTTCACGCCAGCGTACGCCGGAGACCTCAGTCTCCTCAGGGTTCAATATCGTTGCCGGACGCCTCTTCTTCAAGCAACAGCGCGATCCGCGCACGCCGGAGGCTTTCATGCCGGCGAGCATGAGCGCAGCGAGCCTCGACCTCGAGCAAGAAATCGGTGCGCTTTCCTGCATCGAAACCGACCTGGCTTTCACGCAGCTCCACGTGGACGAATCGATTCCCTCCAACTGCACGATCGCGCTTCATTATCCGTTTACCCTGGTCAGCCGTATGCGCGTATGCCAATTCGCGCATGACCCTCGTCCCGCTTCGCCGTTCTCGGCCGCTACGCCCTGCCGCCTCGAATGCAGACGCGAGATGATGGAATACCGCACGCACGAGGGCGCACGCTTCTACAAGGCGGGCAAATCCATCGTGGCGCCTGCCGACGCATCGTTGCGCGACGCGATGCGGGCGCTTCCCTCAGACCGCCCGATAAGAATCGTTTGGCAACCCAGCTTCGAGGAGGTTGCACGATGAAAATCCTCGCACCGCTCTCCTCTCCCAAGCCCGACGCAATTAAGGCCCGCCGTCAAGCGGGCGCGCAGGAGCTGTACTTTGGCCTCGCCAGCAACGCCTGGGCGCAGCAATTCGGCACATACTGCAACCTCAACCGCATGTCCGATTTCGGCTCGCGCGCGAACACCGTGGACGAGACGCGGGCGGCAAGCGCAGCACGCTCTATCCATGCGGAGGGGTGCGCGGCATTCGTCACGCTCAACGCCGGCCTCTACGAAGCCGAACAGCTGGAATACCTAAAGGAGCTTTGCCATACGCTTGCGGTCGGTGATACCAAAGACATCGGAATAAGTGCACGTAATCACACGGCGCATAGCGCAGAAAACGTGAAAGAATGCACAAAGGCTAGAGCGAGCAACAATACTGACGGCTCGGATATGACCGACGAGAACGCAGCACAAAGCATCTCTGTGCCTGACGGCATAATCGTATCCACGCGAGCCCTTGGGCGCATCGTGGCCGAAGCAGGACTCTCCCCCGTTGCGAGCACCATGCTTGACGCGTGCAATGCCGACGTGGTTCGGGCGTTGCGCAATGTGGGGTTCAGGCGCATCATCGTGCCCCGCGAGATTTCGCTCGATGAGATCGGCGCACTCACGGCAGCCTTCCCCGACATGGAGTTCGAGGCATTCCTCATGCGCGACGGATGCATGTTCAGCGATTCGCACTGCTTTGCCCGCCATCTGCCGGGCCACGGGGCGCTCTGTGGCTCGCTCCGGCTGAGCGAACGGCGATTCCTGCGCGCGAATGATGCATGCGGATTCGGGGCGGTTCACAATAGCGAACTAACCGACGAGCTCTACCGTCGCTTTTACATGAAGCGCGCCTGCGGTCTGTGCGCCATCTACCGCCTCCTCCATATGGGCGTGGCAGCGGTCAAGGTCGTGGGGCGCGCCGATAACGAACAGGAGCTTTTGGCCGATATCGCGCTTGTGCGCCGCAACCTCAACATCGCGAAACGAGCGGCGAGCGAGAAGGAGTACCTGGATGCGATGGAGTTCCCGCCTGATCGCGCTGCAACCTGCAAGCTCGGGCTGAATTGCTACTATCCCGAGGTCCGTTTCCCGCTTTCGTGAGGCACATCAAAGCGCACGTGAAAAAGATGGCCCTACGTTACGGTTGCGACGGCACATCGTGAGTAGGTATCGTGCCTTACTCAATATAACGCCAGGTCAGAAATCTGACCATCTCCCTTCTCCTATGTCCGAGGTGGCAAAACCGTAACGTACGGCGCAGTTTTGACAATCAAGTCGCAAAAAGGCTGCCCGACAATTGCCGGACAGCCTTTTGGCTTCTCCCTTTGCTTCCATTTCACTTAAGCGCGCGGAAAGAACCTCTCATCATAGCGAGCAAGCCGCCCCTGATATGCTTCGCGCGACATCGAGCACAGCACCAGATCCCAATATTTTCCTTCGTAGTACCGGTACTCAGGCA
>CAUWMI010000204.1:0-4278 GCA_963559755.1 uncultured Slackia sp. | reverse complement strand
CCAGGTATGTTCTTCGCGCGCCTGGGAGTTCAAAACTCGCGTTAAACGCAGACGAGCTTCGCGCAACACGAGTATTGAACGCTCGGCGTGGTGGTTGGGGATATTGGGCGGTATATTGGCTTGGGGATATTGGGAAAGACGAGGCTTGTTCGGCTTGATGAGCTCTTGGTGTCGTATCATTAAGAGGTTATGCAATTGCGCGTCTTTCGCATGTGCGCCGCACATCGTGTTTTGCGTTGCGCAACAGGCTCTAGGGGCTTGGACGAAAGGCGCTTCGACCCGTCGCGATGCAAGAAGGGCAGGATTCCATGGTTTCTCGCGTCTATGTTGAGAAAAAGCTGGGCTTCGACGTGGAGGCGCAGCATCTGCTGCACGAGCTGCGAAGCATTCTGGGACTTGAGGCGTTGAGCGGCGTGAGGCTGTTCAACCGCTATGACGTGGAAGGCATCGACGAGGATTTGTTCCGCGCCTGCGTGCCCACCGTGTTCAGCGAGCCGCAGTCCGACACCGCCACCGACGAGCTGCCCGCGATGGAGGGCGCCGCGGTGTTCGCCGTGGAGTATCTTCCCGGCCAGTTCGACCAGCGCGCCGAAAGTGCGAGCGAGTGCGTGCAGCTGATCAGCCAGGGCGAGCGCCCGGCCGTGCGCAGCGCAACCGTGTATGCCCTGTTCGGGGAGCTGTCCGATGAGGATATCGCCTCCGTCAAGCACTACGTGATCAACCCCGTTGAGGCACGCGAGGCATCGCTCGACGTCCGCGACACGCTGGCGCTCGACACGCCCGAGCCCGCCCCCGTTGAGGTCATCGACGGCTTCACCGAGCTGGATGCGGAAGGCCTTGCGCGTTTCATCGACGAGCGCGGCCTGGCCATGGATCTGGCCGACATCGAGTTCTTCCAGAAGTATTTCCAGGAGGAAGGCCGCAACCCCACCATCACCGAGGTCAAGGTGGTGGACACCTACTGGTCGGACCACTGCCGCCACACCACGTTCGGCACCGTGCTCGACGAAGTGACCATCGATGACGCCGTGGTGCAGGCCGCCTTCGACAAGTATATGGACATGCGCCATGAGCTGGGCTGCGACGAGAAGCCCGTGTGCCTGATGGACATGGGTACCATCGGCGCGAAGTATCTGAAGTCCAAGGGCATCCTCAAGAATCTGGACGAATCCGACGAAATCAACGCCTGCACCGTCAAGGTAACGGTGGACGTGAACGGCCAGGACGAGGATTGGCTGTTCCTGTTCAAGAACGAGACGCACAACCATCCCACCGAGATCGAGCCCTTCGGCGGCGCGGCCACCTGCGTGGGCGGCGCCATCCGCGACCCCTTGAGCGGCCGCAGCTATGTGTATCAGGCCATGCGTGTGACCGGCGCGGCCAACCCGCTGGCGCCCGTGAGCGAGACCATTCCCGGCAAGCTGCCGCAGCGCAAGATTGTGACCGAGGCGGCTGCCGGCTATTCGAGCTACGGCAACCAAATCGGCCTGGCAACCGGCCAGGTGAGCGAGATTTACCACCCCGGCTATGCCGCCAAGCGCATGGAAGTGGGCGCCGTGCTGGGTGCAGCTCCCGCCGCTAACGTGCGCCGCGAGGAGCCGGCTCCGGGCGATGTGGTGGTGCTTTTGGGCGGCCGCACCGGTCGCGACGGCATCGGCGGCGCTACCGGTTCGTCCAAGGCGCAGAACGTGTCCAGCGTGGAGGAGTGCGGCGCCGAGGTGCAGAAGGGCAACGCGCCCGTCGAACGCAAGCTGCAGCGCCTGTTCCGCCGCGGCGACGCGTGCCGTCTGATTAAGCGCTGCAACGACTTTGGCGCGGGCGGCGTGAGCGTGGCCATCGGCGAGCTGTGCGACGGCCTGCAGGTGAACCTGGACGCCGTCCCCAAGAAGTACGACGGCCTTGACGGCACCGAGCTCGCCATCGCCGAGAGCCAGGAGCGCATGGCCGTGGCGCTGGCCGCCTCTGACGTGGAGGAATTCCTGGGCTATGCGCGCGAGGAGAACCTGGAGGCAACCGTGGTGGCTCAGGTCACCGAGGAGCCGCGCGTGCGCATGACGTGGCGCGGCGATACCATCGTGGACCTGTCGCGTGAATTCCTCGCATCCAACGGCGCTCCTAAGCACCAGAAAGCGCACGTGGTGGCGGCCGAGGCATATGCGCCCGCCATCGAGGGTGAAACGCTCGCTGAGCGCATGCATGCCCTGGTCACCAACCTGAACGTGTGCTCGCAAAAGGGTCTGGGCGAACGCTTCGACTCCACCATCAGCGCGGCCACGGTGCTCATGCCGTTCGGCGGCGCGCGCCAGCTCACGCCCAGCCAGGCCATGGTGGCCAAATTCCCCGTGTTCGGCGAGACGCGCACGGTGAGCGGTATGGCGTGGGGCTTCAACCCCTATATCATGGAGAAAGACCAGTTCACGGGCGCATATCTGTCCGTGGTCGAGAGCGTTGCCAAGCTGGTTGCCACCGGCTTCTCGCATGAAGCGGTGTACCTGAGCTTCCAGGAATACTTTGAAAAGCTGCGCGATGAGGCCGATCGCTGGGGCAAGCCCGTGGCAGCGGTGCTCGGCGCGCTCATGGCGCAGGTCGACCTGGGCGTGGGCGCCATCGGCGGCAAGGATTCCATGTCCGGCAGCTTCGAAGATTTGGACGTGCCCCCCACGCTGATTTCGTTCGCCGTGGCTACCGGCAATGTGGATAGCATCGTATCGCCCGAGTTTAAGGGTGCGGGCAATCGCATCGTGTTTGTGATTCCGCAGCCGGGTGAGGATGGCATGCGCCCCAATCCCGAGGCGCTCATGGAGGCGTTCTCGACGGTCGAGGGCATGATTGCGCGCGGCGATGCGCTGGCGGTTTCCACTCCCGGTTTCGGCGGCGCGGCCGAGGCGCTGTTCAAGATGTGCGTGGGCAACGGCATCGGCTGCGATCTCACGGCGGGCATCGCCAATATGGACGCGCTGTTTGCTAACGTGTACGGCAGTTTCATCGTGGAGCTCGCCGAGGGCGCTCAGGTGCCCGCAGGCAGCGAGCGCGTGGCTGTGGCCGTGATGGGCGAGACCTGCGAGGAGTACGTCTTCGAGGCGTGCGGTCAGAAGGTTGACCTGGCACAGCTCCAGGAGGCGTGGGAGCGCCCGCTGGAGTCGGTCTTCCCGTATCGCGACTCCGCCGAAGAGGCGGCTGCCAAGCCCGCTGTGGAGCCGGTGACCTGGATGGAGCGCAAGCCGCTCACGCTTTCGGCTACCATCGCCAAGCCTAAGGTCATCATCCCGGTGTTCCCGGGCACCAACTGCGAGTACGACACTGCCGCCGCGTTCGAGCGCGCCGGTGCCGAGGCGCAGGTGCTGGTCATCAACAACCTCACGCCTGCCAACGTGCATGAGAGCGTGGAGGCGCTGGCCCGGGGCATTCTCGAGAGCCAGATTGTGATGCTGCCCGGCGGCTTCTCCGGCGGCGATGAGCCCGACGGATCAGCCAAGTTCATCACGGCGTTCTTCCGCGCGCCCGAGGTGACCGAGGCCGTACGCGACCTGCTGCAGAACCGCGACGGACTCATGCTTGGCATCTGCAACGGCTTTCAGGCGCTCATCAAGTTGGGTCTGGTGCCGTTCGGCGACATCCGCCCGATGGACGCGGATTGCCCCACGCTGACGTTCAACAACATCGGCCGTCACCAGAGCGGGCTTGTGAACACGCGCGTTGCGTCCAGCCTGTCGCCGTGGCTGTCGCGCTGCGAGGTGGGCGACGTGCACACCATCGCCATCAGCCATGGCGAGGGTCGCTTTGTGGCCAACGACGAGGTGCTGGCGCAGATGAAGGCGAACGGCCAGATTGCCACGCAGTATGTGGACGCTGCCGGCATGCCGTCCATGAGCCTGGGCGTGAATCCCAACGGCAGTGTGTGGGCCATTGAGGGCATTACCAGCCCCGACGGCCGCGTGCTGGGCAAGATGGGCCACACCGAGCGCTCCGGCTACGGTCTGTACAAGAACGTGCCGGGTGACACCTACCAGCCTCTGTTCGAGGGCGGCGTGGATTACTTCACGCTGTAGGACTAAAGGCGCAGCGGAATTCAAGCGATGCTTCAAGGGCGCAGTCGATTACGGCTGCGCCCTTTTTTGCGTCCGCTCTTTAAGGTTTAAGGGAAATGAATCTGATTTCATTCCCCTTATCGAATGGTTTAGTAGCCTATCTGGAGTGCTACGCCGACCGCCTGCAGAGCATGTACGAACATTTCGGCTCCCGCGTGGTGCGAGAGCTGCACGATGAGCAATTTTCCGT
>CAUWMI010000203.1:0-4301 GCA_963559755.1 uncultured Slackia sp. | reverse complement strand
ATGCAAGCAATTTCTTCTCTTCTATAGGGGCGCGTCCCTCATAATTCTTGCTTTACATAGTAAAGCGCGGATGCTATGAAACGCTCCGTCTGCCCGGTGCTGGTGCGCCGGGTTTTTTATGCACTTAAGGCATGTACCAATAAGGATGAACGAGAGGATGCAAAGTGGAAGAATAGCAAGCTTGTAGCTGCTGCCTTGGTATTCGCCGCGGCAGTGTTCTCGCTCGCCTGTCTGGCGGGTTGCAACGCGGGCGATCAGGAGGAGTCGCCGTCGGGTACCGGCACGCTGCGCGTGGGCGTGCGCGATGACATCATGAACTTCAGCTATCTGAACGAGCAGACCGGCAAGCATTATGGCCTTGAGATCGATATCGCCAACGAGATGGCGAAGCGTCTGGGCTACGCGGATGTCGAGTTCGTGAGCGTTACGCCTGATTCTCGCAAGGATACGCTCCTGAATGGCGAGGCGGATTGCGTGATCGCCTGCTATTCCATCGCCGATTCCCGCCTTGAGAACTTCGACTTCTCTCCCGCGTACTACACCGATCGCGCCATCATCATGGTGGAAAACAGCTCGCTGATCACCGATGTGGAGCAGCTCAAGGGCAAGACGGTGGGTATCATGTCGGGCTCCAACACCAACCCCATTTTCGCCACCAAGATGTACGAGCTGGGCGTCATCGGCCCCGACGTGGTTGAGAACACCGACGACTACACCCAGTACCAAGGCATTCTCGTGAAGAAGATCGCCACGTACGAGGAGCTTTCCAAGGTGCTCGAGACGGGCGAGGTCGATGCCGCCGCGATGGACAACAGCATCGCGAGCACCTATATGAACGAGGACCGTTCGATTCTTGACGTGAACCTGGGCGACCAGGAGTACGGCGTGGCCACCCAGAAGGATTCCGAGCTCAGCGGCCAGGTGGCAAGCACCATCCAGGGCATGCTCGACGACGGCACCATCGCCGCCTACATCGATAAGTGGAACTAAGGGGAGGATGAAGATATGTCTACCAGGCTCAAGATAAAGGGCATCCTCCTCGTGCTGGCCGTGCTGATCGGCGTGGCTGGCATGGGTCTTACGCTTGTCTCCATGCAGGATGACCTCTCCATCGAATCGGCCCAGGCTGATATTCAGCGCGAGATGGAAGAGCTGCCTGCCCTGCTGGAAGAGGCGGATGTCGAAACCGCGCAGAACTCTGAGACGTTCGACGCGATTTACCAGTCCAAGGCCGAAAGCGTCGCCTTCATGGCGAACCACGACACGGGCTTTGCGGCAACCAACGCCAAGATGTCCGAGTACAAGGACCTTCTGGGCGTAGACAACGTGCTGATCGTGGATCGCGACGGCGGTGTGGTGGCGCGCGCTCAGGATACGCTGGCCGATTTCACCTATCAGCGCTACAATCAGCTGCGCACCGTGTTCGATACAGATGAGCCCTCCGCTTCCATGGAGGTCGAATTTGCCGACGAAGGCGTTACCATGCGCTACTACGCCGCGCGCATCGACGACGATTCGATGGCGGTCATCGAGCAGAACCCCGCGGAGCTCGACGAGCTGGTAGCCAACACGGGCTCGCTCTCCAGCGTGCTTTCGGGCGTGAGCGTGGGGCAGAACGGCTACGTTTTTGCTGTTTCCGCGAAGAACTACGTGGTGGAATACCATCCCAACGCCGCGTTCATCGGCACCGACGCGCTGGATGACGGCATCGAGGTCGAGCGCCTCGAGGACGGCACGTTCACCTGGATTACGTTCGGCGGCGAGCGCCTGTACTGCGGCATCTCTGAGATCGGTGATAGCTACTACCTCAGCGCCATCCCCGAAAGCGACATGACCGCCTCGCGCAACCTCACGGTGGGCGTCATCCTGTTCATCTTCTTCTCGGTTGCCATGGTGGTGGCGCTGTACGGCTTCTTCGTTATGCGCGAGGACGAAAAGCGCGGCTACAACCCCGAGAACTATGTGAGCATGGGGCCACTGCGATTCAACAAGGCCATTGGCAAGAAGGCCATCGTGCTCTCGTTCGTGGGCTTCCTCGCCGTCATGCTCGTGACGTTCTATATGCAGACGCTGTTCTCGCTCTCCTCCGAATCGGTGAGCAGCAACGAGCGCGCTGCCGACATCGAGCGCACCATCGACCGCACAAACGTGCAGGCCGACACGCTGACCGAGCAGTACAACGAGCGCTACCTGAGCAAGGCCGAGGTGGCGGCGTATGCCCTCGAGCAGAACGCCGACCTCAAGAATCGCGACGACTTGCAGTTGCTTGCCGACACGCTGCAGGTGGAGTACCTGTATGTATTTAACTCTGAGGGTGTGCTGATCGCCACGAACTCGCCGTACTCAAATTTCACGCTGAGCGAGGACCCCGAGGACCAGAGCTATGAGTTCCGCGCGCTGCTGCAGGGCGTGGAGTACATCGTGCAGGAGCCCATGCCCGAGGAGGTGTCGGGCGAGCTGCGCCAGTACATCGGCGTGACGCTGCGCAACGCCCAGGGCGAGGCGGACGGCTTCGTGCAGCTGAGCATGCGCCCCGAGCGCCTGGAGACGCTTCTGTCCAGCGTGCAGATCGACACCATCCTCGACGGTGTGAAGCTGGGCCAGGGCGGGTTCGCCTTCGCGGTGAACAAGGCCGACGGCACCTTCGCCTACTATCCCGACGAGAAGCTCGTGGGCACGAGCGCCACCTCGGCCGGTCTGGAGGAGTCGCAGCTCAAGGGCGGGTTCAGCGATTTCCTGACCGTGGGCGGCGTGCGTTACTACGCATCGTCGTTCGAGACCGACGACTGCTACGTGTACGTGGCGCAGCCCGAAAGCGAGCTCATGACCGATCGCGTGCCGCTGACCCTTGCCACGGGTGCGAACGGCATTATTTGCCAGATCGTCATCTTCCTGCTGGTCACGTTCGAGATTCGCCGCAAGCAGGGCGAGGTCGTCGCGGCGGGTGAAGAGGCCGATGACGATGAGTCCAACCGCACGTTCGAGACCACGATGCCCAGCGGCCGCCGCGCCAAGACCGAATCGGCCGCCAGCCGCTGGATTTATCGCTCCATGCACTGGGGCGACAAGAGCGCCGAGCAGCGTGTGCTCACCGTGCTCAAGGTGCTGATGGGCATCTTCGCCATCGCAGTGTGCGTGGCCGTGGTGTTCCAGGACCGCGTGTTCCCGGAGGATTCCGTGTTCTCCTACGTGCTTTCGGGCAACTGGGAGTACGGACTGAACGTGTTCGCCGTCACGGCGGCGCTGATGATTGCATGCGTGGTGCTCACCATCACCATGATGATCCAGGCGCTGCTGCGCATGCTCTCCGACGTGTTCGGGGCGCGCGGCGAAACCATGTGTCGCCTAATCAGCAGCTTCATCAAGTACGCATCCATCATCGGCATGGTGTACTACTGTCTGATGCTCATCGGCATCGACACCACCACGCTGCTTGCCTCTGCCGGCATCCTCTCCATCGCCATCTCGTTCGGCGCCAAGGAGCTGGTGAGCGATATCCTGAGCGGTTTGTTCATCATCTTCGAGGGCGATTTCCGCGTGGGCGACATCATCCAGGTGGGTTCCAAGACCGGCACCGTGGTGGAGATTGGCGTGCGCACGACCAAGATCAACGACGGCAACGGCAACATCATCATCATTCGCAACAGCGAGGTGAGCGATGTGGTGAACATGACCAAGGAGCTCTCGTACGCCACGTGCGATATGGACATCGAATACGGCGAGTCGCTGGAGCGCGTGGAGAATATCCTGGAGAGCGAGTTCCCCAACATTCGCCGTCGCCTGCCTGCCATTCTGGACGGCCCGTTCTACAAGGGCGTGGTGTCGCTTGCCGACAACAGCGTGACCATTCGTGTGGTGGTGCAATGCGCTGAAACCAGCCGAGGGCAGCTTGAGCGCGACCTGCGCCGCGAGATGAAGCTCATCTTTGACGAGTACCAGATCAACATTCCGTATCCGCAGGTGGTGGTGCATCAGCCCAGGACGTTCTACAAGGCCACGCTGGCCGAGCAGCTGCGCGCAGACCGCTTCAACGACGAGCAGAAAGAAGCCGCCAAGGACATGGGCAACGAAGAGTTCGAAGAGGATTCGGGCAGGAAGTAGCTTAGTTGCGCCGGCTTTCCGGTTGATGTATCTGCTTAGGTGGGCTCCGGGTTTCCGGGGCCCGCTTTGCTTTTGCGATGGTGTTTGCTCGTGCGCTGTTCTCGCTCGGCGGTTCTGCGAGAATTTGTGCTCGCTGGCGGGTCCCGCTGTGGGGCGGCCCTTCGTTTTTTAGGAGGACTGCCTTATGTTCAACATGCCAG
>CAUWMI010000202.1:0-4340 GCA_963559755.1 uncultured Slackia sp. | reverse complement strand
GGTCGATACATGGGTTGGCATGGCGACGTTCGCGCTTGCGATTGCTGTGGTTCTTATTGCCATGAGGGTTCGCATTGGGCAAATTCTTAAGAGCATCATTCCGCTCCTGTTCATTCTGGCGTTTACGGTAATTGCCCACATCCCGCAGGGTATTGATGAGGGGTTCTTCTATGCCGCGCGCATTCTCTTGCTGGCTCTTGCAACGCTTGCCGTGGCGTTCTCCTACGACGATTCTCAGTTCGTGCGCGCGTTCTCTTCGTTTGGACGGCCGCTACGCGCGTTGCATGTGCCAGTGGATGATATCGCCACCATGTTCTCCATCGCGTTGCGTTTCATCCCGGCGGGCATGGAGGAGTTCAAGCGCGTTGCAAGTGCTCAGCGTAGCCGCGGCGCTCAGCTCGACGAAGGCGGCGTAATCGCACGCGTGCGCCTTTGGGGCAACGTTCTGGTTCCTATGCTCGTGGGCTTGTTCCGCCGCGCGAGTGTGCTTGCCCAGGCGATGGAGGCGCGCTGCTACGGAAGCGCCGCCCGCCGCACCAGCCTCCATGACAACGAGCGCCTTGGCGCGCGCGGCATCGCGGCCATGACTTTCATCGCAGTCATCCTCCTTGCGCTCGGAATCTATTTCTAGCATTCATCGAGCAACCGCGGATTCACCATTTGCGCCAATCGGGTGCTTGAGCGTATCCGCCTGCCTACGTGTGTGCAGCATGCTTAAAAGTGTGGTATAGAATCGAACTATCCGTGCGGATTGGCGCGGAGGCGCGCAGAAAAGCCGAACGCATCCGGCGGCTCGGCACGGCGGGCGCGTCGCGTTCAACGAAATGAGGAGGCATTCTCACATGAGCATCATCTTCGATGTGTACGGTCGCGAGGTCCTGGATTCGCGCGGCAATCCCACCGTCGAGGTAGAGGTCACGCTGGACGACGGGTCGTTTGCCCGCGCCATCGTTCCCTCCGGTGCGTCCACGGGCGCGTTCGAAGCTGTTGAGCTGCGCGACGGCGACAAGGGCCGTTACCTGGGCAAGGGCGTGCAGAATGCCGTTGCCAACGTGAATGAGGAAATCGCCGAGGCGCTTATCGGCATGGACGCGTGCGATCAGCGCGCCATCGACGCCGAAATGATTGAGCTCGACGGCACGCCCAACAAGGGTCGCCTGGGCGCGAACGCCATTCTGGGCGCGTCGCTCGCTGTTGCCCGCGCCGCTGCGGAGTCCGCGGAACTGCCGCTGTACAAGTACGTGGGCGGCGTGAATGCCAATGTGCTGCCTACGCCCATGATGAACATCCTCAATGGTGGCGTACATGCCGATAACAACGTGGACTTCCAGGAGTTCATGATCATGCCTGTGGGTGCCGAGAGCTTCGCCGAGGGCCTGCGCTGGTGCGCCGAGATTTATCACACGCTCAAGAAGGTTCTGCATGATGCGGGCTTGGGCGGCGGCGTCGGCGACGAGGGCGGCTTCGCTCCCAACCTCAAGACCAATGAGGAGCCGCTGAAGTACATCACCGAGGCGTGCGAGAAAGCCGGCTACAAGCCCGGCACTGACATCATGTTTGCTATGGACCCCGCCTCCACCGAGTACTACAACGCCGAGACCGGCATGTACGAGCTGGCGGGCGAGGGCGTGTCCTACACCAGCGAGCAGATGGTGGATTACTGGGAGAAGTTGGTAGACAAGTACCCCATCATCTCCATCGAGGATGGCATGGCCGAGGAGGACTGGGACGGTTGGAAGATGCTGACCGACCGCATCGGCGACCGCGTGCAGCTGGTGGGCGACGACCTGTTCGTCACCAACCCCGAGCGTCTGAAGAAGGGCATCGAGCTGGGTGTTGCCAACGCCATCCTGGTGAAGGTGAACCAGATTGGCAGCCTGACCGAGGCGCTTGAGGCTGTTCAGATGGCCAAGCAGGCGGGCTATGCGTGCGTGATCAGCCACCGCTCCGGCGAGACTGAGGACACCACCATCGCCGACCTTTCCGTTGCCACCAATGCTGGCCAGATCAAGACCGGCGCCCCCTGCCGCAGCGACCGCATCGCCAAGTACAACCAGCTCATCCGCATCGAGGAGGAGCTTGAGGGTTCCGCGCAGTACGCTGGCATGAACGCGTTCTATAACATCAAGCGCTAGATGTGAACCACGCCCGTGGACGCAGGGCGCGACGCGCAGGCTCAGGAATAAAGCCAGAGCTTCACGGCAGCGATTCCCGCAGCGGGGTTTTGCACTAGAGGCGCATCAATAAGGCGGCCGACCCATTTTCGGGCCGGCCGTCCTTCTGTTTAGGGTGCTGTAACAGTCTTTCTACTCCTAAGCCAGCGGAATGATATTCAAGGGGCGAGGAAGAAAGATGAAAAAGATTGCGATATGCTGCAGTTTTTCATGGCTGGTCAAAGTAGTTCAAAATCGTCAACCCTTTGACCTGGGGTGATACACAGTCCATGAGGCAGCTACTTGGCCCAACTCCGAAAAACTGCAGCATATCGCCGTTTGTTTCGCAGGTGAGGCCCCGCTAGAAGATATTAGGGCCTTTGAGCAAGGCTGCTTTGTTTTAACGTTACGTAGATTCGCGCCACATGCAGCTTTGCATGCGGATTTCGCCTCAAATGGCCCTAGCGTCCAGCCGCTCGCTCGAGGACGGGTAGGGCATCGAGGACGTTTCCGCTAGTGACCACTGTGTAGAAAACATCGGTGAACGATTTCGGCCATCCGGTAAATCTGGTGTCGCGGTCGCCAATAGTCAGGCCAAGCATAAGACCGTTTCCTGGCACGAGAGAGAAACGCGTACTTTGAATCCAGGTGTCCGAGGGATGCGGTCCGCCGTGGTGGCGACGTTTGAGGTCGTCGTAAGTGGTCTTGGTATTGGAGCTGCCGCCTTTTAGTAAGTAAACGCACCCGAGGATGGAGAGAGCCCGTTCGACATCAAGCTTGTTGCACAGGTCCACCACGCGCTGCATCTGTTGCATCCAGAGATTGTAATTGGCAAGCCACTGGTCGAAATTGGGGTTCTGAACGTCGCTCACTCGATAGAGCTTAACCGCCCGCTCAACACATTCGGGAGGATAAGGGGCGCTCCAATTGGGGTCTGCCGAGTACACGTCGATGCAAAGGCTCCACGAGCGGTAGTCGTCGGGGAAGAGGCGGGTTGCCATGCGCGCGGTTTCATGTGCATCGTGGTACATCTCGGCGTCGCGGAATTTGGCGCATTTTGCAACAAGGGCTTCGAAAGAATTGGGAGAAGGCGCGGCGCTTTGGCCTTGAAGCGCCTTGGCCGTTACGTACGCATTGCCGCAATAGGGGCAGATCGCTGCGTCCATCTGAGGATCGACAGGGATCGATTTGCCGCAAACGGGGCATTTTCCTTCTACCATGCTTACTCCTTGGTCTGCTTGATTTGGCCCGTGAGTTGCGTCACCGTGCCAGCATAAGCCCATCATCCCCATATTATAATTGCGTTCGAACTCTGCTAGATGCGACGAAGGGGCCTATGATGTTTGGAAGCTTGTTTGGCAAGGGCCAAAAGGGGCCTGCCCAAGAGGGAAAGGGCGCGGCTTCTGCAAGCGAGCGACTTTCGGCTCGCCAAGAGCTGTTGTATGACGTCGTTTCCGCCATCGAGCGCCGCGCGCCGCATTTCAGATACGTCATATTCAACGTGGAGGAATGCAAGTATTTCGGCGCGGACGTTCCGACTCGATTCGGGGACGGCGTGCACTGCGGATTGGGCGAGTTCATTATCGTGGATGCAGATGGGGACGAGATTCGCGTTTCCTATGCCGACTTGGGATATAAGCCAAGTGAAGAGACGCGTGAATACCTGGCTGAATGCGTCGCGGACTACTTTCATGCGCATGTCTGGAAAGATGAGAGGATGCTCAATGAAGGTACGGCGTGGCGGCATCATGGTGTAGCAGGCTGCGTTGTGTATACCGACGAGTCATACCCCGCGTTCCGCGCACTCTGGGACAAAATGCACGGAACGAATCTGCGGGAGTGCTAGTCGAGGCATCCCGCATTATGCTTCAATTACAATATAGGGCGCAGAGGGAGAGTTGCATTCGGCGAATCGCGCGGCAGTAAGCCGGTCCGTTGATGCATGTAGGAGGGAACAAGACTGGGAATGAAAAACGACATGGTGATGCGGCAGCTGAAAAGCGGCCTCGGTGTTCGTGTGCTTTTCGGCTCGGGTCTGTTCTGGGCGTGGCTCGATGCCCTTTTCATGGGTGCGTTTTTCCCGGAGCAGAAGGGCGCTATGCCCGAAGCATGCACGATGCTCGTGTTTTCCCTCAGCATTATTCCGTACGTGGTTGTTTTGGCGCGTGGGTCCCTGATTATGCGCGC
>CAUWMI010000201.1:0-4344 GCA_963559755.1 uncultured Slackia sp. | reverse complement strand
TATATCGAATCCGACGCTTCCGTCTTTTTTATGACTATGTTTCAATTGAAACATCGCTTCTGACTTTAGTTATAGAGTGTAGCCTGCTTGGTGCACCTTCTATATAACAGTACAAACGCAGTAGAGGAGGAATCTGTGGGCTTATTCGATAGCTTCAAGCGTCAAGCAAATCGTTTTTATACGGAGGCAGAGCAGGAAACGGCCACTGCTTCTGCGGCATCTGAACCGCAGGAAGAAGCTGCGGCTGCCCAAGAGAATCCTGCGGCTGTAGAACTTCATGAAGAGCAGGAAGCTCCTTCGGACATTGAGCGCGAAACGGTTGTTTCACGTGAAACAACTGCCGAAGATGAACCGGTTCAATCCGCGGCTGATATGTATGTGGCTACGCCCATCAAATCGTACGCGGAGAAAAAGCCTGTAAAACATGTGGTTGGCACTACGAAGGTCATCGCTATCCTCAATCAGAAGGGTGGAGTGGGCAAGTCCACTACAGCAATTGACCTCGGTGCTGCCCTGGGCGAACTTGGCAAGCAGGTCCTCCTTATCGATCTCGACCCTCAGGGAAATACCTCGAGTGGTCTTGGTATCGAGAAGAATCGTCTCGATCAATGCATCTATGATGTTCTCCTTGGAGAAGCTTCGCTAACCGATGTGATCATCCCCGATGTTTGCGAGGGTCTCGATGTGGCACCGGCCACCATCAACCTTGCCGGCGCGGAAGTCGAGCTTGTTGCCGAGATGGCTCGCGAGAATCGCCTCAAGGAAGCGACGGGCGCAGTGCGTGGTCGCTACGATTACGTGTTCATTGACTGCCCGCCATCGCTTGGTCTGCTTACGATCAATGCCCTCGTGGCTGCCGATAAGCTCCTCATCCCTATTCAGTGCGAGTTCTACGCTCTGGAGGGCGTTACCAAGCTGCTCGATTCGATGAAGCGTGTGAAGACGCATCTCAACCCCAGCCTCGATATCTTCGGTGTACTGCTGACGATGTACGATGGCCGCACGACGCTTTCCAAACAGGTTGCAAGTGAGGTGCGCAATTTCTTTGCCAAGCGTGTCTTTGACGTGGTCATTCCCCGTTCGGTGAAGATTTCCGAAGCTCCGAGCTTCGGTCAACCCATTACTCAATACGATCCTAACGGCAAAGGTGCGGAGGCATACCGTGCTCTTGCGAAGGAAGTGATTTCTCGTGGCTAAGAACACTAAAGGAGGCCTCGGGCGAGGTCTTGATTCTCTTCTCGGAGGGTACGAAGCTGCTATGCAGCCTTCTCGCCCCGCTGCCGCTCCTGCAGAAAAGGAGCGTGATGCGTCACCTGCTGCTTCTACCCCTGTTACCGACGCGGTAGAGAAAAGGATTGCTCCCATGCGAACCGCTGACAGAGAGGTTATCAGGGAGGAGGATCTCCCGCAGGAGGAGCGCGCCGTTCTCGATGGCGAGAAGAAAGAGTCTGCTGCGGTCAAGTCTGCTTCTGAACCCGTTAAACCGACCATTGCGGTTAAAGACGTGGTTGCGAAGAAGGAATTCATCGAAGAGAACGACGGCGTAACCATCATGGGCGTTGTCGAGCGCGTTCCTCACAGCGCTGCCCAGCAGAATACTTCCGTGCGAACCGCTCCTCAGACAAAGTCTGGTTCAATGGGATCCGCGTCGCCTTCTCATCCTAAGGTTGTGGTGGAATCTTCCGCTGCGAGCGCCAAAGAAGCTGAAAAGGAAGTCGAAGCTGAGAGCAACAATATTGCGGTTGAAGTCGATATTGAACGCGTTAAGCCGAATCCCGATCAGCCTCGCATGCATTTCAACAAGGATGAACTCGAAGAGCTTTCCTCTTCCATTCAGAAAGACGGTCTGCTGCAGCCAATAGTTGTTCGTAAGGTTGAGAACGACTATGAGATCATTGCTGGTGAACGCAGATGGCAGGCGTGCAAGCTTGCGAAGATGGAGAAGGTGCCCGTTCGCGTCATAGAAGCGGACGATATGAAGGTGCTTGAGCTTGCGCTCATTGAAAACCTTCAGCGCAGCGATCTCAATCCCATTGAGGAAGCCTATGGGTACAAGCGAATGATGGAGCGCGGTGGAAGAACCCAATCCGAGGTAGCCGCCGCGGTGTCGAAGGGTCGTTCCACCATCGCTAACGCTCTGCGTCTTCTCGATTTGCCCGAAGAAGCGCAGCAGCTGTTGTATGAAGAGCGCATCACCGCTGGTCATGCGCGCGCAATCCTCTCCATTCCCACCGAAGAGGGGCGTCAGAAGCTGACCGATAAATTGAAGAACGAGAAGCTCTCTGTGCGAGAGGCCGAGTCTATTGCTCGTCTGTTTGCTGGTCGAGCCAAAGCAGCTTCCCAGCCTCCGCGTCCGCCCATGCCTAAGATTTACAAGACTACGGCGAAATCCCTGACCGAGGAGCTGGGCACCAAGGTTCGTATTAGAAGCGCCAATGGTAAAAATAAGCTTGAGATTGAATTCAAGGATGAAGAAGATCTCCAGCGTCTTCTTGAAAAAATGCATGAATCCAGCCATGAGGAAGAATAGGACGAATGTCTGAAATCAAAGCCTATTCGCTGAATGAAATGGGGCAGCTCTTCAAAGAAATGGGGCTGCCCCTCTTTAGAGCCAAGCAGGTGTATCAGTGGCTCTACCAAAAGGGCGCTCAGTCCTATGAGGAAATGACCAATCTGCCTAAGAATCTGCGAGCGACGCTGGCTTCCGAGGTTCCGCTTATGCCTGCACGAGTAGTGGATAAGCAGGTTTCCTCTGACGGTACGCGTAAATATGTCATTTCTTTTGCCGACGGCAAAGCCACTGAGATGGTGGCTATTCCCTCTCAAGATCGTCTTACAGTATGCTTTTCTACTCAAGTTGGCTGTGCGATGGCGTGCGCGTTTTGCGCGACGGGCCATGAGGGCTTCACCCGCAATCTTCTTCCTGGTGAAATGGTTGAGCAGGTGCTTATTGCACAGCATGATATAGGTCGTCGTGTGAGTAATCTGGTGGCCATGGGTCAGGGCGAGCCGTTTTTGAACTATGGCAACGTGAAAAAGGCGCTCGAGATTCTCAACGGTGACCAGGGGCTTAATATCGCGGCACGAAGGATTACCGTGTCTACCTGCGGTATTTTCCAGGGCATTCAACGGTTTGCCCATGAGCCTGAGCAATTCACGCTTGCGGTATCGCTCCATTCCGCGGTGCAGAAAACGCGTGATGAGCTTATGCCGAAGGTTTCGAATCAACCGCTCGAGGAGCTCCACGGCGTCCTTCGCGAGTATCAGAATCGCTCAAAGCGTCGTATAACGTTCGAATATCTGATGATTTCGAACGTGAACGACGACGAAAAGCATCTGGAAGCATTGGTTGATTTCTGCAACGGGTTGAGTTGTCATGTCAATCTCATTCCCCTCAATGAAATTGACGAATCGCCGTTCAAGCCTACGTCGCATCGGCGTATTGAGCGTTTTATTGAACGCCTCCAGGCATCGGGAACCGAGGCAACTCTGCGCCAATCGCGCGGCGGCGATATTGATGGCGCATGCGGTCAGCTGAAAAACAAGAAAATTGGTTGAGTCGGCCGAGCATTAACGAAAAAAAGACCGCCCGAAAGGCGGTCTTTGTAGCTTGCGATGAGCGGCGCATCAGTGCGGAATCAAGGTCAGCTCGTTTGCGTTCCGCAAAGGAAAGGGTTCCCTAGGCGAATAACTGTTGAGGCGCTCAGGGCGGACCATAGGCACGTCCGAATCAGCTACTCGCATCGGAGCTCGTAACCCTTACAGCGCGTCGGCAGCCTTCTGGTAGCCAGCCTTGTGCATGCCCTCGAACTTAGCGGTCATCTCGAAGAAGTGAGCGATATCCTCGAAGCCTTCCTCGCGAGCAACCTTGGCGAACTCGGGGTACATGTTCTCCTCCTCGTACTGCTCGCCCGCGGCGGCATCCTGAAGGTTCTTCTTCACATCGCCGAACATGCCCATGTACACGGCCTCGGCAAGAGCATGGGCGGTTTCCTCGGCCATGGGACGGTCGAACGCAGCCGCAGCCTCTTCCTCGCCAGCCTCCTTGGCAATCTGCTGCCACAGGGTGTACTTGCGGTTGGCCTGGGATTCGCCAGCAAACGCGGCAGCCAGGTTCTCAGCGGTCTTGGTACCGCTCACATCGGGCAGCTCGTACTCGTAGAAAGCGGCCTGCTTGGCATGGCACATGGGGCACTCTTCGGGGGCAGAGCCAACGTGGAGGTAGCCGCACACCCTGCAACGATAGATCTTCATAGCATCCTTCTTTCTTATTAGGACAGAGTTTCAATAAGAACTATCGACAATAATACTGCTTCGATGTGTTCTGTCAACGAAAATCACTCA
>CAUWMI010000200.1:0-4345 GCA_963559755.1 uncultured Slackia sp. | reverse complement strand
CAAGGCGGCCGCGTCGCATTCGCAGATTTCTAGGAGGCTTCATGAGTTCTATTTCGGAGCCGCTGCGCCCCGCGTACGCGGTGGAAGATTCCGCCGCTGCCGAGGCATATTCGAACAATGCCGGCACGTCGATGGCGAGCGGGCATGGCGGCAAAAGGAGCGCCGATAAGAAGACGGCTTCTCGTCCGCGGGTGAGCCGCTATGATTATTCTTCTCAGAAAAAGCAGGGAAAAAGTGCGCGTAAAAGCGCGAAGAGCCTGATGAGGGCCGCGTATGAACCTCTGCGTCGCGTGGTTGCGAGCGATGGTCGCCAAAAGGGCAAGAAGCAGCGTTTAGCGCCTGAGGTGTCGTATGAGTATCTTGACGAAGCCGTATCGGCGCAGGCGTCTTCATCCGAGGGCCGCCGGACGAGGAGCACTGCGGCGCCCGTTGCCCCCGTCGAGGTCATTGATGCGCCCAAGGCGCAGGAGCACCCTGCTGCCGCTGGGGAGATGGCTGCGGTCATTGCGGCCGCCAACGCCTCAACGGGGCTTGCCGTCACGCCCTCTGAGGCTGACCGGCTGAAGAGCGCCGAGGCACGCTTGCGCGAATCTCTGCAGAAGTACGAGGCCGCGATGCGCCAGATGGAGGTTCGCTTCGAGGTTCTGGATCGCGATCTCAGCCTCAAGAAGAACCGCAACCCCATCCATCATATCGAGTCGCGCGTGAAGAAACCGGCGAGCATCTTCGAAAAGCTGCAGCGCCAAGGCTTCCCCGTGACCATAGAGAGCATGGAGGAGAACCTGTTCGACATCGCGGGCGTGCGCGTGATCTGCTCATATATCCATGACGTGTACGGTCTGCTCGAACTGCTGCAGAAGCAGGATGATCTGGAGATCGTCACTATTAAGGACTACATCGCCAACCCCAAGCCCAACGGGTACCGCAGCCTGCACGTGATTGTGCGCATTCCGGTGTATTTCATGGACAAGAAAGAAATGGTGCCGGTGGAGGTTCAGCTGCGCACCATCGCCATGGATTTCTGGGCGAGCCTCGAACACAGCCTGAAGTACAAGGCCGTTCGCGAGGTCCAGGG
Organism: uncultured Slackia sp.; assembly: GCA_963559755.1. GTDB lineage: Bacteria > Actinomycetota > Coriobacteriia > Coriobacteriales > Eggerthellaceae > Slackia. Next base: position 3,270 of record CAUWMI010000200.1, on the reverse strand, counting down.
CATCGATGCTTCCGACGAGCTGAAGGATTGTAGCCGCATCATCGAGGACGTCGAGGCACGCATGCAAATCCTGGCGAAGGCGCTCGAGGTAGAGGAATAAGAGTCGCTTGGTTTTCGCATCGCGGGTTCCATGCTTCCGCATTCTACATGGTAGAACTGTTCGAAAGGGGTCGATGAGGCCCCTTTCTTTGTTTGTTCGGGGGTTGCTGTTCTTTGTGTCATGACGCTTTTCTGCAACGTCTCTTGCAGCGTTTTCCTCTACAACGCTTTTCTTAATGGAGCGACTCTCGCTTTTTTCTTCTGACGATGTGTCATTTTTTTCTTGACTTAGACTTAACTCCAATATTTATGCTTCCCGTGTGACGAGCGAAGAAGGGAGCAATCATGATGAAAAACGCTACGATCTCTCGCAGGACGTTCATGAGGGGCGCTGCGGCAACCGCCGTTGTCGCTTCCGCCGGCGGGCTGCTTGCCGCTTGTTCGCAGGAAGAAGAGCCGATGGTCGACTCTGCCGACGAGACCACCCAGGAGTCTACGCAGGAGGATGCTGCTGAGGAGCCGACGCAAGAGGCCGCCCAAGAGGCTGATGATGATGCCGCTGCTGCGGACGGCATCCTGGTTGCGTACTTCTCCGGCACGGGTAACACGCAGGGCATTGCCGAGGCGATTGCCGGCGAGCTGGGCGCCGACACGTTCGCAATCACGCCCGTTGACCCCTATTCGCGTGACGACCTGGGCTACAACAATCCTGACAGTCGCACCAGCCAGGAGCGCAACGACCCCAATCGCTCGGTCGAGCTTGAGCAGGTCACGCCCGGCAACTTCGATTCGTACGGCACCGTGTTTCTGGGCTATCCCATCTGGTGGGGCAACGCATCTTGGGCAATCGACAACTTTGTGTCGGGCAATGATTTCACCGGTAAGACCGTGATTCCGTTCTGCACGTCGGGTTCGTCTCCCATCGGGTCGAGCGCGCAAGACCTCGCCGTCATGGCGGGCACGGGCGACTGGCAGGAAGGTCGCCGCTTTGGCGCCGTCGCCGTGGACGATGCGAGCGCTTGGCTCGGCGAGCTGGGTTACTAGGCGAAAGGTCGCATGATGAAGATCGTTGTTTTGCAAGGCAGCCCCAATCGCGACGGATCTACGGCGATGCTTGTTGAGGAGTTCACGTGTGGCGCGCGCAGTGCTGGCCATGAGGTGAAGCGGACTGACGTTGCGCATGAAGATGTGGCGCCGTGCACAGGTTGCGTGAGGTGCGGCTACGGTGCGGCTCCGTGCGCTCAGCACGACGCGATGGGCGGTATCTTGAAGCAGATTCTTTCCGCTGACATGATGGTGTTCGCCACGCCACTGTACTATTACGGCATGTCGGCCTAGCTCAAGTGCGTCATTGATCGCTTCTGCTCGGAGAATTCTCGCATCACGTTGCGTCACTTGAAGGCGGCGCTTCTTACCGTGGCGTGGAACGCCGACGATTGGACGTTCGATGCGCTCGAAGCCCACTATGACACGCTGTGTCGCTACTTGGACATGACCGATATGGGCCGCGTTCTGGGCTACGGTTGCGGCACGCCGCGCATGACGGCGCACTCGCGGGCCATGCGGCAGGCGTTCGACTTGGGCGCGTCGCTGTAGGTGGCCTCCGCTGTCGGGTGGAACTTCGCAAAGGACGTCATTTCGACGGTGTTTTTGGCGATATTCGCGACTTTCAACGTAAAAACGGCGTCCTTTTAAAGTGGGCGGGTCAATGGCTCGCGCGGGAGAGGTCGCATGTGGGAGAGGTCGCATACGAGAGAGTGAGAGCGGTATGAAAAAGATAACGCGCAGAACGTTTTTGCAAGGCGCAGCCGGTGCGGGAATGGCGGCGCTCGCGGGCGGCATGTCCGTGTGTTTCACGCGCGAGGCCATCGGGCTGGGCAGTCGTACGTATCGGCTGGTCGATTTGGATGAAAACTAGCAGGCTGGCAGAAAGAAGGCAAAGCAATGGAATACACGAAACTGGGCCACTCGGACATCGAGGTGTCGCCTGTCTGCATCGGCGGCATGAGTTTCGGGAAGGCTTCGGCGGATTTTCACGAGTGGACCATAGGACCCGATGAGACGCGCGCGGTCATCAAGCGTGCGCTGTATTCCGGCGTGAACTTCATCGACACGGCAAACTGCTACGCACACGGCACGAGCGAAGAGTACATCGGCGCCGCGCTGCGCGATTTGGGCGTGGCGCGCGAGGATGTGGTGCTGGCCAGCAAGGTGTTCTTCAACGAAGGCGGTCTGTCGCGCGAGGCAATCCTGCGCGAGATCGACGGCACGCTTGAGCGCTTGGGCACCGATTATCTGGACCTCTACATCATCCACCGTTTCGACTACGACACGCCCACCGAGGAAACCATGGAGGCGCTGGATAGCCTGGTTCGTGCGGGCAAGGTGCGCGCCCTGGGCGCAAGCGCAATGTATGCTTACCAGCTCCACAACATGCAGGTGGCGGCCGAACGCAACGGATGGACGAAATTCACTAGCATGCAGTGCCATTACAACCTGCTCTACCGCGAAGACGAACGTGAGATGATTCCCGTGTGCCGTCAGTTCGACATGGCAATCACGCCGTACAGCCCGCTGGCTTCGGGGCATCTGACGCGCCCCACCTGGGAGGGCGTATCCAAGCGCGCGACTACCGATGTGGTGCTGCGCAACAAGTACGATGCCGATCGCGAGCGCGACATGCCCATCGTGGAGCGTGTGGCAGAGGTGGCGGCCAATCACGGGGTGCCTATGTCGCGCGTGGCGCTCGCCTGGCACTGGGCGCGCGGCATCGAATCGCCTATTGTGGGCTGCAGCAAGCCCGAGCGCGTGGATGATGCCGTGGCGGCGCTCGATGTGAAGCTTTCGCCCGAAGAAGTGGCGTATCTCGAGGAGCCGTACACGGCGCACGAACTGGTAGGCCCGGCGGCACGTCCTGGCGAAAAACCCCTTGCAGGAACCACGAACCCCAACGCGAAATAGGATTCTGTTGCGAATTCTGACACGAAGCGCACCATGAGGCGTGGACGCCGGGCGGGGGTTCCGCTTCATAAGGGCGGGTCGTGCGCAAACAATGTCCGGTTGCTTAAAGCGTCCCGCCGTAAGACGATTTGTCGCATGGTTGTCCGGAGTGCCCATGCCGCTTGGCTATCCGGGGCTCTCGAACCGCTTGGCTGTTCGGGGCTCTAGTATCGCGTTCGGTTGTCCGGGGCATTCTGTCGTTCGACCGCCCGGAGTGCCCGTCGTTCGACC
>CAUWMI010000199.1:0-4374 GCA_963559755.1 uncultured Slackia sp. | reverse complement strand
CGCTAGGCGAGCTCGCGGAATCGCGACGAGGCTGAACGCCAGAGGGGGCCGCCACGGTGCAAGCGCCTTCGGCGTCTCCATCGGCCGGCGAGTCGTCGGAAGATACTTCCGCGTACGCATGCAGAGCCGCGATCTCGAGCGCCTTGTACCCCAGCACGAGGCTTTCCACAAACGCACGACAGCCGCGCACGATGGGCCAATACAGCCAGCCGTTCTTCTTTTTACCGCTAGCAAGATCGTGCTCCTCGACATAGATCTTGCCGCTGGGCTCGCGCACGGCGGCGGCCCAGTTGAACTTGCCGCGCATCATCACGCCCTCGATGAGCGCCTGACCGCCCACATGAGTCTTCAGCGCACCGTCTTCGGCAAACGCACGCTTAAGATCGCTCTGGCGCTTTTGCGCAGGCTCCGCCTGAGCGCACGACGCCTCCTCGGGCACGTTTCGATTTTGCTCTGAATCCATCGCGACAAGCTGCACTAGTCACGCACCACTTTCGGATACGGGTTTCCGCACGTCATCTTGCCCTCGGTGCACGCGCCGCGCACGCACGACGGACCTGCGTCCATGAATACGAACGGCGCGGTGGGGCGCACCAGCTCGAGCATGTTCCACGCCAGTTCGCGAATCTCCCATTGCGCACGGTTGCAGCAGCGCAGCTCGAAGAAATGCAGAAGCTCGCGCACGTTCATCGTGATGACGATCTTGCTCTCAGCGGCGTTAGGCAGCAAATAGCGCGCATCCTCGGCCGGGACGCCGGCTTCGAGCAGCTTCTGGTAAGCCTCGACGGCAGACTGGATGGCCTGATCGAACAGGGCGCTCGCCTCTTCGCTCTGCGCGATGCTCTGGGGCTTTACCACGTCCACGCCGTTCTTGAATTTCACATAGCGCTGCGACTGCTGATTGAAGCTTGCCAGACGATGACGCACCAGCTGATGGGTCAGCGCGCGCGAAACGCCGTCCACGGCAAACGTGTAGCTCGCATGCTCAAGCGTGGAAAAATGGCCGCTTTTCATGATGGTGGACAGCACGCTTTTCACGCGATCCTCGGGCATGGTTTCCATCAGCTCGGATGCGCCGACGGGCGCATAGCACAGACGCGCCGCCGTGGCGATGGCACGCTCGGGGTTAGGCGTGTGGTACAGAAGCTCTACATGCATGGGTTCCCCCTTTGGTCCGTTTTGGATGGCGCCCATCATACCCGACGCCGTCGAGCTTCTGGGCATATTCCAAACTCAAACCAGAAAGAGGCAAAACGCACACGGCGAACGCGGCACGTGCGTCGAACGCGACCGCGCATTAAATGCGACTGTGCGCCAACGAGGCGCATGCGTGTCCCGTCCCGCACGGCGATCGCCCTCTTGACCAGGCCGCAAGACAGCTGGCCATCGAGAAAACCAAGCTAATCGTAGCGGACAGCGATACGACGGCGATTAGCTGGCCGCCGTAACCCTTGGACTCGCTGATCCCCAGAGTCCTTGAAGGCACCCAAGGAGCAAGAAGCTATTGCTCGCTAGTGATGCCCATGCCGGCGAGATACGTCTCCCACTTTTTGAATGAATCGGCACTAATGCCGTGCTCCAATTGGCAAGCCTCGTAATTGGCGATCTCCGGATCGATGCCCACCGCTTCAGTGAGAAAACGATACAGCAGCTTGTGCTTATGCCAGATGGCGGAGCCATACTCGAAGCCCTTATCGGTGAGGGTGATATCGCCGTAGTACGGCTGTTCGGCATAGCCGCGCTCTTTGAGCGTGGACACCGCCTTGGACACCGAAGCCTTGGATACGTCCAGCTTGGTTGCCACGTCCACCGCGCGCACGGGATTGTTCGCACCGCCGGAAAGATCGACGATCGCCTCGAGGTAATCCTCGAGCGAATGGCTCAGGGGCTCATTGCGAGATTCGAGCATCGTTGCGGTGTGAAGATCGTTCATGGAGATGTCCCCTTTCGTTTGGCACTGCTCGTGCTCACGCCATTCGTTCAAGCCATTATAGGCATCTCGCGCGGACGCAACAACAAACATGCCCCGTCGCGACAGAAAAGCATCCGAGGTAGATATTTGCGCTCGCAGCCCAACCGGCACGCACGACCCTCCCGCAGTCCGCTTCCGCCGCAAACGTAAAGACGCCCGGTCGCGCAATGCGAACCGGACGTTTCGATGCTCAGGGGGCCTCGAAGCCTCGGGTGCTTGGCATTCCAAGCTGTGTGTCAGTGTCTTGAGCAGAGGGGGAGCTGCCGTATGATACTGAGGCTTCGGGCCCTTCGGATAAACAATTACAGGGGCAGACACGCATGCAGAGAGCTACACATGAGCGAGCTTCTTGCGCACTTCATCCGCCAGCGTTTGGGCCGAGGCGCAAGTGGGGCACTCCGAGCACGAACCCGACGAACAACCGCCGCACTTCTCCTTATACCCGCACGTTCCTTTTTTGCGCAACGTGCGAATGGAAAGGCACACGAGGGCCACGACGATTGCAAGAACAACGGCGGTGGCAAAATTCATGGTAAGCATGGAACCTCCTCGGTTCGACTGCGCATGCTTCGCGGCATGCGCGACATTTTGTTCAACCCGAATGGCTTCAGCAGGCCGGAGCAAACCGGGGCGAGCAAAATGCTCGTGCGGCGCGGGGCCCGCCCAGCAAGTGGGCCCCTGTCGCCAATCTTTACGCCGCCTCGGCAGCGCCGGCTACAACGCCAGGCTTCTCTTTGTCGTACTTAGGCATGGGACGGAACAGCTGGAACAGGATGGCGGCCAGCACCACGAGTGCAAACGCGGTTCCGATGCCGAACCCGCCGCCGGCAAGCAGCGTGCCGAACTGGTAAATCATGAGCGCGACTGCATAGGCGAACACGGTCATGTAGCCGATGGCGAACCAGGTCCACTTGGCCGAGGCCATCTGGCGACGGATGGTGCCGATGGCGGCGAAGCACGGAGCGCACAGCAGGTTGAAGGCGCAGAAGGCCATAATCGCCGGCGCGCTTCCGCCCATCATGGCGGCGAAGGCGGTCCAGGTGGTGGGGTCGGTCTCGCTGGCATCCAAGCTGGTGAGAATGCCCACGGTGGCGACGACGTTCTCCTTGGCCACCAATCCGGTGATGGAGGTCACGGTCGCCTGCCAATCGCCGAAGCCGAGCGGCGCGAAGATGGGAGCGATGATGGATCCCAGGCCGGCCATCAGGCTGTACTGGATGTAATCGGGCATCTCGGTATCGAGCAGGCCGAAGGACCCCTCGTAGAACCCGAAGTTCATCAGGAACCAGATCACGATCGTGGACAGGAAGATAATCGTACCGGCTTTGATGATGTAGCTGCGCACGCGCTCCCACGTGGCCATGAGCACCGAGCGCACGGTGGGCACGTGGTACTGCGGCAGCTCCATGATGAACGGCGTGGCCTCGCCCGCGAACATCTTGGTCTTGCGCAGCATGATGCCGGAGATGATGATGGCGGCGACGCCCAGGAAGTAGAACATCGGGCCCACGTACCACACGTCGTCGGACACCTGGCCGGCCAGCGCGCCGAACACGAGCGCGATGATGGGCAGCTTGGCGCCGCAGGGAATCATCGTGGTAGTCATGATAGTCATGCGGCGGTCGCGCTCGTTCTCGATGGTCTTAGTGGCCATGACAGCCGGCACGCCGCAGCCCGATGCGATGAGCATGGGGATGAAGCTTTTACCCGACAGGCCGAACTTGCGGAAGATGCGGTCCATGATGAATGCGACGCGCGCCATATAGCCGCAGCCCTCGAGGAACGAAAGCATGAGGAACAGCAGGATCATCTGCGGAATGAAGCCGATGACGGCGCCCACGCCTGCAACGATGCCGTCAACCACCAGGCTCTGCAGCCATGCGGCTACGCCGGCAGATTCAAGCGCGCCTGAGATGATGGGCGTGAGGCCGGGAATCCACAGGCCGTAAGAACCGTCGGAGGCGTCGGGCTCTTCCTCGGCGAGCTGCGCGAGAAGCGCCTCGTCACCCGCCTCCTCGGCTGCGGCCACCTGCTCCTCCCAGTCGGCCACGGCGGCGTCGTAGGCCTCAGTGCCGGTGTAGAGCCAGCCATCGCCCGAGATGCCGTCGTTTGCCCAGTCGGTCACAACGCCGCCGCCTAGCGTGACGGCAATGTAATACACCACGAACATGACGGCGATGAACACGGGCAGACCCAGCCAGCGGTTGGTGACTATGCGGTCGATCTTTTGCGTGGTAGTGAGGTTCTTGCCGGAACGCTTGACTGTTTCGTCAACCATATGCGCTATGGCATCGTAGCGCTCGGCGGTCACGATGCTTTCGGCATCGTCGTCGAACCTTTGCTCGAGGCCGGCGCGAATCTCCGCCACTTTATCAAGAGTCGTCTTAGACGGCTTGATGGAG
>CAUWMI010000198.1:0-4400 GCA_963559755.1 uncultured Slackia sp. | reverse complement strand
CCCCACCGCTGGGTCCCGAATCATTGCGGCAGTCGTTCCACTACCTCTCCTGGTAGGGGCGGTGGGACTCGAACCCACAAGCCTTGCGGCGGCGGATTTTAAGTCCGCTGCGTATGCCAATTCCGCCACGCCCCCACGTTTCGAGCGTACGCCTTAAAGGCGCAGTTAATCATAATAGCAAAAAGTGACCGAGACCTGCCCTCGGTCACGAAACGTACCCATTAGCGCGCCGAACCCGTAGCCTCGGTCGAAGCGCTACGCGCCGCATCGAGCACAATCCCCTTGAGAATGTCGCTTTCGCTCGCCGTAAAGCGATCAACGCCCGCAAGCTCCATGACGGCGCCCATGATCACGGCGCCCGCTGGAAACACGCCGGCGCGTTTGGGCTGGATACCGGGCACGCGCATGCGTTCCGCAAGCGGGAGGGCGAACATGCGCTGCGCCACGTCGTCGAACTCAGCGCGCGTCACCTGCGCGCCGTGCACCTTCTCCGAGTCATAGGGAACGAGCGCGTCTCGCACCGCCACCACGCTCGTAGGGGTACCCGCAACAGCAACAAGGCGGTCGCAGGCGAAGCGCTCGCCCTCAAAGAATGGTTGAAGCACTTCAATCGCCCAATCATGCGCGGCGGCAAGTTCGGCCTCAGAAGGCGGGTCGCTCTTGAGGAATCGCTCGGTCATGCGGCGGCATCCGATATTGAACGAATGGCTCGCACGCAGGTCAACCTCCGGAACGAGCGGATCGGCCCCCGTAGACGCGCGGCCGAACGCGAGCTCCGTCGAGCCGCCGCCGATGTCGGCGAACAGCAGATCTTCGTCGCGAAAATCGCTAGACGCTCCCAGAAACGAGAGGTACGCCTCGCGCTCGCCGGGAATAACCGTCAGCTCCACACCCACCTCGCGCAGGCGTCGCACGAATTCGTCGGAGTTGCCCGCGTCGCGGCTTGCGCTGGTGGCAAGCGCCACGATGCGGTCAACGGGGATGTCGGAAGAACACTCGTCGATGGCGTGCTTGTAGTCGGCGACCGTCGCCACCGTACGATCGATAGCCTCGGAGGAGAGCATGCCCGTCGCGTCGACGCCCTCGCCCAGATTGGTGATGACGCTCTGCCTGGCAACCGTGCGCAGACCGGACTCGCACACGTCCGCCACGAAAAGCCTGCTGGTCACGGTGCCAATGTCGATAGCTGCAACGCGCATGCTGCTCCCCCGTTTCGGATTGTCTATTGCTGGTTGGCTTCCGACGTGTCGCCTTCGCCGCCCTCGCCGCTTTCAGCCTCGCCAGTCGAGGCATCCTGCGCCTGGCCCGCATCGGACGCCGCCTGCCCCTCCTGGGACGATGCATCTTGAGTCGCCTTCTGCGCGGTCGCGGGATCGGAATAGCCGAATATCACGTCGAGCACCGGCGAATACCACGTCTGGGGCGCAGGAATGCTTCCGCTCACGATCTGGATGTTCACGTTAGAATCCTCGTTCGCAGAATCGTCGGCGAGGCCCTCCACCACGACGGCCTTCTCTCCCTCCTTCACCCAGCCGAGCTGCTGGCGGGCGGCATCCTGGATGCCTTCATCGGTCTTGAGGTAATCGATGCGGTCCTGCATGGCATCGTTGCGTGCCGTGAGCGCATCGTATTCGGCCTGCAGGCGGTCCTCTTCGCGCGATTCGAGATAGACCTGCTGGGCGGTCGGATACAGGAACAGCAGCACAGCCGCGACGCACACCAAGCATCCTACGGCCACCGCGATGCGCGAGGCCGTTGCCGAGCGCACCTTATGGGCCTTGCCCGCATCGCCGCCGCGAGCGGACGAACGGCCGCTACGCTGCGTTCCGCCCATCTCGGCGAAGGCGCGCTTATGGCTTTTGCCCATCTCGCCCTTGTAGACAGCGGCACGCGAACCGGATTCCGAAGACGCATCCGACGAGCCAAACTGGCGGGCGAACATCTTCTCCGCCTTGTCTTTCAGACGCTGTTTCTTTTTGCCCTGGCGAGAATCGCGCGCGGGAAGATCGTTTTCCTCGGCGAATTCGTCATAGGACTCAATCGCCGAGCGCGGCGAAACGTCGCGATCGTTCGCGAACGCGTCGCGCGAAGATGCACGGGAAGAGCGCGGCAAGCGGGAATCAGCCGCGTCATCGGCATCGTACCAGCTTGGAACGGAACGGGCGATGCGCCCCGAACGCGACACGGTGGAAAAGCTGCTCTCGGAAGAACGCGCGGATCGACCGGAGTAGGACGAACGAGCCGCGCGAGACGAACCCACAGACGCTCGCCCACGACTGCCGCCCGAAGATGCAAACGGGCTTTCGAAGGGAGTGATATCGTCAAAAGCGTCCACGGGCGCAAACGCGCCCGAATCAGATGCACGGTATGAGCGGAAATCAGCGGAAGAACGGTACGTTTCCGCAGATGAACGATAAGAAGCGTAACGCTTCGCGTCATCGAAAGAGATGATGTTGCTGCCTTGACGGGCCATAAGAAAAGGGCGCTCCTTGATGCATCGTAGTGTGTTTAGGGTTCGTGTAATGCTTTGAGCTGTCCCATCATGGTACCACAAAAGAAGCGATCCGCACCGAAGTGCAGACCGCTTCCACGAATTGCGATATTCAACGACAAGACACGGAACGAAACAGTGAGCGACAGACCGTCGAGTCAAGTCGCCTTGAACGAGAAGCGTCGCGTACTATGTACGCAAGCGCCGAGTGAATGGCTAATTGGCCAACAGGCTGCCGCGCAACGTCGCAGCGCCCCTAGGGTAGTTCCGCTGTTCGTCAGAACGGCGGAACCTAAATGACCGCGATTTGTCCCGTGGCAATCAGGGCGATGCTCACTACGAAGAAGATCACGATAGCGGCGGCAACCACCTTGTCGATGGTCTTGGGAAGCACCGCCTCACCGCGCTGCTTCTCGCCCACCGCGTACAGGATGATGCCAGGCGCGAACAGGATCGTGGTTATCATCAGGCCCTGCATGCCGCCCGCGTACACCAGGAACACGCTGTACAAAAAGCCAATGAGGCCCGCCACGCGATAGAAGGCGACGGTCGAGCCGCTCGCATTCGCGAAGCCGTCTTTCTTCACGGCGCACACCAGCGCGAACAGCGTGCCGAAGAAGTACGGCACCAGAATCATGGACACGCTCACACTGTAGAAGAACTGGTAGGTCTGCTCGGAGAAAAGCTGCACCACCAGGAACAGCTCGACCACAGCACAGCTCACCGTGCAGGTGACGATGGGGCCGCCCGCCTTGTTGATCTTGGCGAACGCCTTGGGGAACACACCCTGCTCGGCCGCCTCGAACGGCACCTCGGAGGAGAGAATCGTATAGCCCAGCATGGAGCCCAGAAGCGACAGTGCCACGCCCAGGCTAATCAGCGCGCCACCCCACGGGCCCACGCACGCCTCGAGCACGCCCGCCATGGACGGATTGGCCAGCTCGGCCAGCTCGGCGCGCGGCATGATGCCCATGGAGAGGATGGAAACCAACAGATACGTAGCCAGAATGCCGCAGAACGCGATGATGGTGGCACGGCCTACGTCCTTGCTGTACTTAGCACGGCCCGAGATGGCGATAGCGCCCTCGATGCCGAGGAAGATCCAGATGCTCACGCCCACGACGCCCAGAATCTGATCCCACAGCGGCAGCCCGCCCGGCTCGCCCCAGAAGTTCTCCATGAACACGGCGGGATCGAAATGCATGGACAAAATGATAGCCACGAGGGCGACGAACAGCGGCACCACCTTGGAGATGGTGGTAAGGATGTTCACCGTAGCAGCAACCTTCACGCCGCGCGCCACAAGCGCCCAGCAAATCCAGGTAATGATGGAGGCGCCGATGACGGAGGGAAGGTTATTGCCCTCACCGAACACCGGGAAGAAGTACGCCAGGCTTGAGAACATCAGCGCGGTGTAGGAAACCGTAGCGAGCAGACAGCTTACCCAGTAGCCATAGACCGAGGTGAAGCCCAGAAACTTGCCGAATCCGGCGCGGGCATAGGCAAAGATGCCGCCGGTGAGCTCAGGCTTGTAACGGCTCAGACCGAAGAAGCACATCATCAGGCAAAATACGCCGATGCCACACAAAAGCCAGCCGATGAGAACGGCACCGGTGTTGGCGCCCGCAGCCGCCATATCGCCCGCCATGGTGAACACGCCGCCGCCCACAACGGCAGCGATAACGGCGGCAATAAGATGCGGGAGCGAAAGACCGTTGGGGTCGTTAATCTTGTTTCCGCCGCCTTGCGCGAGGTTTGACATACGTTCCTGCTTTCCTTGCATGTTTCTCCGATTCCGCCGCTTCACGATCTGGCGGATTCAGACAATATACTCCTTCTAAACAGAATTATATTTCAAAATTGAGAATATTTCCGACTATTTTTGCATAAAAGTGCGCTATTTATGCAT
>CAUWMI010000197.1:0-4487 GCA_963559755.1 uncultured Slackia sp. | reverse complement strand
GACGAGTCTCGGATTCGCCATCGGCGTCTTGTTCGCCGCCTGGCGCGGCGGGAACCACGTCCTCGTGAGTGACCTTGATTTCCACGATATTGCGCGTGAAATACTTCGCAGCGGTAGAGTCTATCCACAGCTGGTTGGTCCCTCCAACGGATTCGGACAGATCTTCGCCATTAATCTCATAGGTAACCACGGCGCTGCGAGACATCACGTAGCTCAAAGGCAAGGAAGCCTCGTAGCCGTCTTCGGAAACCAACGTCACGGTATTGGCATCGGCCGCAGGCATGGCGCGCGCTATGATGGATGCCAGAGGCACACCCGTGATCTGGGCGTTGATGGATGCGGGGCCGCCCGCTCCATTGGAAACGCACGTGCAACCCATGATCATGGTGCCTTCGCTCTCATCGGCGAGCTCGCCGAGCGTGGCGGAGTACGCCTGCTGAACATCGCCGCTCACAGAAATTGCCCAATCCTCGGCATCCGCGATGGTCAGCTCGCTTGCGGCGTCACACAAGGCGATGGATGCCTTTTGGAACACCGATTTGATGACCTCATTGGGCGTAATGGTGCCCTGGTCCCATGTAAAGGTGCCTTCCACCTGGGTCTCGGTCTGGATATCCTGTCCGCTGGCCTGCACCAGAACGGCGGAAGCGTTGCCAACCGAGGCGGTCGAAGCAGAGTCGTCCACGGTGGCGGCGAAAGCGGATGCGGCAGGCATGGCGGTCATCGTAACCGCTGCCAGCGCGGCGACAACGTTTTTCTTGCGACTCATTGCATGCCTCCTTCTATTCCTCGACGGTTACGAACAGCGTGACGGGGTTGGCCATCTGGTTGCCCTGATCGTCGGTCGCGTTCACCTTAATCTGATACGAACCAGCCTGCGTGGGCGTCCACTGCATGGAGTAGCTCACCCACTGGTAGGGGTCGAAGTCCTCCAGCTCGGCGTTCACGTCGTAATCGATCCAGGTTTGCCCCATGTCGAAGCTGAAGCTGATGGTTTGCAGGTTGCCAACAATCCTGTTCCACGAATACACCGCTCCGCTCAAATCGACGGTCTCGCCCACCTTGTAAGTATTACCGTTGTTCTGGAACCACATGCCATTGATGGGATAGTTCGGGGTCGGCTCCGAAGAGTCATCGAATGTCGTTACGTCAAAGGGAGCGTCGGAGTACATGAACTCAATCGAGTTGACATGCTTCACCTGCCACGCACCCGGGCTGCCAAGGGAAACAAGCGTCATGGGAGCGCCATCGTCTTGCGTCAAGTCCTCGCCGTAGTACTTCGTTACGATATAAGCATCTTCGACATAGACGCTCGATTCAAACGGGAAGGCAAACGAATTCCAGCCATCGGACGCATGGGCCAGCACCGCGTTATTGCCCTCGGCAATGCCGCCGCACAGATCAACGAGGTACTCCATGGATACGCCAGTCATAGGAACGTTGGCCACGAGAGAACCGCCCTCGCCATTGGTGGCACAAGAGATTTGCGATGTGAACTCCGTTTGGGGCATCGCCTGCAGTTCTTCCTTGGTGAAGCTCTGCGGGTTGTTCACACCCGTAATAGTCAGCTCATTGTCCTCGCTGCACACGGCATTGAAATCGAACGGCTCGCCGTTCTTTTCGGTCACTTCAGCGCCCCAGTTGTTCACGATGAACACATCTTCGTGATCGGTGACTTCCTGGTCAAACGCCACATCTATCTGAGGATCGGCCTCAAGGCTCACCTCGGTGATATAGCCGCCAGAAAAGCCGCGGGATTCCGCCCACTCTCGAACACCATTCCTGTTGTCCTCCGCCCAGACGTATCCGCCGACTGCAGCACTCTCGTAGAAATCGTCCCACAGCACAAACTGGTAGTCGCCCTGGTTTCCGTCAGAATTCACCGCGTGGCAACTCCAGCAGTTGCCGTTTGCGGCCACAAAAGTCTCGTTGCTGTAGTGACTCGCATGGACCAGGTCGCCAAGATACGGACCCGTCAGCTGGGTGTGGCCACGATGGCAGGGCTCGCAATCTTTATAGGTAAGATTTTTGTCGTAGCCCGTATGCGTAAGAATGTGGGTATACCCTTCTTTCATGTTCATGGCATCGCCCAAATCGGTGTGACACGAATTGCACCCACGGTTACCCGTATTGAGCAGCTCAGTATTGGTGTAAGTATCGGCAAACACTCCCGAGCTGTTATCCAGGAAGTTAGGGTATCCTCCCAAGTCAACAGTTTCGCTTGCGGCGGATGTGTCTTCGTTCGCCTGCTGCGGAGCGCAGCCCCAGCACAGCGCTGCCACCCCGGCTACGCACGCCACCGTTAGCACACATGCCGCAAGATGTTTTCCGCGCGATCGCCGCGATCGCTTATCGTTCAAAGCCTCCATTTCCCTCTCCTTTCCTTCCTCCTTCTTTCCTTCCCCTTCTTACCCATGCCGCGTCAACACCGGAGAAGGACGGCCCTGACGCAACTCCATCATGCTAGGACGCAGGGGCAAAATTGCCTTCGGCAACTCTTATCGAAAGAAATGAGGGGAGCTGGACAAATCTCATCAATTATTGATGAACCTCTCATTAATAACCGCGCATACCATTTTGAACTGGCAAAAGATGCCGCGCGACATGATGAGAATGGCCATAAACGAGCAATTCGGAAGATTCGGCCTCTCCACTTCGCACCCCGCAAGATGCCCGCGCACATTCTGCAGCGCACGCAACGATTGGAGGCAACCGTCATGACCACCCGCAACACAGCCGCCACGCAACACCCTCTTCGTTTGATTGCAGCACCCCTCGCCTTGAGCCTTGCCATCGTGCTTGCCTGTTTGCTTGGCGGCTGCGCGCAGCAAAGCGCCGCCGCGTCGAGCGCCGGCAAGCTATCGTTTGCTCCGGCATGCGCAGATAGCTACCAAGCCGCCCTTGCCGCAGCACAAGAGGAAGCATCGGATGCCAAACTGGTGGCGATGCGAACTTCTTCCTATGCGCTCGAAGGCAGCACGCCTAGCTGGATGTACCTGTTTTACTCGTGGGAGCGCGCAAGCTCGTTTACCGTATTCATCACCGGCGACCAAGCGAGCGTAGGAGCGTCAGGAAATCTTCCTTTCACGCAGGACGATTTTGCTGCCATACCCGATGCATCGGAAATTGTCTACGACGCCGACGCGGCCTACGAAGAGTTACTCAAGGCAATCGAAGGCGAATGGCAACTCGTAACATGCCGCGCCTATCTGATGACCTACGCCGAAGGCGATGCCGATCCCACAGCCGATTCGCTCAAGTGGTTCTTCTCGTTCAACGAAGCCGACGACGTTGCTGATGCCTCCTCGTCTTCGGCAGAAAACGAAACCTCCTCCCAAACCGCAGGCGAGCCTCGCGCATTTTCGGTAGATGCCCGCACGGGCGAAGTTGCAGAACTCGCAACGGCAATCGACGAAGAAAATGAACCCTCCGCCAACTAAACTGAAACCCGTCAGAATTCGTAGCGGCAAGATGAGGACGGATACCCATGAAGAAAAGTCCCGCATTCAGAACAATCGGCCTGATAAGCGTTTTGCAATAGGCAGCCATGGTCATACGACACGCCGATGACATCCAACGCCAGCTCGCTCCTCGCGAATTGATCGCGCTTGTTGCCGCACTTGTTCTTCTGCTTTCATCTACCGTGTTGTTGCATGAGGTTGGTGCGCGATTCCTCTCTTACGGATTGTTCTTAGGGGAGCGCAGCAACGTACGTGCTTTCTCCTGCCTATCGCACATAGCCGGCACAGTGGTCGGGTTTTCGCTTGCCATCGCAACACGCGAACGAATGAAAGGAGTCAGCAAAACGACCCGCCTGCGCCTCTGGATTGGCTTTTTCGTCCTCCAGGTAGTTCTGTGCATCAGCTTCTACCTCACGCTTACGGAAAGCGACGAGGCCAGCCTGGGATGCTTTATCCAGCTTCTGAGCGGCGCCTCGGGCGCATTGTTCTTCTCCGCATGCATGAAGTTCGCGCGCCATCTTGCAGCGACTTCCTTCGTTAAGGCCACCATCGCCGTGTTTGCAGGCGAAGCCATGATTGTGTATGGACTGTTTACCATTCTTATAGTCCATACGCCCATGCCGTTTGTCATTGCTGCGCATCTGGCGCTTATCGCGGGCGCCGCCGGATGCTTCTTCTGGGTTACGCAGCACAATCCGGCAACATTATCGCCGTTCGGCAGCGACACCGCGCCTTCGGTGCAGATGTCTTCTGCGCGCAACGATCTCAAACGCCTCGGACGTTGGCACATCACACCCTTTGTCTCGCTGTGGATTGCCATCTGCTCATACGGGGCCGTGTTCGGCTTGCTGCACGTGATTCCGCTGGGGCTTCCCGCCACGCAGTTTTCGCGCGTGGTGTCCAACCTGATCGGCATGGTGGCGGCGAGCTTGCTGCTTTACTTTTCGCTGCGCAAGACCGACATGGGCACTGCCGTTATATGGAATCGCGTCTATCGACTGGTGTTTCCCTTTGCCACGCTGGCCG
>CAUWMI010000196.1:0-4489 GCA_963559755.1 uncultured Slackia sp. | reverse complement strand
TTCAGCAGCAGGTCTATGCCGCGATCTGCTATGAGCCAAATGGACGCGACGGCGAATACCAGCGTGAGGGCTGCGATGAAGTATGTGTTTTCGAATTCGAGATTCAATCCTGAAAAAAGCGCAAGCAGGATGGCGCTGGAATACAGTACCGCTCCGGCGATGCCGAAAACTCGCAACGGCTTGAATTTGGAGCGGGCGATGAGGGCGGCGGCGTAATAGGTGAGATCCGTCAGCAGTCCATAGGCGACGCTCGAAAGGAGATACGAAACATACGCATACTCAAGAGAAAGCAGCAGCACGATTAGAGCGACAATTGCGAAAGAAGAGATGACCTTGATCGCGGTGAGAATGTTCAGGTCGTTGGCGGGCAGAAGCAGGATGGCGAGAAGCACGAACACTACCACCGAAGACAGGGACGAATACATCGGTCCGGAATTGATTTCTGCCACGGTGATGCTCTGAATCGTGCCGGAGACGAGGCCAACAAAACACAGACCCACCAGCGTGGCGAACAGGGTCCGCTTGTCGAGTGAGGGTTTCTCGGAGGCAATGTTGCCTCGCGGCATCGGCAGGGCGCTGTCCATGTATTTGAGGCAGAGCAGCGATACGAAGAGCGAGAGGACGCATATATAGCTTTCCTGATTGAGCATATTGACGATCAACGTCCCTATGGCGGACAGCGCAGATGCCATGACGGTGGTGAGGGCGAGTTCGTACGAGGAGACCTCCAGGAGCAATTCGAGCCAGATGATCTGCAGCAAGACATTGCCTATCGAAAACGCGACGAACGAAGCGATGCCGAGGGAGGAAGGCTCTTCGGAAAACAAGGCGAATAGTCCGCATACCGAAATCAGCACCGAGCAATAGAAGAACGAGGGGTGCTTTCTGAGCGAATCGAGACGGTTGCCGATGGCAATGAAGACGATGGAAGCGCAGGCGGCAATCAGGACGGAAAGCGTTGAGGCGTGAAAGCCATGAGCCAGAGCGACGGGATTTCCCATCGCGCCTATGAGCGCCGAGTTCGAAATGTCGAGCAAGGAAATGCTCGCCGCAAGGAGGGCGGAGCGTTTCAAAGACTGCGCTGAACGATTCGTTAGACGTAGCTGTTTCATGATGGGGTTCGCTCTCAGTTCTTTCCACCGTGTCGTGCTAAGATTAGCAGAACAAGCCGGCATGATGGCTGGAACGCTCCGCGCCCGCGTCTTGGATTCGCGGGGTTTTCGCGGGGGAGAGGGGTCCGGCGCGCGCGGGGCGGGTGCGCCTTGCTATACTTGGCGGGTACATCTCATTCAGCAACGAGAAAGCCAGCCTCATGCCAAAGAAAATCGCCGTAATTGACGGAAATTCGCTGATGCACCGCGCCTACCATGCGGTGCCCCCCACCATGAACGCGCCCGACGGCACGCCCACCAACGCGGTGTTCGGCTTCATATCCATGTTCCTCAAGTTCTACGAGGATGCCCGCCCCGATGCGGTGATCTGCGCGTTCGACGCGGGGCGCCCGGAATTTCGCATGAAGGCGCTCACCCAGTACAAGGCCCAGCGCCCGCCCATGGACGATGCGCTGCGCGTGCAATTTCCTGTGATCGAAAGCCTGCTCGATGCGATGAACGTGCCTGTGGTGAAGGTTAAGGGTTGGGAAGGCGACGACATTTTGGGCACCATCTCGGCGCGCGACGAAGAGCTGGGATATCAAACCCTTCTGGTCACGGGCGACAAGGATGCCTACCAGCTGGTGACCGATCTTACGCACGTGGTAACCACCAAGCGCGGCATCACCGACGTGACCATCTATGGCCCCGAGCAGGTGGAGGAGCGCTACGGCGTGACCCCGGCGCAGTTCCCCGACTTTTTGGGGCTCAAGGGCGATTCGTCGGACAACATTCCCGGCGTGCCCGGCATCGGCGACAAGAGCGCTGCCAAGCTGCTGCAGAATTTCGGCAGCATCGACGGCATCTACGAGAACCTGGACAAGCTCAAGGGCAAGCAGCTGCAAAACCTGCAGGAGAACAAGGATGCCGCCTACTTGAGCCGCGAAGTGGCCACCATCGTGCGCGATCTGGATTTCCCGCTCGATTTGGAAGGGGCGAAGTTCCCCGATTTCGACGAGGCCAAGGTGGCCGAGGCCTTCCATACGGTGCGCTTCAATGCGCATCTATCCAAGGTGCTCGCGCTTGCCGGTGCCTCTCCCGAGCTTGCGGCGCCCGCCACACTCGACCTTCCCGATCTCGCCCCCGTGGAGGGGGCGGATGCCTGGTCGCAGCTCAAGGACGCTATCGACAAGGGCGTCATCGTGGGCGTGGATTTTCTGGTTGAGGCGCAGGAGAGCCTGTTCTCCAAGCCGCACAAGCTGTTCGTGGGCGCGGGAGATGCGGTGCTGCTCTTTGCCGGCGACGACGCGGTGGAGGCGTTTTCGGCCATCGTGCGCGACGGGCGCTTCTGCGCGCTCGATGTGAAACGCGCTCTGCAGGAGGCCTATCCCGCTGACGGCTCGCTTGTCGCGTCGCTGACCGACGATGACGTGGCGCAGGCGCGCTATTTCGACATCGGGCTGGCCGCCTACCTGCTGAACTCCAATGTGACCAAATACGATTACGCGCCGCTGTGCGACACCCATCTGAGCGCCGCGCTGCCCGAATTCAAGGAGGAGGCTCAGGCTGCCGCGGCGCATGCGGTGGTGGCGCCGCGCCTGGCCAAGGTGCTGATCGACGCGTTGGAAGCCGACGGCAGCATGCGTTGCTACGAGGATATCGACCTGCCGCTCGTGGCCACGCTCGCCATCATGGAGCGTGTGGGCGCCGCCATCGATGTGGACGCGCTAGCCGCCATGGGCCGCGCCACGGCCGAGGAGATCGAGGGCATCCGCGCCGAGATTGTTGAGATGGCGGGGGAGGAGTTCAACCTGGATTCTCCCAAGCAGCTCGCGCACATCCTGTTCGAGGTCTTGGGCCTGCCCACGGGCAAGAAGAACCAGCGCGGCTATTCCACCGATGCCAAGACGCTCCAGGGTCTGCGTGACAAGCATCCCATCGCCGATAAAGTTCTGCGTTACCGCGAGCTCGCCAAGATGAAGTCGACCTATATCGACGCGCTGCCGCGCATGCGTGCGGGCGACGGGCGCGTGCACACGAGTTTCAACCAGACCGTCACCACCACGGGGCGCCTCTCGTCGAGCGACCCCAACCTGCAGAACATTCCCGTGCGTACCGATTTCGGCCGCCGCATCCGCGAGTGCTTCGTGCCGCTCAATGAGGGCGAGCTGTTCGTTTCGGCCGACTATTCGCAGATCGAGCTCAGGCTGCTTGCGCATCTTTCGGGCGACGAGAGTCTGATCGAGTCGTTCTGTAGCGGTGCCGATTTCCATGCGGCCACCGCCGCGCGCGTGTTCGGCGTGCCGGTGGAGGAGGTCACGCCCCAGATGCGTAGCCGTGCGAAGGCCGTGAACTTCGGTATCGTGTACGGTCAGCAGGCGTTCGGCCTGGCGCAGTCGCTGGGCATCAGCTTCAAAGAAGCGCAGGAGATGATTGACCGCTACTTCGAGGTACACCCGCAGGTGCGCGCGTACCTCGATCAGACGGTGGCCGATGCCAAGAAGTGCGGCTATGCCGTGACCATGTTTGGGCGTAAGCGCCACATCCCCGAGCTGCGCGCGGGCAACGCCGTTCAGCGCGGGTTTGGCGAGCGTACGGCCATGAACCATCCCATGCAGGGCAGCGCGGCCGACATCATCAAGCTGGCGATGAACGAGGTGCGTCGCCGTCTGGCTGAGGAGGGCTTCAAGAGCCAGCTCATGCTGCAGGTGCATGACGAACTGGACTTCAGCGTGCCGGCCGATGAGCTCGAGCGCCTGGAGGCCATGGTGAGCGAGGTCATGAGCGGCGTGGTAGAGCTCAAGGTTCCGCTGATCGTGGAAGTAAGCGCCGGCAAGAACTGGGCAGAAGCGCACTAGAGCGGGATTTATTGGCGAATTGCGAACGGCGTGTTTCGGAGGCAGCAAAGGACAACGATAGGGAGGGGTGCAATGTGTGAACTGCGCCCCTCCCTTGTTTGTGGGTCGTGTTTGGTATCTGGAGCTTTTGTCTTGTGTGCAACGCAATCAAATGTCGATTTTGTCAATATGAAACTGCTAGAGCCGTTCTGCCGCTCTTCGCCCCCAATGCTCGGCACAGTGCCAGGAGGGTGCTGTCGGATATTTACTGGAGAGTATGGATGCCTACCGGCGTAACTCCGTCGGATTCGTAAACGATAACCTGGCTGATTGTCGATAGTTTTTTGAATTCTTCTTCTGTTGTAGGCATGGGGCATATTTCTTCACGATATGCGTACCCCTGTCTGCCGTTATCTGCTTGCACTGCGATAAGATCGGGTAGGGCAAATGGCGAAGGTGCATCATTTATGCTCCCGAGGGTTTGTCCATCTTGATTTGTTCTGTAGCTAGGGATTGAACTCTTTGCGATTTTGGGCCATGCAGGATAAATGTATCTACAGC
>CAUWMI010000195.1:0-4548 GCA_963559755.1 uncultured Slackia sp. | reverse complement strand
CTGAAACGGCTCTGCCAGGCGCCAGATTTCGCGATAAAGGTGAAAGATCACGGCTTCGGGCTGCTTCGTCTCGCTTGTGACAAGATAGAGATAGCCATCGAGGTCAAGGGCGGAGGAGGGTGATGGCGGGGTCGAGGTCTCCGTTTGCACGTGCTGTTCTGCGGAATATCTCGAATCAGTGGACTCTGCATGCTCGGCGCGGGCATTCGGCGCCACGGATTGCATCGAAGTGGTTTCATCCTGACGTACTGAAAATACATGTGGGTCAATAGGTGTATGCGTGATAGTCTGCTCCGCGACGGAATGCAACGCGCGCACATTTGCGCCGTCGTTCTCGCGTGAGCGTCGGGCCCGTTGCGCGAAATCGCGGCCCCAGAGCACAAGCTCTTTGACGGGAACGGTTACGCTGTGCGCATCGATCCTGGTCAGCCGCGACTTGACCTTATAACTTCCCGATTGCGTGGCGATGTATCCTTGCGGGTCGTCTACCCATGATTGAAGCTCGGGCACTGCACTTTTCAGCGGGCGATAGAAAATGAAGCCATCCCCCTGTGCGTGAAGGGCCGTCATCGTCTGCTCTATATCCGCGGCGCGCGATGCGATGACCACGGCATGGGCGGCTCCGGTATCGCGGCGGGCTTCTCGGGCAAGGGCGGCGAACTCGTCTGGCGCCGGGCGCGACGAAACGAATCGGTATGACACGGGGATGGTATCCTCGTCGAGAATCATCGCCATGCCGCCCACCTGCGAAGCCGCTGCCCGGTGCGTCGATGCGACGTCGCCGGTCTCGGCGAAAGCGGCAGGCGAGAGCACCACATAGGTCTGGGTGCGCCGGCGCGACCCGCGAATGCGCCGATAGGCAGCGTTCATGGTTCGAATCAGATCTTCGTCATGGGAGGCGAAGCATGGGAGGGCCTGGTACATTTCGGTGAGCGAGAAATCGCATGCGCGCGGAAACGACGCTCGGCGCTCCCATGACTCGCGCTTGGATGCTACATGAATGATGCGTTCGGAGGCAAGCAGTTCGAAAATGCGCCCCGCATGGGGTGGAAAGCCCGCATGCCCCGCTCGTGCATTGAAGAAAGCATGCACGCCCAAAGCGTCGAGGTAAGCCAGGGCGATCGCGCATCCCCAGCGTGCGGATGCCACGTGATCGGGGTCAATTTTAGAATCGGGGGCGAATTTGAGCTCGATTGGAGGATTGGCAAGGCGTTTCTGTTCGTTCAGGCGGTCGACGTGTGCCTGGAAATGGGCAATGGGGTCGGGGTATGTTTTTTCGAGGGCATCGACGTATCCGATGGACTCGATGGTTTTAGTGCGCGTGCGCCCGCCTTCGCGATAATTCTGCACGACGGAGAGATAGATGCGTCCTTTGCGCTTTGTCTTTTTTAGATGCATGGAGACTCCTTGGGCGGACCCGTGTGAGTGTGATGATGCAATTATACCCCGCGTTCCCCCGCATAATATCAAAACTATCAAACCCATTGCAGGCCAATAGAACCCCAGGTCATCAATCTGTTTTGCATGTAACGATACGCTCTTAAACTTTTAATGAAACCCTTCTGACCTGCTCGTGGCCCACACGGGTAGAATGGCCAGCCGCGCACGCGAACGCCGCCTTCGGGTTCGAAGACGCGTGCTCGCGCGATGCGCATCCCGTCCAGCGGAAAGGATTCGGTATGACTGCCCCTATGAGGCACTACACCTATCGCGAAAAAATGACGCAAGCCAATCGCGAGGCTAAGACGACGCTCGTCGTTCTTGCGTTGACCGTCATAGTTTGGATTGCGCTTGGGTTTGGACTTTCGGGCCTGGATATCCAGCTATTCCATACGCCTATCTGGGTGTTTGGCGGAACCATTGGCGTGTGGATTTTCTCGATCATCGCCGTCGTGGTACTGCGTACGTGCGTGTTCCAGGATTTCGATCTGGGCGATGAGGAAGAAGGGGAAGGTGCGCGCCATGAATAACGCTTCCGGCCTGGTGGGCCTGATCCCCATCGTTTTGTTTCTTGTTGCTGCGCTGATCGTGTCCATCGTGATTCGCAATCGCTCGCGCAAAGCGAGCGGCGGATTCGTGAAGGAGTACTTCATCGGCAACCGCGGTCTGGGCGGATTCGTGCTGGCTATGACTACCATCGCCACCTACGGATCGGTGAGCTCGTTCGTGGGCGGCCCCGGCCAGGCGTGGGAAACCGGCTTCGGCTGGGTGTACATGGCCGCCGTGCAGGTGACCACGCTGTTCCTCTTGTACGGCATCATGGGCAAGAAGATGGCCCTACTCTCGCGCAAATTGGGCGCGGTCACCGTCATCGACGTCATCCGCGCGCGCTATCGTTCCAACGCCATCGCGAATATTGCCGCGCTCATCATCGTGCTGTTCTTTGCCGCCACGATGGTCGCCCAATTCGTGGGCGGAGCCAAGCTCTTCGAGGCGGTGACCGGTTATTCGTACGTGGTGGGCCTGTGCTTGTTCGGCATTGCCGTCATCATTTTCACCACGGTGGGCGGCTTCCGCGGCGTGGCGGTGACCGATGCCATGTGCGGCGTCGCCATGCTCGTGGGCATCGCCGTGCTCGCGGGCGGCATTCTCAACGAGGCCGGCGGCTACACCAATATCATGGACACCATCGCGGCAAATCACCCGCAGATGCTCGAGCCGCTCTCCGCGGGAACCATGCCCGTTTCGCTCTACTTTACGCAGTGGTTGTTGGTGGGCATTTTCACGTTCGCGCTGCCGCAGTCGGTGGTGCGCTGCATGGGCTTCAGGGACACGAAGTCGCTTCATCGTGCGCTCATTCTGGGCACCGTTATCATGGGCGCCATGATCATCGGCGTGACCGCGCTGGGCGTGCTGGCGGCGGGCGTGCTGACCGACGATCTTTCGGCGTACGGCAACAGCATCGACAACATCATTCCGCAGGCTATCGTGCAGACGCTGCCGCCGTGGCTTGCCGGCATCGCAATCATCGGGCCCATTGCGGCATCCATCTCCACGGTGTCGTCGCTTTTGATTGCGTCGTCCTCGGCCATCATCAAAGACCTGTGGCTGCATCGCGCGGCGCAGAAGGGCACCGTAGTCACCGAGCAGGCCGTGTCGCGCTCCAGTCAGATTATCACGCTGGTCATCGGCGCCATCGTGTTCGTGCTGTCCATTGTGCCGCCCGACGTGATTTGGAAGATCAACATGTTCGCGTTCGGTGGGCTCGAAACGGCGTTCTGCTGGGTGTTCTTGGGCGCGCTGTTCTGGAAGCGTGCCAATAAGACGGGCGCGCTGCTCTCTATGGCGGGCGGCGTGGTGGCCTACTGCGTGTGTATGGCCGCCGGCATCACGTTCTTCGGCATGCACCAGATCGTGATTGGCATCACCGTGTCGTTCGTGCTGATGGTGGTGGGTTCGCTCGCCGGAAAGCCCAGCGACCCGAAAGCCCTCGAGCCGTTCTTCCCCGAGGAGGAGAAGGAGGCCGCTAAGGCTGCATAAACCGTATGTCATATGCGCGCGCTAAGTGCCTGACGACATGATCGGGCACTCAGCACGTTTTACGCCAGCGCGTGTAGTGCGTTGAGTATCACAGAAAAGGCCCGGTGTTGACCGGGCCTCTTTCGTAAATATGGGGGATAGGCTTGGGTCCTACGCTTGCGTCTTGGCTTCTTCTTCTGCAGCGTGTTTCGCTTCAATCTCGAAGAGCACGCGGTTTACGGCATCGCCCAGGGCGCGCAGCGTGACGCCCGTATTGTCGGGCAGATGCAGGTGCATGCAGCGGCGCCCGCGGTCGATGAGGATGGACAGGTCAGCCGCCGCCTGCGCCTTGGCAAGCGCACCCAAGCTTGCGGGTTCCACGTGCGTCAGGGGAATATCCTTGAGCTCATTAGCGGAAATCAGCAGGAACACGCCGTTGTTGGGGCCGCCCTTCTGCAGCTGACCGGTGGAGTGCAAGTAGCGCGGACCAATCTCCAGGCAGGAGGGAACGCCCATCTTCTCGGCGACACCGTGGCGAATCGTTTCCAGCGCTTCGCGGCGGCCCTCGCCGTCGAACGGCAGAAACGCGTCGATGGCGAAGTAATCGCCGGGCTTGATGGATTCAAGCAGGTTGCGCAGCGCGTCCATCAGATTATCGGCTCGCACGCACGGCGCCATGGTGGCCTCGGCCTCGCCCATATGCACATTGCCGATGAAATCTTCCACAAAATCGGGCTCGGGCTGGCCCTCGGCCAGAATCTTGAGCGCCGCAGCCTTAGTGGAGGCCACGTCGGGCTGGTCGAACGGGCACACCTTCATCAGGTAACCGCACATGGCAGTGGCGTACTCCCACATCACGAAATGCTCCGCCAGCTCGATCACGTTCTCGATGCGGAAGCTCATGCGCGGAATGGCATCGTCCAAATATGCCAGACTCATGTCGAAGTTCTTGCGCTCGTCCCACAGCGTGTTCTTGGTCTGGTAGGTGATGACGCAGCGGTCCTTGGGGTCCTGCT
Source organism: uncultured Slackia sp. (assembly GCA_963559755.1). Lineage (GTDB taxonomy): Bacteria > Actinomycetota > Coriobacteriia > Coriobacteriales > Eggerthellaceae > Slackia. Next base: position 73 of record CAUWMI010000195.1, on the reverse strand, counting down.
TCAGGAGCAGCGTGTCAACCTCGATGTTGGGAAGGATGCCCAGGCCGTTTTTACCCAGGCTCTCGGCCACCAG
>CAUWMI010000194.1:0-4554 GCA_963559755.1 uncultured Slackia sp. | reverse complement strand
GAGGCAGCCTCTGCTGCTGTGCGGCCCGGCGCATGAGGCGTCGGGCCGCCCGTGCGTTGAAGGATATCGAAGGGGTTTACATGGGGAAACGTATTGCTGCGATGGCTCTTGCGGGCGCGCTCGTCCTGGCCGCCTTTCCCCTGCAGGCATGGGCTGAGCCGCGCGAGGGGGATGTGGGCCAGAAATCTCCGGAGGCGAACGTCGCGGTTTCCGAGGAGGGCGAGGCGGCGCTCGCGTCGGGGGCGTCGTTTGCGTTCGACGATTTCTCGCGTGCGCAGAAGGGCTCTAACCGCGATGTGGACGGTGCCTATATCGGCTACGCGTACTACCAGGGCGCAAGCGACGATTACCTGGTGGCCGTGGCGACGGATGACGGCGTGATCGTGCACGTTCCGCAGCAAGCAGCCGAGTTTATCGACACGAAAGACCCCGACGACCTGAGCCTGGTGCAGGACTACCTCATCGCGCTCGATAGCGCTGCGGTCAACGGCGGCGTGGTGCTGAGCGATGAGGAGCCCTGGACGTTTACGGCGAATCAGAGCGTGGAGCAGGACGGCATCGTGTACTCGTTCGGCGTTGCGGCCGATGAGGGGCGCTATTACGTGACGGTTACGGGGGCCGACGGCAGCGACGTGGTGTCTGACGCCAACAACGAGGCGCGCCCGGAATACGTGGATTTCGCCCATGTGGTCGATCCCGCTGCGGTCGACATTGTGCCGCCTGCCACGGGGCTCGCGGCGTTGGGCGAGTTTTTGGCCAACCTGGATTGGAGCCCGCTCTGGGTCACGCTCAAGACCACAGGCGTGGCCATCGTGTTCATCTTCATCCTCGGGCTTGCGGCGGCGTATTTCAGCCTGCGCATCCCCAAGCGCGCCCAGGACGTCGCCGACACGTTGTTCACCATTCCCATGGTGCTGCCGCCTACGGTGTGCGGCTTCATTCTGCTGCTGGCGCTGGGCAATAACTCGCCGGTGGGACGCTGGTTCATCGATCATGGCTTTTCGCTCGTGTTCAGCTGGCCCGCCACGGTGATCGCCGCCGTGGTGGTGGCGTTTCCGCTGATGTATCGCAGCGCGCGCGGAGCGTTCGAGAGCATCGACCCCACGATGCTTGATGCGGCGCGCACGCTGGGATGGAGCAACGGACGCATCTTCTTCAGGCTGATGCTGCCGCTTGCGTGGAGTTCCATCGCCGCGGGCACGGTGCTCGCGTTCGCTCGCGCGCTGGGCGAGTTCGGTGCCACGCTGTTTCTGGCGGGCAACTACGCCGGCATCACGCGCACCATCCCCATCGCGATCTACTTCGAGTGGATGGGCGGCGATATGGACACGGCGCTGTTCTGGACGCTCGTGGTGATCGCGTTCAGCTTCCTGGTGATTCTGTTCATCAATCTGTGGAGCAAGCGCACGACTCGGTATCGCCGCTCTCTCGAGCGGCAAGCCGATTAGTATTGCCAGCATGAGAAGTTTTGATGGCTCGCACGGAGGAATCTCATGAGCTTGAAGGTCGATATCAAAAAGAACTTAGGCGATTTCACGCTGGACGTGGCGTTCAAGGCGGGCGATGAGGTGCTGGGCTTTCTGGGCGCTTCGGGCTGCGGCAAATCGCTCACCATGCGCTGCATCGCGGGCATCGAGCGCCCCGACGAAGGCCATATCGAGGTGAACGGCAGGGTGTTCTTCGACCGCGCGCGCGGCAAGCGGGCGAAGGTCGACCTGACGCCGCAGCAGCGCAAGACCGCGCTCCTGTTCCAGAACTACATGCTGTTTCCCAATCTGACGGTGGCGCAGAACGTGGCGGCGGGTATCGGCAAGGATGTCTCGGCGGGCGATCGCGACGCGACGGTGGCGCAGCAGATGCGCCGTTTTGGCCTCGAGGGTTTGGAGGCGCGCTATCCGGCGCAGCTTTCCGGCGGCCAGCAGCAGCGTGTGGCCCTGGCGCGCATGTTGGCGGCGCGCCCCGGCATCCTGATGCTCGACGAGCCGTTCTCGGCGCTCGATGCGCACCTCAAGAGTTCGCTCGAGCAGAACCTGATCGGCCTGTTCAAGGAGTTCGAAGGCACGGTGCTCTATGTGAGCCACGACATCGATGAGGCGTTCAGGTTCTGCGATCGCATCGCCGTGGTGGAGGGCGGACGCATCGACGAGATTGGTTCCAATCAGGCCATCGTCGACAATCCCGGCTCGCTTGCGGCCATCAAGCTTTCTGGCTGCAAGAACACCACGGAGGCGGAGTATGTGGACGCATCTACGGTGCACCTGCCGCAATGGGGCGTTCGCGTGAGGTGCGCGCGTGAGGTGCCGCGCGACGTGCGGTACTTTGGCGTGAGGGCGTTCTATCTGCAGCGGGCGAGCTGCCCCGACGAGAACGTGTACCGCATGCGCGCCGACCGCGTGAGCGATTCGCGCTTCGAGCGTATCGTCATGCTGGGCTTCTTGGATGCGGAGGAAACGCCGCAGCGTATGCACGATGTGGCCGAGGAGGACGAGACCATGAAGTTCCTCCGCACGCACCTGCAATGGCGCGTGGACAAACTCAAGGTGGACGCGGAGGAGTTGCCCGGGGAAGGCGACGAGCTGCTTATCCGCATTCCGCCCGAGGCGGTGTACCTCGTGACGAGGTGACCTTGGGGCTGCGGAGGGCCGACGGGAAGGGCGGCGGGGCACGCGTTCCGCTACCCACCTGCCCTGCAGGTGTGCTCCCTCTCGGTCGCGAAAGTGTGGCACTGAACATGCCACTGGCATGTTCACCACTATGCGCCTCACTCGTCTCTCCAGCTTTTGAAGAAAAAGTTTGAGGGAGACAAGTGTCCCCGCAGCCCTCCCCGTCAGCCCACCGCAGCCTGTCGCGCTCGGGAGAGCATTCGTTTCAAATTATTCTCGTTCGTGGTACTATGCGAGCGTTTGAAGGGAGTTCCATGAAAGACCATCTGGGGCGCACTATTGAGTATCTGCGCATCTCGCTGACTGATCGCTGCAATTATCGCTGCATCTACTGCATGCCCGAAGAGGGCGTTGTCAGCTTGCCGCACGAACAGATTCTGCGCATCGAGGAGATCGCGCATCTGGTGCGCATTGCGGCCGAGCTCGGCATCAAGAGCGTGCGCCTGACCGGAGGCGAGCCGCTTGTGCGCAAGGGCGTGGTTGACCTCGTGCGCGATGTGGCGAATACGCCGGGCATCGAGAACGTATCGCTGACCACCAACGGCGTGCTTCTGCCCAAGATGGCGGACGATCTCAAGCGCGCGGGTCTTTCGCGCGTTAACATCTCGCTCGACACGCTCGATGAGGATCAATTCGCCTATATCACGCGCCGCGGGCACCTCCACGAGACGCTCGATGGCATCGAGGCGGCGCTTGAGGCGGGGTTCGACCCCGTGAAGATCAACGCCGTCACGGTGCGCAGTCTCAACCAGGATTACCTCGCGTTCGCGCGCCTGTCGGTCGATCGGCCGCTGCATGTGCGCTTCATCGAGTATATGCCCGTGGGCGATTCCGCCGGCGTTGCCGGGTGCGGCTGGGGGCCGGCCGATGTGGTTCCCAATGAGGAGGTGCTCGCCACGATTAACTCTCGTGCGCGCGAGGAGGGGCTGCCCGAGCTCGTGCCCGCGGGCGGCGACAAGCCGCTCGGATGGGGGCCGGCGCGCTATTGGGAGTTTCCGGGCGCGAAGGGCACGGTCGGGTTCATCTCGGCCATGTCCAACCACTTCTGTTCGCAGTGTAACCGCGTGCGCCTCACGGCTGACGGCAAGCTGCGCCCGTGCCTATTCTCGGACGTTGAGCTTGACGTGCGTGATGCCCTGCGTGCGGGCGATGACGAAGGGGTGCGTGCCGCGTTCGCCGAGGCGCTGCGCATCAAGCCCGACGAGCACCACAACAAAGTGGGCACCGAACGAAACATGAGCCAAATCGGAGGTTAGAAATGGAAAAGCTTACTCATATTGACGAGAAGGGCGAGGTGCGGATGGTGGATGTGTCCGCCAAGCCCGACACCGAGCGCATCGCGGTGGCGGAGGGCTTCATTGCCATGCACCGCGAGACGCTCGACCTGATCGTGGAGGGCAAGGCGGCCAAGGGCGACGTGCTTGCCTGCGCGCGCGTTGCCGGCGTGATGGCGGCCAAGAAGACGAGCGAGCTTATCCCCATGTGCCACCCGCTCAATATCACCAAGGCGAAGGTCGAATGCGAGCCGGCGTTCGAGGGCGAGCGCGAGGACGGTCGCGTGGGCATCCATATCACTACCACCTGCGGCGTGACCGGCAAGACCGGCATCGAGATGGAGGCGCTGACCGCGGCGAGTGTGGCGTGCCTGACCGTATACGACATGTGCAAGGCGGTCGACCGCGGCATGGAGATCATGGACGTGCGCCTGCTCAAGAAGGATGGTGGCAAAACGGGTCTCTGGTTGCGCCAGTAGGTCGTGCAACTCGTTTGATTCGGTCGGCGTGTGCTCCATCCGGCCTATTTAGTCCAGTTAGCAAACGAAACCCCTGAAAATCACGGTTTTCAGGGGTTTCGTTAGGTATTGGAAATAATATACCTTGCTGACCAGGTA
>CAUWMI010000193.1:0-4584 GCA_963559755.1 uncultured Slackia sp. | reverse complement strand
CCGTTTCCGGCGACGAGAAAGACCCGAAATGCGAGAAGAAGATGGCCGAGACCGGTAAGTCCATCGACATCCTTGCCCTTGAGTACGAGTGCTTCGACTACGAGCACGGTGGCGGCTGCGCTCCCTATGAATCATGGGATGAGTTCGTGCAGGCGTATCAGGAGCATGGCACCTGGAACATGAAGGAAGTGTTCCCGGACGATTGGGGCTCCTACCGTCGTTACGAGATTGGGCAAGCGTACCGCAAGGCTCCGCATCAGCAGCCGGTCGTGCTCGACATCAATATCCCCGGTTTCCCCACGCCTACCATGAAGCAGGAGTTGTGGGCCACCACCATCGAGTCGCATTTCCCCAACGGCACCGATGGCCCCGAGGTCATCGAGGGCTTCCATACCGAAGCGCTTCCGTATTACGTTGAGGGCATCCATACCCCGCGCCGTGATCCGGAGCTGTACGAGGAGTATCCGATTACCTGCATCACCGGTCGCCGCATTCCGGTGTACTTCCACTCTGAGCATCGTCAGCTTCCGTGGTGCCGCGAGCTGTGGCCCGTGCCTCGCATGGAAATCAATCCCGAAACCGCCGCTGAGCTTGGTCTTGAGCAGGGCGATTGGGCTTGGATTGAGAGCCCATGGGGCAAGGTACGTCAGACGGTCGACCTGTATTACGGCATCGCGCCCGGCGTGATTAACGCAGAGCATCAGTGGTGGTATCCGGAGCTCGCTCAGGCAGACAAGGGCTTCCGCCTCTCCTGCATCAATTGTCTGGTTGACCGTACTGCGCAGGACAAGTACAACGGCTCGTCCACCGTGCGCGGCTATCCCGTAAAGGTGTACAAGGCGACGCCTAAGAATAGCCCGTTCGGCAATCCCGTTCCGTGCGGCAACGACGGCACCGAGATTATCCACGACTCCAGCGATCCTCGCTTGAAGCTGTGGGCCATCGGCGGCGAAGGCATCCATCCCGATAACTTCGACTAAAGAAAGGGGTCTGCACAATGACACAGCTTTCAATTTGCACAGACCTTGACCGCTGTGTGGGCTGTCTTGCATGCAGCGTCGCGTGCAAGGTCGTGAATAACGTGCCTATCGGCAATTTTTGGAACAAGACGCTGCGCGTAGGACCTACGCCCAAAGAAGGCGGCTCGGGTCAGTATCCCGACGTCGAGACGTACTTTCTGAACGTTCAGTGCCAGCATTGCGAGAATCCCGAATGCGTGCACGTGTGTCCGACCGGTGCATCGCATAAGCTCGAGGACGGTACCGTTCAGATTGACAAATCCAAATGCATCGGCTGCCAGTTCTGCGTCATGAGCTGCCCCTACGGCGTTCGATACCTCAATGAGGAAGAGGGCGTTGTGGAAAAGTGCACACTGTGCCAGCAGCGCACCGCGCAGGGAGAGCTTCCACAATGTGTGAGCCAGTGCTGCGGCATGGCGCGCTGGTACGGCGATGCCGACGAGGGCATCGAGACATTCCGCGGTCCCCGAGGCGAAGTCCTGGGCGATTTCCTCAACGAGTTCACCGACGCACAGGTGTACAAGCTCACCGATGCCGGCAACGGCCCGAGCATGTTCTACATCATGCGCAATATCAAATGGCAGGGGGCTGAGTAACTATGGAAATCCAAATTCCCCTGGTGCTTTTCACGAGCTTTCTTGCGTGGTCCATTGGCATCTTCGGGACCCAGTGCATCCTTGCCCTCAAGAAGCAGGCGGGCGCCATCCAGCTGGTGGCTCTTGTCACCTCGTTCGTGGTGCTGGTGGTAGGCGGCATTGCCGTTTTGTTCCACTTGACGCACCCGTTCAACATCTTCAATGGTTTCGGCCATCTCACCTCTGGCATCACGCAGGAACTGATCGCGATAGTGATTCTCGTGGTGGTCATGGCGGCGTTCTTCCTAATGTTGCGTCGCAGTGACGACAACACTGTTCCTGCGTGGCTTGCCGTCGTGGGTCTTGTGGCATGTCTGATCCTTGTTGCTGCCATGGGACACAGCTATATGCTTGCCGCTCGTCCTGCTTGGGATTCCGTGCTGCAGCTCCTCTCTCTTCTCGGCGCTGCGTGTGTGCTTGGTCCTGCGACCGTCGCGATTATCGCGTCGGTCAAGAAGGTCGAAATCGAAGGCATCGGCAGCTTCGCTGTAATCGGTTCTGCCGTGAACGCGGTTCTTACCGCGGCATTCCTGATCGCCATGCAGGTTTCGAGTGCCGCATTCCAGTCTTACGACTATTACTTTGATCCGACTCATCCCAATTACGCCTTGGTGAGTGGAGCTGACATCTCCTTGTTCTCGGGCGATTGCATGGTTGCGACTGTCATTGCGATTGCAGGCGCCGTGCTCGCCGTCATTGCCGCCATTATCGGCAGGAATCAGAAGAACAACTGGACGGTGTGGGGTTCGGTGTCGGTCATTGCTGGCTTTGCGTGCGTCATCGCGTTGCGCGTGGCGATGTACGTCATGGGCGAAACCCTCTTCATGCTGTACTGATTATCTCGATAGCATGGAGTGCTGGAGAATGGAGGTTTATCAATGAGGGCAGTACCAATAAAGCTCTGCTCCGCGCTTGCCGCGTGCGCGCTCGTTGCGGGCATGGCGGGGTGCGCATCCGGTGGCGGAAGCACCGGTGTCGGTTCGGGCGACAACGCGTCGCTTAATTACCTCAGCCATGAGCAGGCCGAGGCTCAAGAACTTCAGACGGTAACGTTTGGCTCTTACGAGCAAGATGGAAATGAATCCAGTACGGAGGCCATCGAGTGGTACGTATTGGCAGAGCAGGATGGAAAGAAGCTTCTGATTAGCAAGAACGTGCTCGATGCCATGCCGTTTAGCGATGTGGATGAAGGCGTGACCTGGGGAGATAGCTCGCCACGCCCCACTACCGATGTTCAATGGGCGGATAGCTCGCTGCGCGCTTGGCTCAATGGGGAGTTCTTGCAGACCGCGTTTTCCGATGAGGAGCGTTCGGCGATCGTTCCCACGACGATAATCGACACGAAGAACAACACCCCTGCGACCGCTGCCACATGGGACGATCCTTCGGTTCATGCTGCTGAGGAAACCGAGGATAGCGTGTTTCTGCTGAGCACAAACGAGGCGCGGGAGTATTTCAACAACAAGACCGCTCGCATGGCGTACCCCACGCAGCATGCGCTTGACGAGGGCGTATACACGGGCGTGACCAGCGGTGCCGACGGCCAGATCGACGAGGAGCTCTCCGGGTCGGCAGTGTGGTGGCTGCGCTCGAGCGGCTATTACGGTGGCTACACTGCCGTGGTCACCGATGACGGATACGTCCATGGCGATGGCTATCGTATCAACGGTGAACTCCATGACGGTTACGACAATCATGGGGAAAACGCCAGTGAACTGGGCGGAAACGTGGGAGTGAGGCCCTGCATATGGGTTGAGGATTCCGCTCTCGCGTGATAGTAGGATGCGCTCGGCGTCGTGCAGCGGCGTTGAGCGCAATTGAGGGCGTGGCGTGCGTGTGGGTTTATCCCACGTGCGTCACGCTGCAATGTGGATTCTTAGCCACGCGTTGCGATCGCGTGGCGGAATGGGGGTTTCATGAGTGAGATATCTCAAAGACCCGCAATGGAGCAAGAGGGCGGGGAAGGCACTGAGTTGCCGCGCAAGAGGGGGACATCGTTCTCTCGACGTACGTTCGCCATCGGCGTTGGGTCGACGGTCGCTCTGCTCGGATTAGGATCGCTTCGCTATGTTGGGTCAACGCCTTTGGTGCGTCCTCCCGGAGGACAGGACGAAGATGCCCTCATCAGCAAATGCGTGCATTGCTATCGATGCGTCGAGGCGTGTCCGTACGATTTGATTAGACCCGCTAAGCCAGAATGCGGCATCGTGGGTATGCATACGCCCCGTATGGAGTTTTCGGACAATTATTCCGGCGTACTGGATGCGATGAAATACTGCGACTTCTGCGCGCGGGAGAATGGTGGTATTCCGCTTTGTGCGGAGGTGTGTCCATCTACGGCACTTTCGCTTCCTGCCGATTTTGATTCTCAAACCGCACGAATCGGTGTTGCAGAGCTCGATTCTGATTTATGTCTCGCCTATCGAAGCGGGTATTGCTCCTATTGCCGCGATGCGTGTGTGCAGGTGCGTGGCGAGGAGCACGCCGCGATTTCCTTCAAAGAAGAGAAAAGTGCCGACGGGTCGGTATCCCAGGTGCCTGTCGTCAACCCTGATTTGTGCAACGGATGCGGCGCATGCGAATCGGTGTGCGTTTCCACTCAGGCGGGATCGGCGCTCGACGCGAAGGTGCGCGCTATTGTCGTGAAGCCGCTCACCGGGGAAGGGGGCAAGGCATGAAATTCTCACGCTTGAGAATCGCCGTTGCAGCGGCGGTGTTCGTCGTATTAGCGGCAGGAATCATTCTGGGATTTTCGACGGGAACCCTCTGTGGTGTGGGATGGAGCGATATTTCCATGCTGTGCCCGCTGGGGGCTATATTGTCGATGATTTCTGCCCGCACCATCATTCCCCAGGCGGTACTTTGCATCGTCGTGGCGGCAATCCTCGTGTTTCTGTTGGGGCGCGCCTTTTGCGGATGGGTATGTCCCG
>CAUWMI010000192.1:0-4616 GCA_963559755.1 uncultured Slackia sp. | reverse complement strand
CTCATCTCGGTGTCGCTGCGATTGATGAACCTGCTGCCTATTCCGCCGCTTGACGGCGGGCGTTTCGTCATCGAGATCTTCCAGAAGCTCTCGAAACGCCAGGTGGGCTACAAGGCCATGAACGCCATGAGTCTGGCGGGCATGGCGCTGTTTTTGGTATTCTTCCTGTTTATGGTGAATCAAGACGTACAACGATTCGTCTTCGGAAACTGGGGATAGGGAGTCGCCATGAAACCCAATGAACAGACCCGCAGTGTGATGGTGGGCAGCGTGCCTGTGGGCGGGGGAGCACCGTGCGCGGTGCAATCCATGCTCAACGTTCCGGGCGACGATGTGGCCGCCAACCTTGCACAAATTCGCGCGCTTGCCGATGTGGGCTGTGAGATCGTGCGCATGGCCATTCCGCGTCGCTCATGTCTGGACGCATTTGCCGAGGTGTGCGCACAAAGCCCGCTTCCCGTGGTGGCCGACGTGCACTTCGATGCGCAGATTGCCATCGAGGCCGCGCGACGCGGTGCCGCCAAGCTGCGCATCAACCCCGGCAACATCGGCGGCTGGGAGGCCACCGACGCCGTGATTGAGGCCGCGGGCGAGGCGGGCATTCCCATCCGCGTGGGCGTGAACGCGGGTTCGCTCGACGAGGCGCTCAAGGCGCGCGCCGATCTTACGCTGCCCGAAAAGCTTGCTCAGTCGGCAATCGACTATGTGCATCATTTCGAAGAGCGCGGTTTCCACGACGTGGTGGTTTCGGCCAAGGCCCACGACGTGATGACCACGGTGCGCACCTATCGCATGCTGGCGCGCGAGATTCCGCAGGTGCCACTGCACATCGGCATCACCGAGGCGGGCACGCTCATGCAGGGCACCGTCAAATCGGCCGCCGGCCTGGGCATTCTGCTGGAAGAAGGCATTGGCGACACCATGCGCATCTCGCTGACCGACGACCCCACCGAGGAGGTGCGCGCCAGCTGGATGCTGCTCGCGGCGCTCGATCTGCGCCGTCGCGGCCCTGAAATCATCAGCTGTCCCACGTGCGGGCGCTGTCAGGTTGACCTCATCGGACTGGCCAAGCAGGTGGATGCGCGATTGGCCACGTGCCCCAAGCCGCTCAAGGTGGCGGTCATGGGCTGCGTGGTGAACGGTCCCGGCGAGGCCGCCGATGCCGATATCGGCGTGGCATGCGGCGCGGGATCGGGCGCGCTGTTCGCCCACGGTAAGGTTTTGCGCAAGGTGCCCGAGGAAGGCATCGTTGACGCCCTGATGGAGGAAATCCAAAAGATGTAACAGCGGCGAAAAGCCTTGCGCCGCAGGCCCGGGGCGGGTATCGTTGACGGGTTGAAATTTGAAGCCGAAAGAGGACGGTAGGCTAGCCTTTTGGCGGGCGATTTTGCGCCCGTGGCGTTGCGAGGCGGCTTCCACCCTCATGCTCGAGAAGGAATCGCACATGACCACATTCGCCAAGCACGCCGTACTGCGCATGAGTGCGCTGTATGCCCCCACGCTCAAAGAGGATCCCAGCGACGCGGACATCGTGTCTGCCAAGCTGCTCACGCGCGCGGGTATGATCCGCAAAGAGGCCGCCGGCCTGTATTCATTCCTGCCGCTGGGCATGCGCGTGCTGCGCAAGATCGAGGACATCGTGCGCGAGGAGATGGATTCCCACGGCGGCCAGGAGATTCTGATGCCGTTCGTGCAACCCGCCGAGCTGTGGCACGAGAGCGGCCGCTGGGATGACTACGGTCCCGAGCTTCTGCGCGTGGTTGATCGCCACGGCAACGATTTCGTGCTGGGTCCCACGCATGAGGAAATCATCACCGACCTGGTGAAAAACGAGCTGCGCAGCTACAAGGATCTGCCCAAGAACCTCTACCAGATTCAGGTGAAGTTCCGCGATGAGCGTCGTCCGCGCTTCGCTCTTTTGCGCGGCCGCGAGTTCGTGATGAAGGATGCCTACAGCTTCGATGCCGATGAGGCGGGTTTGGACAAGAACTACGCCCTCATGCGCGACGCTTACACCAATATGTGCGAGCGTATGGGCCTGAACTTCCGCATCGTGCAGGCCGACTCCGGCCAGATCGGCGGCAACGAGTCCGAGGAATTCATGGCGCTCGCCGATACGGGCGAGGCCGAGCTCGTGCACTGCACCTGCGGCTATGCGGCCGACGTGGAGGCTGCCGCGTGCACGCCGCATCCGGTGGCATACCCCGCCGAGTCCTGCGAGAAGATCTCCACGCCCGGCGTGCACACGATTGCCGAGCTGGCTGCGCATCTGGGATGCGAGGAGGCCGCTTGCATGAAGGCGTTCTCCTGCAAAGATTCCGAGGGCCAGATTTGGGTGCTGTTTGTGCCCGGCGACTATGAGGTCAACGATGTCAAGGCCGAGCGCGTGGTGTCGGGCTTCACGCCGCTCACCGACGAAGAGATGAAAGACGCCGGCCTGGTCAAGGGCTCCATGGGCCCCGTGGGCCTGCCCGAGGGCGTGAAGATCGCCGCCGACGAGAGCCTGCGTGGCATCGAGCGTTGGGTCGTGGGTGCCAACGAGGACGGCTATCACCTGGTGGGCGCCAAGCTCGGTGAGGATTTCCAAGTGGACGCGTGGGCCGATTTGTGCATGGTGCGCGAGGGCGATGCCTGCCCCGTGTGCGGCAAACCGCTTGAGCTGGCTCGTGGCATCGAGGTCAGCCAGATCTTCAAGCTGGGCGACAAGTACTCTCGTGCCATGGGTGCCACCTTCATGGATGAGGACGGCACCGAGAAGCCCTTCATCATGGGCTGCTACGGCGTGGGCGTGTCGCGCACGATGGCCGCGGCGGTGGAGCAGAGCCACGACGAGTACGGCATCATCTGGCCGGCGGGCATCGCGCCGGCGCACGTGTGCGTGATTCCGCTCTCTGCCAAGCCTGACGAGGTGACCGAGGCTGCGGAGAAGATTGCGGCAGAGCTTGCGGCCGCGGGTCTCGAGACGGTCATCGATGACCGCAACGAGCGCGCCGGCGTCAAGTTTGCCGACAACGATCTGATCGGCTGGCCTGTGCAGGTGGTGGCCGGCAAGCGCGGCCTGGCCGAGGGCACCGCGGAGGTCAAGAACCGCGCCACGGGCGAGAAGGTTTCCGTTCCGCTGGCCGAGGTCGAGGCCGCGGTCAAGGAGATTCTGGGCTTCTAAAGCGTCCGACAACGAAATGACGAGAGCCATGGGCGGTGCCTTCGGGTGCCGCCCATCTTTATTCAGGTGCCGTTCGCCGCGGGTTTGTTTCCGCACTGTTTCCTTCCATTAATACCAGCGCACTCTAATGCACTAAAGCGCTACAATGCAACGACCCTCCGAAAGCGGAGGGTTGCGCGTCTTGGCGCATGGATTCCGAGGAAAGGGAACAATGATGAAAGTGCTCGAGAGGATAAGTGACTTTGCTGGAAAGTACATGGCGATTATCGCGCTTCTCGTAGCCATTATCGCCCTGGTCTTTCCCGCGCCTGTATCTTCCGTCATCAAGACGAGCTATGTGAATACGCTTCTGGGCATCGTCATGTTCGGCATGGGCATGACGCTCAAGCTGTCTGACTTCAAGGTTGTGTTTACCAAGCCCAAGGCCGCCATCACGGGCATCTTTGCGCAGTTCATCATCATGCCGGGCCTGGCGTTCATCCTGGTGCAGCTCTTCCAGCTGCCGCCCGAGCTCGCCGTGGGCGTCATTCTCGTGGGCTGCTGCCCCGGCGGCACCAGCTCCAACGTCATGACGTTCCTCGCGAAGGGCGATGTGGCGCTTTCCGTTGGCATGACCGCGTGCACCACCATCATGGCACCCGTCGTTACGCCGGCGCTCGTGCTGCTGCTCGCTGGCCAGACGGTCGATGTGTCGTTCATGAGCATGTTCATGTCCATCGTGCAGGTGGTGTTCCTGCCCATCGCCGCGGGCTTCGTCATCAACTACTTCTTCGAGAAGTTCGCGCAAGGCTTCGCCAAGGTGCTGCCGCTCATCTCGGTCGTGGGCATCTCGCTGATCATCATGGCTGTTGTGGCCGCTAACGCCGCCAACGTGCTCGCCGTGGGTCCGCTGGTAATCCTCGTGGTCATGCTGCACAACGTGCTGGGCTACGCGCTTGGCTACGGTGCTGCCTGCCTGCTGGGACTGTCCAAGGCGCAGCGCCGCACCATCTCCATCGAGGTTGGCATGCAGAACTCCGGCCTGGCCACTTCGCTGGCTACCGTGCACTTCGCCGCCATGCCGATGGCCGCTGTGCCCGGCGCAATCTTCAGCGTGTGGCACAACATCTCCGGCGCGGTGTACGCCAACATCCTCGCCCGCAGCGCCCACGAAGCGCCCACCGACGAGGCGATCGAGGAGAATGCTCAGGCTGCCGCTCAGGGTGCAAGCGCGTAATCCTCTGCAATAACTCCGAACTAGAAAGCCCCATGCGCTTTGATTGATGGCGCATGGGGCTTTTGTCGTTGGGGGCCCGTGGAAACGCAGGATAAATCATTCATCACCTGAGGCACTTGGTAACGCAACAAGCTTCGAAGGCATTGCGAACCGCGGGCAAGCGCAGCGATGCCCGCTTTGTGGGCGATGGAGGCACAATCATCCGGTTTCCCACGCGTCCTAGAGCGAGGACAAGGA
>CAUWMI010000191.1:0-4624 GCA_963559755.1 uncultured Slackia sp. | reverse complement strand
GGTCTCGGTGCCGTCGAGCACGTAGTGGACCGTGTAGCTCGCGTCGGTCTTGGGCGTCAGATTCACCTTAATCGTTGCGCCACTGGGAATGTTATCCAGCTCCCAATTTGCGCCGGAGCCAGTGATGCTGCACTTCACTGAATCTTCGCCCGGAATGATGGACGGCGTATCTGACGTGTTATCAGACTCCACCGAAACACTGTAGCCTTGGAAGTTTTTGACCAGAAGGGCGATGTCGGCACAGTTCAGGCTTTCATATGTATAGGTAACCTTAATCCTGTCACCCTCAGGAGTCGCATCGAAACCGGCGGTGTGATTCTTAAGGTTTGAGGCCTCGGCATGCTCGCTAGCGTTCACCAGGGTGCCGTTTTTATAAACCTCAATATAGATTGGCAGTGGAACAGGCTTCCACTTGGCGTAGTAGGTCGCCTCAACCCAACCACCCTCTGGCTTGCTGGGGGCAAACGTCTCATCGGTAGAAACGGGATCGCCGGCGCACTCCTCATTGTCGTACCAGCCAACAAACTCATAGCCAGGTTTTGCGGTGGCGGTGGAACCAGTCGCCGTGTCGTTTTTGACGGTCACATTTTCGGACTTGGGGTCAACTGTGCCCATGTCCTCATCGACAGAAGCGTAGTGCAGCGTCACCGCAGGCAGGTTATAGCGCACATAGATTGCGCCTTCCTCACCTTCTGCGCCGCCGACAGCATTCAGCTTAGAGTCGTCACTCGAGTAAAGATAGTTAATTCCATCGTGTTCATAGGTTGAATCGTACGTACGTAGGTAAGACGTTCCGTCTACTTTGCCGCCAATATAGGAGGTTTTGACTGTTTCGTACGAGCCGTCTGTTTTCTGAACCTGATAGTAAACGGGAACCTCAATGGGGTCACCGCTCTGAAGCGTATCCACATAGCGCGCGTTGAACTGCAGAACGCCGTCCTTGCCGCTTCCTGCGTTCTCAAAGATAAGCGCGTTGATTTCAGGGTCGGTCAGATTGATAGCATCGCCTGCGTAGTACACCGTACCAGAATCATCGCCCTCGATGGTCCAGCCAGAGAACTGCTTGCCAGCCGGAGGCTTCGGGGAGCCGCTAGCAACAACAGCAGTGCTGTTACTTACGACGTCATACGATTGGCTATCAATCGGAGCATTGGTACCAGAACCGGGATTGTAAACAACACCATACGTCGCAAGCTCGCAAGTAATCTCGAGGAACTGGAGCTCGATCGCTTCGTTGTATTCCTGGTTGTTGGTGTACTGAATTGTATAGGAGCCGTCACGGTTGCCGGTGATAGTGGCTACAGTTGCGGTTCCAGTCTGCCAGCTACCGCCCCCAAACCAACCAGGCTTCCAATAGCGATATTCAACGCGAATAGACTCGCTCTGTCCCGCGCGAGGCAAATCCACACTCTGCTGATAGGCGACCTCATCATCGCCCGTATAACCGATGATATCGACTGCGAGATTTTTGTAGCCCTCATCAAGGCCAAACTGGAATTTGGGCGTACCGCCACCCGCCGTTGCATACGGCTCATTCAGACCGCCGTCCTCAAGACGGCCGCCCTGACTTGCTGAGCTCTTGAACCAGACGCCTTCGGTGGCTGTCGGGATAACCTCAGACCAGCCGCCGCCGTTCAGGTTTGCAGCAGTAATGGTCAAGTCTTCTTTCGCGCCCGTAATCGTCAAACGATACGTGGCATTTTCGCCACGAATGCTTGTGAGCGCAAACGTCGCGACACACTCCCCGGTTCCGTCAGAGTATAGTACGGTCTGAGCGGAGGCTCCCTCGGTTCGCGTTTGGGGGATTTGAATATAGGTTCCATTGATCTGGAACGAATCGCACTGCCAGTCGCCATTTGTGGTGAACTCGAAAGTGAAGCCGGCGCCATCTGCACCGACACTCTCTTCCTGAATGTCCAGCGTGTTGGAAGTAAACCTCGGCGTACCGTTGGTTCCACCCTCCGCGCCGTACGTGTCTTCACTACCACCTTCAAACAGGTATTTATAATTCCGCTGATTAAATACGCCGGGATCAAAGCTCACGGATTCGTCCGCAACAAAGGTGACCGAAATTTGGACAGTATCGGCATTCTCAGCAATGCGGGTGGTATACGCACCTGTATCCGATTTAACCGACTCCCCATTAACCGTCACCTCGGCGGTATAACCACGAGCGGTTGACACATTGAAACTGAAATCGGAGCCCTTCGTTGCGCGCTCCGCCGCGTCAACAGCGTTGCCCCCAACGTCGTCTTCGCCGCTAGTGTTGACATTCACGGGAACGGTGTTGCCGTCCTCCATGTAGTTGAGGTAGATGGTTTCGTCCTCAGCAAGACCGACCCCATAGGTAGGGTCCTCGATGAACGCATAGAACGTCGCACCGTTTTGGGACTCCACGTACTTAATCTCAGTACGGTTACCGTTCGCGTCGTCGACGGTAGCGTCGGTGAAGTGGTCTCGGCCAACTCGGACACATTCTCTACCGTTGGCGCGGTAGTCGCATTGATGTTGCCAGCGAAAGTGTAAGGAATGATCTCGTCGACTTGATTGTCCGTATTGTAAAGGCGCAATTGAACATCAACAGGCGTGCTCGCCTTAAGCATCATTACCGAGGCGATGGCGTCGGTGGCGGATTCCATTGCGTTTGCAGCCTCGTCGGCAACCTCATTTGTCGCCTCTTCCTCAGGTGTGGACTCCTCTTCGGTGGCCTCTTCACCCTCGGTCGACTCCTCGGAGTCAGCCTCGGCGGCATCCTCCTCGGCGCCTTCTTCAGTTGCCCCCTCGGAACCTTCTTCGGTTGCGGACTCTTCCTCGGTCGCCTCTTCGTCCTTCACGACCTCGGTGGTCACGTCAATTTCAAGCCCGTCAGCCACGTTGGCCGCGTCCACCACGTAGGTGTCGTCGGCCTTTTCGGTCAGCTGGATTTGGGCGCCGTTGCTTTGCGCCTTGACCGTATCAAGCGTGTAGCCGTCTGCTGCGACGGCCTTGAACTCGAGCTTCTTCTGGGCGTCAACCTTGACGCTTGTTTTGTCGCTGGCGACCTTCTTGTTGTCATCGCTCTTGATCACGAGCGACGCGTTGTCCAGCTTCAACTTGACGGTGGCGTCAGCGGGCGCGGCCTGGGCGGACTGGTCCTTGTCCTGCTCCTGCGCGGCGGGCGTGGTTGCCTGATTGCCGCCAGATGCCGGGGCCCCTCCCTGTTCGTTGTTGGAGGTTGCGTTGTTCTGGGATTCCTCCGCAGCGGGCTCGGGCTGGGCGGCGGGCTCGGAGCTGGTGGGCTCCTCGACTGCCGGCTGGGCTGCGGGTTCCTGCGCGGCGGGCTGGGCGGTTTCGCTCACCTCCTGCGCCGCATTAGCCGACGACACGTCAGCGGACTCAGCGCCCGTACCGCGGTCGTCAATAGACTCCTGATATGGAGTTGTGGAATTTTCCTCCTGCCCGGTGGCGAATGCGGCTACGTTGATCAACGACGTAGCCAGGAGGATGGACACGAACACCGCCAGGACCTTGCCGACGAACGTATCCTTAAGTTCGATTAGCCTCATCATGCCGATACACCTCTACTAGCTTGCAACGACTTTCTTGCTTATCCAGCTGTGGGCTAACGTGCTTATTACGTTGTCGGACGTGCCTGTGAATTCGTAAGTCGCGGGGTTCTACATCTAGCTTGCTGATATATACCAGTAGCTTAACACGTTAGCGAGCGTTTTGGGGTAAAAGCTTCTGCCCGATACTGTAAATTTCTCGCGTTTGGGGCCGTGCGGGAATCGCGAGCATAACGCGAGGGGATGCCGCAGGGTCACACGGGGTGCGATGGAGGGCGATGCCGCAGGTCGCGAGGGGTGCGATGTGGGCACCGAGTGCGTGGCGCGCGGATGCGGCCCCTAGGCATCGCGCTCGACGCGGCGCGGGAGCACAATCCCCGAGCTCCTCGCGCATGACGCGAAGGGCGTACGGGCGCGCGATATGATACCAAAACACTGGCATTTTCCCGTGTGGGGAATTCATGACTCTACGCGGTAACGGTAGCCGCGCGGCGACGGTAGATGACAGCTAATAGCCGGACGAGAGCGCAAGCCCGGAAAGTTACTCGATTTTTGGACAACGTTGCAACTTAGCCGCTCTTTTCAGCGGTTACGCACATCGCAAGACAAGAAAATCACCGCCCTCGAAAAGCTAGCGAACTGTTTCGCCTGGCAAAAACCAAGACTAACTTTTTAGGAAGATGCAATTGATGGCAAATCCCCTGGCTAACCTGCAAAGTTGTCCAAAAATCATGCTTTCATCCGGTTTGCACTCGCCGAGCGCCCGGCATATCGGGGAAAAGAGGCACATTCGACCCCCTCGGCAAGGTTCCGGAAAGGTTCCCGCAAGAAATTGGAGAGATTCCGGCAAGGTTTTGAGAAGAGACAGAGGGAAAGCGACGATATTCCCATCCGATCCGCGCCAGAATCCCGCATGATTCCGCGCGCACATGCACCCCTATCCCGCATAATCCGCGCCGCAAAAAACGAACCCGCGGGAAAGGGTTTGGCAAGGCTTGGAGACTAGCATGGATTTATAGAAACACCTGGTAAACCTTATGGGAGGCCCCATGAAAGAATCCATTGCGAACCCGCACTCG
>CAUWMI010000190.1:0-4662 GCA_963559755.1 uncultured Slackia sp. | reverse complement strand
GCACGTAATCATGCGAGAGCCGCTCAAGCTTAAGCTCCGCCTTACTCGCCTCGCACCAGAAGTTCACGGCGCGCCCCATCCAATGCTTCTTGAAACCTCGATGGGGAGTGATGCACTCCCCATCGAGCTCCATGACCTCATCGAAATCGGGAAACGGCTTGGTGTATTCAGGAAGGACCGCCTTATCCTTGGCCAGGTGATTCTCAAGCGCCCGCTGATATGCGGCAGGAAGACGCTTCGCCATCTCGCCCCGGATGCGCGCGTCGACCTCATCCACGGCATCTTGGATAGCGTCGGTTGCTACGCGAATGTCAGGAATGACCGCATCGTGCTCCAGCAGATAGGCGCGCACTGACGCGTACAAATCGCAGCGATGGTCCCGATCCCACCAGTGGGCCAGCGAGAAGCCGCCGTCCCAGTGGTACGCGTATGCCTTGCCCGAGAGCACGCTATAGAGCGTCGCCGCCAGGCCGAACGTGTCGATGCGCGGGTCGTTGAACGCCTCAGCACCGCCCGCACCCGACGCACGACGCTCAATAACTTCGGGAGGCGCGAAGCCCCACGTGCCCGGCGAAGAGAGGGTTCCCGGCAGCGTACCGTCGCCCGACGCGTCGGCTCGGTACGAAATCCCCAGGTCGATGAGCCTGCAGGAGAGCCCCTTGCCGGGCAGCATTTGCACGATGATGTTCGACGGCTTGATGTCGCGGTGCACGAGCGGCGGGCGCGCGGTGGATGCCACCTTGATGAAGTCGAACACGGGCGCAAGCGCGTCGATCACGTATTCGACCGGAGGCGGATAACCCAAATCGGCGGTCCAATTCTGGGCCCATACAGCAAGCGTTTCACCCTTGAGCAGCTCCATCACAATGGCATAGCGTTCAATCCCACCGCCATCCTCGCCTTTGAGCAGGAAATACGGCTCGGGCAGGGCCGAAAGCGAACGGAACTCCTTGAGATGGCGCCACTCGTTTCGCGCCGCGCGTTCGGAAAAAGCGATTTTGAGAAGGACCGTAGCGCCTTCAAGGCGCCCCGCGTTTGAGCCAGGCGTAGCACCGTCGGCCGAGTGCAGCACGGCGGTATAAGCGCCCGACATACCGCCTCGTCCGCCGCGACCCGCGATGTCAAACGTTAAGGCCGCCGCGCCCTCGAACTCATCCGATGCACAATCCTCCACCGCGAAGGACAAGCGATCACCTTGGCCCGCTTCGGCTGAGCAGCTCGCAGAAGCCGCACACGGCTCAACCGCGGCATCGGATTCCGTCACCGTATCGGGCGATTCGAAAGAAGTGGTCTTATCCCCCGCAGCCCACAACGAAGTCGGCCGCGCACCGCCGTAATCGTCCACCATCTCGCACCCGCCTTACCTGTTAATGGCTATGCCTGCCTTGCCGTCGTCACCCATCGCGCTCTCGTACCGCCGCCTGTCCCACTCGCCAGCAGGGCGCGCTCGTTTACCGCCGCGCGCGCCGGCCACAAACACTTGATGCCGAGCACATACCTGACGGCACCTACGCGCTAGCCGCGCTTCCGGGCATCGCTCGCCCATTTCTGCAGCCTGCAAGAATAATCATGGAGCCGCGCGAAATCATCGTTGGCGAGGATGGAATCCTTACTCAGGATGTTCGCCGCCTTCTTCGCCATCTTCAGAATGAGGTTGCAGCCCTCGACGAGCTCATCCTGTGCCTGCGCACGCTCATCGGGCTCAAGCTCGGCCGCCTCGGCGAGGAACGTGCGCGCCGCATCGAAATACCCGGTCCAGCGCTGCACAATCACCTGGCTGCCCTCGAAATCTTTCCACTGATCGCTCAGCAGCGACGCGTTGGCAGGCACATACAGCGGGCGGGGCTCACCGCCAAAGGCATCCAGCCAGATGTCGCGCGCGCCCACGCTCAGAAACTCGCGCGCGTGGACATCGCGGTTCCACTTGCCGCCGTCGAGCAGGTCGAAGCGGTACGAGAACACCACGACGATGCTGGGCAGCACGATGGCGTCGGCCATGCCGGAGATGCACGGCACGACGATGCGCGACCCCGGCTTGAGAACAAACGATTCGCCCTTGCGGCATTCGACCATCTCGGCGCGCGAAAGCGTGGAGGGACCGCAGAAATACCAGCCCCTCGATGCCCATTGCGGCCGCGTAGCCACCCAGGCGCCCTTGCCAGAATCGTACTCG
The DNA here is from genome assembly GCA_963559755.1 of uncultured Slackia sp. Lineage (GTDB taxonomy): Bacteria > Actinomycetota > Coriobacteriia > Coriobacteriales > Eggerthellaceae > Slackia. Next base: position 2,489 of record CAUWMI010000190.1, on the reverse strand, counting down.
AGCGAGAACATGTGGCGGCTCACGGAGTCATCGCCCGGCAGAAAGAGCAGGTGCCAGGCGTGCGATTCGTCGTCTTCGGGAATGGAAGGCGCGCGCCCGGCGGCGTATTTGGCCGAGGAATCAAGCTCGACCGCACGCACCATGGATATGGGTGCGAGCGTGTCGGAATCGGCCAGAAAGACCGTGGCCGTATACCCGGACGACTTGACGTAATTCAGCTGGAACGCCGCATCGTACATGAGCGTTTCGGTTTCATCCACCGTGGTCACGCTGTGGTGCCGTTCGATAAGGCCGTAGTCGTACACCGCTTCCACGCCGTACACACTCGCCAGGAGAAATCCCGTCATCACGTTTTCGCAAAAGCGCGGCACATACGCATCGCTCACGTTGGGCGAGGCGGAAAGCTCTTGATTGAGCAGGCGCAAAAGCGGAGCGGCGCCCGACATCACGCCGCTGCCTCCCTCGATGCGCCACTGGGATTCGGCGATGGAGTCGATCATAATGCTGCAGAACGAACGCAGCGCGTCGTAGGCGCGGCGCGCGCCCTCGGGGCCCTCCGTTGCACGGGGCTCGAACAGGATGCGCGCAGCATGGCGGCCCGCGACGGCCCAACCGGGGTGCAGCCTCGCATCGGCGGTGCGCAGCGGGCGGAAGCGCCCGGGCGCGGTGCTGTTCCAGCAGTCCACTGCGCCCAGCTTATAAGGGATGTCGGACACGCGCACGAGCCGAGGATTGGGCAAATCGTTGAACAGGGCCCCAAATTGGCGCGTTTCAAACAGGTCGTGCTCATGGGTGCGCGACATGGGCTTGTCCATGCGCATGTTGAGCACGGCGGCGCGCGTCACCACGTCGGCATCGAGGTCTTCCTTCTCGAAAAAACCGTCCACCAGAAGCAGATACACCCACTCGTCGCGCGAAAGCTTCTCCGCGGCGCTCTTGCTTGCTGCATCTGCAGCGCGATCGCGGTTGCGGGGGTTCACCGATTCCAGCTGCTCGAGGTACTCGCTCCACCAGCGCTCCGCGTGCGCGCTCCACAGCGCCATGCCGAAATTGAAACCGTCCTTGTTCCTCGACTTAGACCCGAGCTCCGATTTGAGCGTATGCAGCGGCGTTTTCATGCGCACCCTTCTCTCACGAACAATCTGTGGCGACATGCTGGCCATGGCGACATGCCGGCGGAATTCTTCACGCTCTTTATTGTCGCACAGGAATCAAGCCCCAAGCGCAGAAAGGGCCGCTCCCGCGCGCATCGGCGAGGAGCAGCCCCATAGCATCATTGGATATACGAGCGAGCTGCGCGTGGGTAAAAGCAGAGTCGCAGCTGCGCCCGAAGCCCGGCCCTAGTTCTCGGGCACCTCATAGGACTGCGGCTGAGCCGGCACCGCCTGGGCGGGCTGAGATGCCGCGCCGGGTTGCTGGGGCTGAGCCGGTTGCTGAGGGGCTGCCGGCTGCTGCGGCTCGGGAGCTGCAGCGGGCTGCTGGGGTGCCGCCGTCTGAGGCTGCGCCTGCGTGTACGTAGGCTGTTGGGGCGCAGGATCAGTTGCCTTGGGCTGCTGAGGGAACATCACTTGAGCGCCGCAGGTCGGGCAGAACATCGCGCCCTGCACCAGCGCGCCGCCGCAGTTGGGGCACACGAGCGTGGCGGCCTTGGCCTCGGCGGCCTCCTTCGCGATGCGGTCGAGCTCGGCCTGCGCCTGCGCCTTGTCGGCATCGCACTGCGCGATGCCCGCGAGAATCTCCTCGCGACCCGCTTTCAGGGCGGGATCGACACACACCATGCCGTACAGGCTCTCGCCCAGCTGCGCCATGTAGTCACGACGCTTGCGGTCGGCCTCGCCCAGCTTGAACTTCAGGCTCGCCGAATCAGCGAAGCGGGTGGCACCCGCCTGTGCCTTGCTGAATGCGCTGCTCAAATCGTCGAGAATACCCATGATTCACTCCTAACCGCGGGCTATGCGCCCGCCTATCCATCAAAAGGCAGAGCCTCTTTTCCCCATTTGCTTCTTGCCGTCCGATTCCTCGGCGCTCACAAGCTCGGCGCCCGCGGCCTCGAAGCCTTCGGCACCATTGCCCTCGGCTCCATCGCTCGCCCCTTTGGCAACCGCCGCCTTGCCTGCCACCTTATTGCCCATGAGCTCGCGATACGCGCCGTAGGCCACGCTATTGGTGGACACCTCGATCTCGTTCTCAAACCCATCGGCGAACCGACGGCGGAATTTGACCATCTTGCCCGTGCGCGCCACCACGAGCGCCGCGCCCAACGCAAACGTGAACGGCGAAGCGAACATGGCGATCGTCCACATCAAAGCGACCGCAGCGCCCGCCAAGCCCGCAAGCGAAATGAGCCATGCCACCACCGAGAACACCGCAATGAGCACAGCCTGCATCACGAACGCACACAACAACGCAATGACGTAGGTAGGCAGCGGACGCAGCCCGTCATGAAGGCGAATCAGGGCTTCGCCGGCAATCACCGCCGCAGGCACGGG
>CAUWMI010000189.1:0-4693 GCA_963559755.1 uncultured Slackia sp. | reverse complement strand
CTTTTTCTTTCTCGGAATTGGAGGATGCATGTCTGCTGCAGATTTGAGGGGCTTCGCCCACGTGGTCAACGATTCGGCCCTGCCCACCATCCACATCATCAGCGACTCCCTGGGCGCTACGGCAACGGCGGTGGCCCGCGCCGCTGCAGGCCAGTTCGGCGTGGTCGAGCCCTATATCGAGGTCCTGCCCAAGGCGCGCAACTTCGACGAGATCGCCGCGTATCTGACCAAGCACCAGCAGGAGCATATCGAGCGGGGGCTTTCGGGCAGCCTGCTCGTGTTCTTTACGCTGGTGGATTCGGCCCTGCGTGCACGTGTGCGCGACTTCTGCTATGAGCGCGGCATGCATCCCGTGGACATCATGAGCTCGCCCATCCATGCCATCCAAAGCGCCACCGGTCTGCGCCCGCTCAACGACCCCGGCCTGCTTCGCATGACCGACGAGCATTATTTCAAGCGTATCGCCGCCATGGAGTTCACCGTCGAGCACGACGACGGCCGCAATCCGCAAGACCTGCCTGACGCTGATATCGTTCTTCTGGGCGTGTCCCGTTCCTCGAAGACTCCTATCTCCATTTATATGGGCATGGAGGGCTACAAGGTGGCGAATGTGCCGCTCGCGCTGGGAACCGAGCCTCCGCGCGAAATCTTCGATTGCGACCCGTCGCGTGTGTTCGGTCTTATGACCACAGCGGACGTGCTTGTGGGCATTCGCCAGCGTCGCTTGGGCGGGTCGGGTCGACAGGCGGTGGCCGTGGCATCGAGCTACGCGGACCCCGAGATGGTCTATCGCGATCTCGAGGAGGCCCGCGCCTTGATGAGAAAAATCGGCTGCATCGTCATAAACACTTCAAACAAAGCGGTGGAAGAAACCGCTCAGGAGATTTTGCGGTACTATGAGCTTGCTCATCCGGTACAGAAGTCGGCGATTGAGGGATAATTCTTTTTTGGATTGAAAAATCTGACTGTGCAGTATGTTGGAACTAATTCGTGTAAGGAGAAGACAGTGGCTGCAGACGTCAAGCGTGTCTATGCGTTCGGCAAGGACGCAGAGGGCAACAACGTTACCGAGGGCAACAAGGATATGAAATATATCCTGGGCGGCAAGGGCGCCAACCTTGCCGAGATGGCCGTTATCGGCTTGCCTGTGCCTCCGGGATTCACCATCAGCTGCCAGACATGCATGGAGTATGCTAATGCTGACAACACCTGGCCCGAAGGCGCTCTTGACACCATTCAAGAGTACCGTCTGGACCTCGAGCGCCGCATCGGCAAAAAGATCGGCGACGCCGAAGATCCGCTGCTTGTGTCCGTGCGCTCCGGCGCTCCTATGTCGATGCCCGGCATGATGGACACCGTGCTCAACCTGGGCCTCAACGACCAGTCGATCAACGGTCTGATCAAGCACACCGAAAACCCCCGTTTTTCATGGGACAGCTATCGCCGCTTTATCCAGATGTTCTCTAACGTGGTCATGGGCCTGGATGGCGATCTTTTCGAGAATGCCATTACCGCAAAGAAGCTCGCACGCGGCGTGAAGAGCGACACCGAGCTTTCCGCCGAGGATCTGCAGGAGCTCGTTGCTGAGTTCAAGCAGATTTTCTCCGATAACGTGTCGGCCGCCGATTACCCCAATCTCGTTGTCGACAGCGTTGTCCAGTTCCCGCAGGATCCCGATGTGCAGCTGAAGCTCGCCATCGAGGCCGTGTTCGGCAGCTGGAACAACCCGCGTGCCACACTGTATCGCAAGCAGAACAAGATTGCCGACGATTTGGGCACCGCCGTCAACGTGCAGGCCATGGTGTTCGGCAACAAGGGCGAGACCTCCGCTACCGGCGTTGCCTTCACGCGCAATCCGGCCAACGGCGAAAAGGAGTTCTACGGCGATTACCTGGTGAACGCTCAGGGCGAAGACGTGGTGGCCGGCATTCGTAACACGAGCCCCATCGCCGAGCTCAAGCATGTGGACGGCCTGCAGGAGGCCGGCCGCGAGCTCGAAGAGGTGTTCACCATCCTCGAGAACCACTACCGCGACATGTGCGACATCGAGTTCACCATTGAGCAGGGCAAGCTGTGGATGCTCCAGACCCGCGTGGGCAAGCGCACCGCCGCGGCCGCGCTTCATATCGCCATCTCCATGGTGGAGGAGGGCCTCATCACCAAGGAAGAGGCCGTCATGCGCGTTGACCCCGAGCAGCTCGACCAGCTCTTGCACCCGCAGTTCGATAAGGATGCCGAGTACGATGTGCTCGCAAAGGGCCTCAACGCCAGCCCCGGCGCTGCGGTAGGCGAGGCTGTGTTCTCGGCCGTTGACGCGGTGGCTGCTGCCAACGAAGGCCGCAAGTGCGTGCTCGTGCGCTGGGAGACCACGCCCGATGACCTGGCCGGCATGATTGCCGCCGAGGGTATTTTGACCTCTCACGGTGGCAAGACCAGCCACGCGGCTGTTATCGCCCGCGGCATGGGCGCACCGTGCGTGTGCGGTGTTGAGGCATTGAAGATCGACGCCGAGAAGAAGGAAGCCGCCGTTACCGGCACCGACATCGTGATCCACGAGGGCGACATGATTTCGCTCGACGGCACCACCGGTATCGTGGTGCTGGGTGCGGTGGATCTGGTTATGCCCGAGCTTTCCGGCGACCTTGACACCATTCTTGAATGGGCCGACGAATTCCGCACCCTGGGTGTACGCGCTAACGCTGACAACCCCGAGGACGCCCAGCTCTCCCGCGATTTCGGCGCGCAGGGCATCGGCCTCGACCGCACCGAGCACATGTTCCTGGGCGATCGCAAGCAGATCATCCAGACCTTCATTCTCAACGAGGACGAAGCCATTCGTGAGAAGGCAGTGAACGACCTGTTCGAGGCTCAGACCGGTGACTTCTACGGCATGTTCAAGGCCATGGACGGCCTGCCGGTCATCGTGCGCCTGCTCGATCCGCCGCTGCATGAGTTCCTGGAAAGCCCCCGCGCGCTGGACGTTGAGATCGCCAAGATGGAAGCTGCCGGTGCCGATGCCGCCGAGATTGCCGCAAAGCGCAAGCTCATGGAGCAGATCGACGCGATGAGCGAGGCCAACCCGATGCTGGGTCTGCGTGGCTGCCGCCTGGGCATCGTGTACCCGATTCTCCCGCAGATGCAGGTGCGCGCCATCGCCACCGCCATGGCCAAGCTCAAGAAGGAAGGCCTCGATCCCAAGCCCGAAGTCATGATTCCGCTCGTTTCCACCGTGAAGGAGCTCGAGGTCATGCGCGGCTATGCCGAGAAGGCTATTGCCGAGGTGGCTCAGGAAGAGGGCGTGGAGCTGGAGATTCCCATCGGCACCATGATCGAGCTGCCGCGTGCGGCCGTCACCGCCGACGAGATCGCAACCCAGGCTGATTTCTTCAGCTTCGGCACCAACGACCTCACCCAGACCACGTTCGGCTTCAGCCGCGACGACGTGGAGGCGGAGTTCATCCCGCAGTATCTCGCGCAGAAGATTCTGCCCTACAACCCCTTCGCCACGGTTGACCCCGGCGTCGCCAAGCTGGTCAAGATGGGCGTCGAGCTGGGTCACGAGGGCAATCCGAACATCGTGTGCGGCATCTGCGGCGAGCACGGCGGCGACCCCGATTCGGTCAAGACCTTCCACAAGATCGGTCTGGACTATGTGTCCTGCAGCCCGTACCGTGTGCCCCTGGCGCGTCTGGCTGCGGCGCAGGCGGCGCTGGCCGACAAGCAGTAACGCGCTCTTGCGCAAAACGCTTGCCAAGGCGAATCGCGCAACGTAACGTGCTATTCTTGAAAGGCGACCTGAAAGGGTCGCCTTTCTTGATATATGCGCAGGCGCGGAGGGCGATACCTATGACGACAGAGAACGTAACTCCTGGCGGTGGCATGCAACAGTCCGCAGAAAACGCGGAGGAAGAGATTCGTCGGCGCTCCGATATGGAGAGCGCTGAGAAAGGCGCGAGCTCAGAATCGTTCGACGAGCGCATGAGACAGCTGGAAATCAGCAAGTTCATGAAGCTCGCGCATGATGCTCGACAGGCTCATCAAGGGGCTGATTTTTACCGTCCAGTATATGATTTTGTCTGCGATGTATACCGCGGCATAATGGGGCGGTTGACGCATTCTGAATCACGATCCGACTACGTTTCAACCCCTAATTGGGTGCGAAGCATTGGACGCTTTTTCGATATTCCCGCTAAGGCAGCTCTACGTAAAGAGCGGCGTACGTGCAGCAAGGTCAAGAAACAGCTTGCCAAGATTCAGCCATTTGCAGACGTCGATGAAAACGACCTCAAGCATTTTATTTGGGGTCGCAAAGATGACATTCCGCTGGCCACCAAGGACGGCACTCCGATTGAGGCTGTGCCCTATCCAGGTGGTTTCGAGCACTTCCGCGAGCGTTTTATGGGCGACACATGGCCCTATCTCATAAGGCCTGTCTTTCTCTCCCTTATCACATTGCTCATGATGATTGTAATGTTCGGCACCGAGATGTATCTCTCTTCTGGAAGAGGCTTAACCGTGCCCGGCATCATCGACAGCGTTCCATTCGATGTTAAATCGAGCCTCGGAGCGATGGTTCCCGGATCATTTTCATTGCCCAGTGAGTGGCCGATGATATTTCTTTATGCGTTCATTCATGACAATATCGGATTGTTTATTGTCAGTATGCTCTTGTTGCTTGTTACGTGCACTGCGG
>CAUWMI010000188.1:0-4694 GCA_963559755.1 uncultured Slackia sp. | reverse complement strand
TGTCTCGTCGGTTTTTTCGGTCGGTCCTCGCCAAGGCGAAGCGGCTTTCGCCTTCTTGCCGTTTCGTGCTTCGTATTCGTCAAGAGCGCATTTCGCCAGCGCGCGACCGGCTCGGCGCATCAGCGTCGAAAGCGGCGTGCCTGAAGCGGAAATGGCCTGTTCAAGGGCGATAACCTGCGGCACGCTCAGCGTGACGGGCGCATCCTCCGGCAGATGGGGTGCAAGCGCTGCGCGGTACGTCTCGGTCAAATCCTCAAGGCGCATCTTCGCGTTCGCGGGGCTGGTGGAAGGCAGGGTGACGCACGGCACGCCACAGTCTGATTCGCAGTATTTCGCATAAAGTTGCCCCGCCTTGGTCCCCGTGGCGAACACGGCTTGGATATCGGCGGCGTCAAAAATGCGCGAAAGATCATTGGGGCGCGCATTGCGGATGCTGGCGTCGCTTGCGCCTTCGATATCGCATGACGCAAGCACGTCCCACAGCGCGATGCGTCGCCGCAGAAGCAGGTCGCGTTTGTCCTCGATAGTTTCGGGCGCGGGCTCATCAAAGACGGCGGCCAACACGCGCCAGAAGCGATTCTGGGGATGCCCGTAGAAAAACCCGGCTTCGCGCGAAGCGGGCGAGGGCATGGTTCCCAGCATGAGTACACGCGAGCGCTCGTCGAATACCGGATCTATAGCGTGGTCAACGTGGCCGTATTCCATCATGCACCTTCAATCATGCTCTGCCGCGGATGCGGCGAAACCGCTTCGGATTTCCTCATGGTAGCATGTCCGCGGCCATTCCGCGGTTCAGGAAGGGGCCTGTCGTTGAGCGTATGATTGGCGGTCAAGTCCTCCTCGGCCTCAGCGGGCGTGTGTCTGCGCGAACGTTGAGCGATTGCGGAATTGCGAATGCCAAGCGGTTGCGGAGCCACAAATGTCAGGTGGCAACGGGGCTACAAATGCCGCGCGGTTGCGCGGGCTAATCTTCTTCGGTCGCCGCTTCCGTCGCCGAAATCGTGGGAGCATCGCCCACGGTGGGAATGCGCACGCACATAAGCCACAGCAGGAACAGCGCGACGGCGCCGAGGATTGCCCACACCAGGGGTTTCTGCACCAGGACGGCGCTTATCCCCATGATCGTGTAAGAGAGTCCCAGAATGTGCAGCTTGCGCTTGAATGGGATGCCGCCTTGCTCCAAAAACGGCAGAACATAGGCGCGATAGATGCGGGTCTTGCACAGCCAGGCGTGGCAGCGCGGAGAACTCTTGGCGAACAGGAACGCCGCCAAAAGCACAAGTGGCGTGGTGGGCAGCACGGGGATGAAGACTCCCACCGCGCCGAGGCCCAAAACAATCCAGGCGCATACGAAAAGGATAGGGTTAAGCATGAGGACTCCTGTCGGGGTTCTCGGGGCAAAGGACGGTTTCCGTCGTCGGTTGCGGGCATTCTACCAATACGCTCGTCTTTCGGCACTACGCTTTTTAACGTCTTTTCGCTTCGCGGAAGTTTTATCATCGCGGCCGATTCCCCTCGCGACGCGGGGCAAGGTGCGCGATAATGCCCCAAAAGCTATCGAAGAGGTGCACCATGCTCGATGAACTTCATGTACAGAATGTCGCGCTCATCCGCGACGCCATGTTTTCGCCGGCACCCGGCCTTACCGTCGTTACGGGCGAGACCGGAGCGGGCAAGACGGCGTTGCTTTCGGCGATCAAGCTGCTTATCGGCGAGCGCGCCGATGCGGCCACCGTGCGCGAGGGCGCGTCGTCGGCGCTGGTGGAAGGAAGGTTTTTCCTCGGCTCTGCCGACGGCGAAGGCGTGGATACGGGCGAAGACGGCGGCCATGTGGTGACGCGCAAGGTGAGCTCCGACGGGCGCAGCCGCGTGTCGATGGACGGCTCCATGGCAACGGTGGGGCAGCTTGCCTCGACGGTGGGCATGAGCGTGGATTTGTGCGGTCAGCACGAGCACCAGCATCTCTTGAAGCCGGCGAACCATGTGGGCATGCTGGACGCGTGGGCAAGCGAGGTTGTGATGCCCGCCCTTGACGCGTATCGCGCGGCGTTCGATGCGCGGGCGGATGCCGGGCGTGAGCTTGAGCGCATCCAGGAGGCTGCGCGCATGTCTTCCGACCAGCTTGACCAGGCTCGATTCGTTCTGGCGCGCATCGACGAGGTGGCGCCAACGCTCGAGGAATACGACGACATCATGCGCGAGCTTCCGCGCATCGAAAACGCCGAGGCGCTGGCCCAGGCGGCGGATGCCGCATATTGGGAACTCTCGCATGAGGAAGGCGCGGTGGATGCTGTGCGCTCGGCGCTTCGCCATCTGGAGTCAGCTTGCGAGATGGATTCGTCTTTGTCGTCGCTGGTCGAAACGCTCACCGACGCGTCCTATGCGCTCGAGGATGCCGAGCGCGAGGTGCGCATGTATCGCGACGGCATCGATCACGACCCGGCGGAGCTTGAGCGCATGCAGGAACGCGCGAGTACGTTGCAGGGGCTCATGCGGTCCTACGGTCCCCGGATGCAGGACGTGCTCGCCAAGCGCGACGAGGCGGCCCGCACCGTCGCCGCGGTCGACGACGCTGACCGTTTGGTGGCCAGCGCTCAGGCGGCGTGCGACGAGGCGGAACGTGCGCTTGTGGCGGCTGCCCGGGCGCTTGATGAGGCGCGGTCGAAGGCGGCGCCCGAATTTGTGAAGCGCGTGAACGCCCAGATGGCACGCCTGGAGATGGGGTCTGCTGAGCTCGTGTGCAACATCGAGGCGCTGGCTCGCGATCAATGGACGCGCAGCGGCGCATCGAAGGTCGAGTTCCTCTATCGTGCGTCCTCCGGAATGACCGCGCGGCCTCTGGCGCGCATCGCATCGGGCGGCGAAGTGAGCCGCGTGATGCTCGCGTGCAAGGTCGTGCTGGGCGCGGCCGACGAGCGCGAGACGCTCGTGTTCGACGAGGTGGATGCGGGGGTCGGCGGATCGGTCGCCGTTGCGCTTGCGAACGTGCTGGCCGATCTGGCGCAAACGCACCAGGTCATCGTGGTAACGCATCTTGCCCAAGTGGCGGTGCGCGGCGATGCCCATTACCTGGTACGCAAGCAGAGCGACGCCGCCGACGGCATCCCTGAGACGGTGCTCGCGCCCATCGCAGACGAAGCGCGCGTGTCCGAGGTGGCCCGCATGCTTTCCGGCGACGCAAGCGAAGCATCCCTCGCGCACGCCCGAGAGATGCTCGCAGCTGCCGCCAAGGAGTAACGTATTCGCAGTGTTGTTCCGGCCGATATGCACGGGTTTTGCCTCCGAACGCTGCTTTTTCACTCTTTATGGTTCGCACAGAAGGTCGGGCCACCTTCATGCTGCAGTTTTTGATGGTGGGCTCGAGTAGAGCATGTTGGCGGGAGGCCCTGAACAGGTAAAACGTAAAAATGACCAATCGGCTGTTTTTCGTCTCGTCGTGAAACTGCAGCATGAAGGGGCTTTGCTCGTTGCGAGCTCGGCGCGCCGTCCATTTTTTACCCTCTGCTTTGCCTATACGCTTCTTTTCTGCATCCATTTGTGTGAAAACAACGCATCATGCAATTGTTTTCGCCGTCTCAAAAACAACGGCGTTCTTTCCTGGAGGGCGAAGCCTAGCCTCTTCGAGAAAGTATGAAGCAGGGCGTCGAACTGATCGCAGTCGGCAATCTGCCTGTAAATCACGTCGAACTCGGTATACCCCATGGATTCCAGGGCCGCTCTTCTTCCGTTTTCTGTTTCGAACCCATTCCGATCGGCATGAAAAGCCTTTCCTTTTGCTTCGATAGCGACTTTTTTATCGACCCACAGTAAGTCGCATGCGCAATGAGACTGCCCCGAAAGCTTCTGCGCATTTTTCGTAAATACAACGCGGCGGTTCAGCGAAGGGCGTTCCCAGTGCTCTCCACCGTAGGTTGTCGATGCGCAAAGCAGCAGGAATAACCGTGCCTCTAGGGGCGACCCGCATCCGTCTGCTGTTTGGGCGAGAGCCGTGCGCGCATTTCGTAGCCCATTCATTCTGTTTGCGGATTGGATAATGTCTTCTAGATCTTTTGTTGAACAGAGGGGCGGACGCTTCCATATCTCTGTCATTTTTCCGAACCTGTCGAAGCAAGGGGTCCAAGCCTCAACTGGAGAGCATGGATTTGTTTGATGGAGTAGGTTGCCGTTCTCGTCGCAGAACTCTGTGATAGTCGGGATAAAAGGGAGGGATTGGCTTCTGACCCCGTAATACTCTTTGATTCCATTGAGAATCGCGGAAGAACGCAGGGTTCCACGAAATATGGCGAATAGCCCACATGCTTCTAGCATGAACAGAGACAGCTGCTGCCAGGAAACCGTTCGGGCAAGATGGAGGAGCGTGAGCTGAGGGGAGGTGATATAGAGGTCGTTTCCGAGCCTAATCAGTTCATCTTGGGGTAGCCAAGAAGGCTTTCTACGAGGAGCGATAAGCTTATTTGCTCTGTAATTCGAGCCTTCCTCCACGAAGACGTTTATGGGAAGCGATAAGCCTTTCAAATCAAATAGTAGACGCTTCGATATGAGGGCGGATGCTTCGCAGGCGTTTTTTCGCGGGAAAAGCAACGAATGCGGCAGTCCCGCACCAATGGGTGGTGAAGCGGTAGCGAGTTGCTCTGGAAGTTCGATATCCCGAACGGCAGGAGGGGTGCAGTAGTACTCCCAGGCCGACATGCCGC
>CAUWMI010000187.1:0-4703 GCA_963559755.1 uncultured Slackia sp. | reverse complement strand
CCCCTTCCCCCTTTGCCCCCGGAGGGTCTACTTGTGGAAAAACCTCCGCTTCTCATACTTGGGCTCACAGCAAACATTAATCCCCAAAGTGCGATACAGCTTCTCATCCGTCTCAGAAATAATCACACTAAAGAACGCATCGCACCCATGCAGCTTATCGGCGCTATCGATCAGCGCCTTCGCCATGGGGTCGGTCGCCGAGCTCACCGAGAGCGCCAGCAGCGTCTCGTCGGAATGCAGGCGCGGGTTGTTGGCGTGCAGCGTGCCGGTCTTCAGGCGGCAGATAGGCTCAATCACCTCGTCACTGATGACGAACAGGTCCTCGTCCACATTAGCCACGCCCTTGAGCGCGTTCATCAGAAGCGACGATGCCGCGCCCAGCAGGTTGGACGTCTTGCCCGTGACCACGCGGCCGTCGGGCAGGACCATGGCTCCCGCGGGGGCGCCGGTGGCCTCCTCCTTCAGAAGGGCCGCCTTGCGTGCGGGGGAGAAGTTGGAATCCACACCCGCCTGGTTCATGAGCAGCTCCAAGCGCTCGACGAACTCCTGGCCCACGCCGGTGCGGCGCGCATCCACGGCCGCCTGGAAGTAGCGGCGCACGATTTCCATCTTGGCGGCATCGCGGCAGGCATCATCGTCGCAGATGGCGAGGCCGGCCATGTTCACGCCCATATCGGTGGGTGATTTGTAGGGGCACGTGCCAAGGATACGGTCGAGCATGGTCTTGAGCACGGGGAAGATCTCGATGTCGCGGTTGTAGTTCACCGTGGTCTCGCCGTAGGCCTCCAGATGGAAGGGGTCGATGGCGTTGGCATCGTCCAGATCAACCGTTGCGGCCTCGTACGCGATGTTCACGGGGTGCTTGAGCGGCAGGTTCCATACGGGGAAGGTCTCGTACTTCGCGTAGCCGGCCTCCACGCCGCGCTTGTGCTCGTGATAGAGCTGCGAGAGGCAGGTGGCCATCTTGCCCGAGCCGGGGCCGGGCGCGGTCACCACCACGAGCGGGCGGGTGGTTTCCACGAAGTCGTTCTTGCCGAAGCCCTCGTCGCTCACGATGGTGCTCATGTCGTTGGGATAGCCGGCAATGGGGTAGTGCAGGTAGCTCTTCACGCCCAGCGAATCCAGCTTGCGACGGAACGCCTTGGCGGAGGGCTGGTCTTGGTAGCGGGTGATCACTACGCCCGCGGTGGCAAAGCCCATGTTGGCGAAGATGTCCAGAAGGCGCAGGGCATCCTCATCGTAGGTGATGCCCAAGTCGCCGCGGACCTTGTTCTTCTCGATATCGTTGGCGTTGATGGCCACGATGATCTCAACGTCGTCGGCGAACTGCTTGAGCATGCGAATCTTGCTGTCGGGCTGGAAGCCGGGCAGCACGCGCGAGGCGTGATGGTCGTCGAACAGCTTGCCGCCGAACTCCAGGTACAGCTTGCCGCCGAACTGTCCAATGCGTTCGCGGATGTGCTCTGCCTGCAGGGCGATGTACTTGTCGTTGTCGAATCCGATGCGCATGGGTATGGCGGCCCCCTTCTCATGTGAAAGACGGATGCCTCGATTCGGGCGTTCCATCTTTGGGCGTATGCTGAACAGAGGGATTATAGCCTAGCGCACGGCGCACGCGGCGGTTTCTCCTGTGTTAATTCGCAAAGCGCTTGAAGCGAGCGCCGCGTCGTGAGATACAATGATGAAACGTCGAAGAGCCGCGCAGGCTCAGAGGCGTTTTTTTATGCACCGAAGCGTTTGGCGGTCGTGCGTGTCGCGCGGGCCATCGAACGTGTTATCTCACGATCGAAGGAGCGTCCATGGCTAAACACATCTTCGTGACGGGCGGCGTGGTTTCGTCGCTGGGCAAGGGCATCACTGCCGCATCGCTGGGGCATCTGCTCAAGGCGCGCGGCTACAAGGTGACCATGCAGAAGATGGATCCGTACCTCAACGTGGATCCGGGCACGATGAGCCCGTTCCAGCACGGCGAGGTGTTCGTAACCGAGGACGGCCATGAGGGTGACCTTGACCTGGGTCATTACGAGCGCTTCATCGACGAGAACCTTACGCGCGAATCCAATTTCACGCAGGGCTCCATCTATCAGAGTCTCATCGCCAAGGAGCGCCGCGGCGATTTTCTCGGCGGCACCGTGCAGGTGATTCCGCACGTGACCAACGCCATCAAGGAGCGCCTGCGCCGCATTGCCGAGACCACGGGCGCCGACATCGTGATCACCGAGATCGGCGGCACCATCGGCGACATCGAGGGCCAGCCGTTCATCGAGGCCGCGCGCCAGTTCAAGAAGGAGCGCCCGGCGGGCGACGTGCTGTTCGTGCACGTGACGCTGGTGCCCTATATCGCCGCCGCCCATGAGGTGAAGACCAAGCCCACGCAGCACAGCGTGAAGGAGCTGCGTTCCATGGGCGTGCAGCCTGACTTCATCGTGTGTCGCAGCGACCACGAGGTATCCTCCAGTGTGCGTGAGAAGATCGCGCTGTTCTGCGACGTGGCGCCTACCGACGTGCTCGCGTGCGTGGACAGCCCCAGCCTCTACGAGGTGCCGCTGGGGCTCTTCGACCAGGAATTCGACCTCAAGGTGCTGGACAGGCTGGGGCTTGAGCCGCACGAGATCGACCTCGCACCGCTGCGCGCGTTCCTCACGGCCGAGAAGAACCGCGAGGGCCAGGTGGATATCGCCGTGGTGGGCAAATACGTGAGCCTGCCCGATGCCTATCTCTCTATCATCGAGGCGCTGCACCATGCGGGCGTGGCCAACGGGGTGAACGCGAAGCTGCACTTGATCGACGCCGAGCGCGTGACCGACGAGACGGCCGAGGAGCTCCTGGGCGAGATGGATGGCATTCTGGTGCCGGGCGGTTTCGGTCAGCGCGCCTTCGAGGGCAAGATTGCCGCGGTGCGCTACGCCCGCACGCACGAGGTGCCGTTCTTCGGCATCTGCCTGGGGCTGCAGGCGGCCGTGTGCGAATTCGCGCGCGACGTGGCAGGCCTCGAGGGTGCCACCTCCTCCGAGTTCGATCAGAACGCGGAGCATCAGGTGGTGTCGCTCATGCCTGACCAGGAGGATATCGACGACAAGGGCGGCACCATGCGCCTGGGCGCGTATCCCTGTAAGCTCGCACAAGGCACGCGCGCGCGACAAATATATGGGGATGAGATCATCTACGAGCGCCATCGCCATCGCTACGAGGTGTCCAACGTCTATCGCCGTACGCTGCAGGATGCGGGACTCGTGATTTCCGGCACGTCGCCCGACGACCGCTTGGTGGAGATGGTGGAGCTTCCCGAGAGCGAGCACCCGTGGTTCGTGGCCAGCCAGGCTCATCCCGAGTTCAAGAGCCGTCCCACGCGCCCGCATCCGCTGTTCGTCTCCTTTGTTGCAGCGGCATGCAAAGAGCGCGACTCGCGCGGCGCATGACAAAGCTGTCGTTGAGAAAAACCGTCGAGGGGCTCGGCACTGCGGTGGCGGGCCTTCTGCCACTGCGCGATGAGTACCTTTCGTACCTGTCGGTGGAGCGTGGGGCATCGCGCTCCACGCTTCGCTCGTATGCGGATGACCTGGAGGATTATCTCGCGTTTCTGGGAGAGCGCGGAGTGACCGATATCGCCGACGTGACTCATGAGCACGTGGAGGCGTATGCCGCCGACCTCAAGCAGCGGGGCTATGCGGCGTCGAGCGTGGAGCGGCACATGGCGGCGGTAAAGGGGTTCAGCAAATTCCTCGTGCGCGAGGAGTATTGCGCGACGAACCCCGCCGACTTGGTGCCGCTGCCCAAGATCACCGAGCGCTTGCCTGATGCTATCACGGTCGAGCAGGCCGATGCACTGCTTTCGCAGCCGTTTCGCGATGGGCCTTTGGGGTTGCGCGATCGGGCCATGCTCGAGGTGCTGTACGGATGCGGCCTGCGCGTGAGCGAGCTTTGCGGGCTTGACGTATCAGATGTGTTTTTGGACGAGGGTCTCTTGCGCGTGATGGGCAAGGGGTCGCGCGAGCGCGCGGTGCCCATTGGGGGCATGGCTGAGGCGGCGCTTTCGACGTATCTAAGCGCCGGCCGACCTGAACTTTCAGCGCACGCAAAACGTGCGTGCCCGGCGGTGTTTCTCAACGCGCGCGGCGGGCGCATTTCCCGTCAGAGTGTGCATACACTGGTGCGCGACGCGGGTCTTGCGGTGGGAATTGAGGATCTGCATCCGCACACGCTGCGCCACTCGTTTGCCACCCACATGCTAGAGGGAGGGGCGGACTTGCGCGCCATTCAGGAAATCCTGGGGCATTCCGATATTGCCACCACTCAGATTTACACCCACGTAAGCCGCGCCCACATTCGAGAGGAATACCTGGCGGCGCACCCTCGCGCGCAGAGGGGCGGGCATAAATGTCACCAATAGTGACATTAGAATGAAAGCGCACCCTCGCGCGCATAAGGGCGGGTGGCGGCAACGGTCTCCCGCGAGCGGCTGTCCAGGCGCACCCTCGCGCGTAGAAGGTCGGACGTGAAAGTGAAGCATTTGGCGGGACGCGATAGCGCATCCGTCGGTGGGGCGTTTTTCGAAATATGGAGCCGTTTTTTCGTTCTTCACAGCGCGTGCCGTACGTCCAGGTTTGCCTCGGACATTTTCTTGTTGAAAAAGCTTGAGCTGTACAGTCCTTTCGGACACCGAGGAACCCAAAACCCCGACTTGGGGTAATCTGGGAGGACTC
>CAUWMI010000186.1:0-4739 GCA_963559755.1 uncultured Slackia sp. | reverse complement strand
GGCACCTGCGAAACGCTGCAGCATGCTGCCGGGCTTCTCGATGTTGCCCATGAGGAACTCCAGGCACAGGGCGGCAAGAGCGCACTGCTGGGACTGAGGATACTGGTCGATGGCCACGCCCTGCATGATGCCCGATTGGCCTTCGGGATCGGTGTAAATCTCAAGCGCCTTGACAATCTGGTCGGGGTCGAGCCAGCACACCTCGGCGGCTTTGTCGATGGTCCACTCCTCGCAAGATTGCTTGAGCAGCTCTCCGCCGGTGGAGCATTTCATTCCGTTGACTTCGTAGGTTCCGAACAATGCTGGATCCACGCCCTCGTTCATGGGGTAGTCGACCACGACAGGCTTGTTCGTCTTGGAATCCCACACCACATAATCGGTATCGGAGCCGTCGAGTCCCGCTTCGGTTGCCTTGAGCGTGAGGCGTGTTTCGGGGTTGATCAAATACGGCATGTTGGTCCACGTCTTGCAGAACTCGGCATCGTAGCGCTCGTTCTCGATGATCCAGCGCTGCCAGGCGAGCAGCAGGGCGGCATCAGTGCCAGGGCGGATGGGCAGCCATACGTCGGCCTTGGCGGCGTCCATGGTCAGGCGCGGGTCGATGACAACGGTTTTGAGTCCCTGCTCGCGTGCGCGAAGCTCGGCCAGGGCGCGACCGCCCGTGGCTGCCGAGGAGTTCGAGGGGTCGGTGCCCCACAGAACCAAGCTGGTGACCGCGCAGTCGTCGAAGTAGTAGTCCCAGCCGTTAGAGTCGGCAAAACTCAGGTTGTTGGGCTTGCCGGCGCCGTAGCACAGCTGCGATGCCGCCATGCGGGGCAGGTAGCACTGCGCGCAACCAGGCTCCCAGACGTTGGGCGTGTTGATGGCCTCGCCGAAACGCTTTACGTTGGAGAAGTGAGGGTTGCCGCCGCCGCCTGTGGATACGGTGATGGATTCAGAGCCGTACTTCTCGGAGAATTCGTTGATCTTGGACGCCACTTCGGTCAGGGCATCATCCCAGCTGATGCGCTCCCAGTCGTTGCCGCCGCGCTCGCCCACGCGACGCATGGGGTACTTCAGGCGGTTGGGATGGTAGAGCGCCTGGATGCCGGCAAGGCCCTTGGCGCACACGCCGCCCATGCTCATGGGGCTTTCGGGGTTGCCTTCCAGCTTGATGACGCGGCCGTTTCGCACGTGCGCAAGCACGGCGCAGCTTGCGATGCATGCGCGACAAGACGTTTTGACGATCTTGACTTCGCCGTCATCTTCGGCGGCGTACGCCTCGTTTGCAGGCACAAGGTCGTCGGCTGCGGAAATGCCAAGCGCCGCCACTGCGCCTAATGCTGCAGCGGACTTGACAAAGCCGCGACGTGTCATGGTTGCCTCTGTCATGTTCCCTCCTTCGTTCCTTTCTTTCAAGCTATTTCGTCTTATACACTGATGGGACGAGGTGGCTCGCTTGTCGTTCGAAGCGTTTCGAGCATGCGCCGACCGGCTTCGGTCGTATGCCAGGCACCTTCCCAGGTCAGCCCTGCGATGGTTTCGAGTTTCGTGACGAAGTACTCGGGGTAGATGCGCTTGGGGCTTTCAAGCGCGGGATGGTTTTTGAGAACGTCGTTGATGCGGGTGAGCGAAAGCGGCGTAATGCACGCTTCGAGTACGCGCGCGTAGGCATCGCGATAGCCTTCAGGTTCGGTTGCAATGAGGTCGGCGAAGCGTTTTTCGCTGGAAAGCTCGTCGAGGGCCAAGAGCCCTTCTTCGGTGGTCTGCAGCAGATAGTCGGTTGGCTGATCCTGCGGCTTGGCGGAAGGGTTTTGCTCGTTGGAGTCTGCGGATTCTTCGCCTGCACAGACAGCCAGATTTTCAGATTCGTTTTCGGGAACGTCGATTCGGATGATACCGCCCGCCTCAACAAGCGCTTTTATGAGCGCGTGAGCGTTTTGGGTAGTCATATCCATTACCGGCAGTGCATCAATTTCTGCTTCGGCATTGCGGTAAGGTTTCTGTTCGCGGCAGACTTCAAGGCATGCGAGCATGGCAAGCGTGTTGGCGCGGTTGTGCATGCAAGATTCAGCGACGGAACGCATTTCCTGATTCCTCCCTATGACTTATTACTCCCCTCTGGGGTGCTCGTTGGCGGCGCCCTTCAATGTCCTTAAAGTACGCCTCGGTCGGCTCTCGGATAAGCTCTTTAGTTCGTGAAATAGGAATCTTTTTTGGTGAGAAAGGGCCGTTAATTGGCTCGCCCGTTATTGGTGAGGTATAAGGTTTATCAGGCGAAACGATGAGTTTTCTTATGAATGCGGAAATGCGGCTCTGTCGAATCTGTTGATTGCGCGACGGCGCTATAGGTGGGCGTACAATAGATGAAACCCATTTACAGATGAAAATCGTCGCGGGCTCTATGCCACGCTAGTTGCGTGCGGAGGAGTTTGCTGGACCGTGGTATGTCGCGGTGTTGTGGTGTTTGCGAAGAAGGAGTGATTGCATGGAAGAACGGTTGAGGAAGTTGAAGGCGGCTCGGGCTCGAATGCTTGCGGAGCGTTGGGTCTGGTTCGTCGTCGGCGTCTTCATCAACTCGTTCGGCATTGCGCTTATCACCAAGGCGGCGTTGGGCACGTCGCCCATCTCGAGCCTTCCGTATGTTCTGAGCCTGGAATTCCCCCTGACGCTTGGCATGTTCACGTTCATCATCAACATGCTGTTCATCGTCATCCAGCCGCTGCTGCTCAAAGACGAGTTCAAGCCGTTCCAGTGGCTTCAGATTCTGGTGAACGTGGCGTTCTCGGCGTTCATCGACGTAGGGATGGCTCTTCTTTCGTGGTTCGTGCCCACGTCTATCGTAGAGGAGATTATCGCGCTGCTGTTGGGCTGCGCGGTGCTGGGGTTCGGCGTGAGCATCGAGGTGGCGCCCAATGTGCTTCTGGTACCAGGCGAAGGTGCCGTGCGTGCGATTTCGCTCTTCACGCATAAGCGCTTCGGTTCGTGCAAGGTGGCGTTCGACTCGACGCTCGCCGCCATCGCGCTCGTGTTATCGCTCGTGTTCTTCGGCTATCTCAACGGCATCGGTGTGGGCACGCTCATCACGGCGTTGTGCGTGGGCAACGTGGTCAACTTCTGCAACAAGCGCGTGCCGCTGACCGGCCACATCGTGAACCTGCGCATCAAGTGCGAGCGCATTGAGTCGGTCCTGAAGAGAGCCGCCGCGCAGAGGGAGCCAAAGGGCGAGGCAGCTTCGCAGAAGGCATGAAAACTCTCGCCAGGAACCAGTGCAGCGGAATAAACCAAGGGCATCATTCAATGTTTAGTTGAATAGGCGAATGACGTAACGTCACAGCATGCGAAGCTGTATTATGCCGCAGGTTGTACATCGGAAGCGCCGTGCGGGGATGGGCTCAATGCTTTGACCCGGCGGCGCTCTTATTGAGAAAGGGCTCTCATGGCCGAAGAAAAGAAGAATCTCATCGAGGAATTCGTCGAGTTCGTCAGCCGCGGCAACGTGATTGACCTGGCCGTTGGTGTTATCATCGGCGGCGCGTTCACCTCTGTGGTGAACTCTCTGGTCGGCGACCTCATCCAGCCGATGATTTCTGCTATCGGCGGCAATCCCGAGGTCAAGGGTATGGCTGTCGTCCTCAATGGCCAGACCATCGACTTCGGCGCGTTCATCTCTGCCATCATCAGCTTCCTGATCACCGCCGCTGCCGTTTTCGCCATCGTGAAGGCCGTCAACCAGGCTGCCCGTCTGAAGGATCTGGCCGCCGAGAAGGCCGGCCTGCTCAAGAAGGAAGAGGAAGAGGCCGCGCCCGAGCCGCGCACCTGCCCGTTCTGCAAGCAGGAGATCGCCGACGACGCGACGCGCTGCCCGCACTGCACCTCCAAGCTCGAGGGCTACGCGAACGCTGCCGAATAGGTTTTGCGGAACATACCAATGGGCTTTCGAGGCCGCGATGCCATTGTGCTCGCGGCCTTTCATGTTGGTGAAACGCCAGAATCGAGGGCATAAAGAAGGTGCCCCTGCGAGCGCCTTCCTAGCAATGCCGTGTTATTCGAGCGGCTAGATCTGCTCGAGCGCCTGGGCCACGTCGGCGATCAGGTCCTCGGTGGATTCGATGCCGCAGGACAGACGCACCATGTCGGGGCTGATGCCGCACGCCGCGAGCTCCTCGTCGTTCATCTGGCGATGCGTGGCGTTTGCCGGATGCAGCACGCAGGTGCGGGCGTCGGCCACGTGTGTGGCGATCTGCGCGAGCTTGAGGCTCTTCATGAACGTTTCGGCCGCGGCGCGCCCGCCCACGAAGCCGAAGCTCACCACGCCGCATCCGCCGTTCGGCAGGTACTTCTGCGCGAGCTCGTGGTACTTGTCGCCCTCGAGGCCGGGGTACTTGACGAACGAAATCTTGGGGTGCTGGCTCAAGAACTCGGCCACCGCCTGGCCGTTCTTGCAATGCTGCGGCATGCGCACGTGCAGGCTCTCCAGGCCCAGGTTCAGGATGAACGCGTTCTGTGGGCTCTGGATGCAGCCGAAGTCGCGCATGAGCTGGGCGGTCGCCTTGGTGATGAACGCGCCCGCCTGGCCGAACTTCTCCGCATACACCACGCCGTGGTAGGTTTCATCCGGGGTGGTGAGGCCGGGGAACTTGTCTGCGTGCGCCATCCAGTCGAAGTTGCCGGAGTCGACGATTGCGCCGCCCACCGCCGCGCCATGGCCGTCCATGTACTTGGTGGTGGAGTGCGTCACGATGTCGGCGCCCCACTCG
>CAUWMI010000185.1:0-4766 GCA_963559755.1 uncultured Slackia sp. | reverse complement strand
TACGCTGTTGACTTGAGCGCTGCCGATGTTGTCATGGGCTATCGCGCGGATGACTCGTACTTCTCATTCGCCCGCGCTTTCCTGGATAACAGGATTTCGCTAAGACAGCTTGAAGAGGCGCTTCGATTCGGTAAGCTGGGCAGGCAGGTTGCGCTGAAAAGCCCCAAAGCATTCGAGGCGGTCTCATTTATCGAGTCATTTCCGGTTGATGGCTCGATTTGGTATTCGCGTCGCGCTTTGCGCGATAAGAAAGCGCGTGCGGATTATCGAGAGATGGTTGATTCGGGGGATGTGCGCTCTGACGATATTTTCATGATTGACCTCCTGCGAGGCGATGGTCGATGAAGGTCGAATACGATTTCATCGAGCTTCCCGATGAGCCACTTTATCGCGATGATGCGGCGCGGACTCTTGCCGTGGTGTTTGATGTGGGCGTAAACGTTGCGGGCCTGTCGGGGCAATATGTGGCGGATGCGTTCGTGGACTCCGGAATCGCCACGCAATTCGAGAGGCGCAACCCGGTGTATGTGGCGGGAAAATCAGGCATTGAGCTGCTCTATCTGATGGTTCCTGACGCTGCCGAGGTGCTTCTCGATACGGAGGTAGTTCGTCTTGGGCGTACGCCGGAATGGTGGGCGGGATGGAGCTTGGCGTGGTATCAGTTCGCAACGGGAAGGCGTTACAAGACTATTTTCAGTACGGTTTCCTTCGACACTATCGTTTCTCTTTACCACCCTCTGCATGAGGCTGACGAGCGTAAGTTTGTTGCAGTGCTCGAGGGCATGGTTTCAAGTGACACGTCGCGCACGAACCTCGGACGTATCCGTGAGGCATGGGGGTGCTCTCAATCACAGCTTTCGATGATGAGTGGGGTGGGGCTTCGATCTATCCAGATGTACGAGCAGCGGCAGAAGGACATCAACAAGGCTCAGGCATCCACGCTGCTGCGCCTTTCTCGCGTGCTGCATTGCTCTATGGAAGACTTGATGGAGCTCTAGTTTTTCGATGCGGCGCAGGCAAGTTTTGAGGGCTCCAAGAATCGAGGGCCTTCGGTGGGGCGTATTTACCTTGCGAATTAGTGCGGGGCGCATTGCGGTTGGCCTCGTTGCGCTAAACTCTCCGACGCATGCCAAAGCGAGGGCGTGCTCGGAATTCACCGTTGATTCTACGAACGAAGGAGTGCATATCTATGGAGCTTTCGGCTTGTTTGAGCGCTTCGGATGTGGGCGCGCAGGCGGAGGCGACCATGGATTCGGCCCTGGGTTCCCTTAGGCGCTACTACGGCTACGAGGAGTTCCGTCCTGGTCAGGCGACGCTCATCCAGGCGGTGCTCGAGGGGCACGACGCGCTGGGCATTATGCCCACGGGTGCCGGCAAATCGCTGTGTTATCAGATTCCCGGCATTGTGCTGCCGGGGTTGGCACTGGTCATATCGCCGCTCGTGTCGCTCATGGGCGATCAGGTGCGTGCGCTCATCGATGCGGGCGTGCGCGGCGCGTATCTCAACTCCACGCTCACGCCGGGGCAGCAGCGTACTGTGATGCGTCGTGCCGAAGAGGGGACGTATAAAATCATGTATGTGGCGCCAGAACGCCTGTCTGACCCGCTGTTCCGAGAATTCGCCGCGCGCATCGATATTCCGTTGATTGCCGTGGACGAGGCGCACTGCGTGTCGCAATGGGGTCAGGATTTTCGCCCGTCGTACCTGATGATACGCGATTTCATCGAGGCGCTCCCCAAGCGTCCGCCCGTCATCGCGCTCACGGCCACGGCTACCGACAACGTTCGCGACGACATCACGGAGCTTCTGGGGCTGTGCGCTCCCGAAACGGTCATCACGGGCTATGACCGTCCCAACCTGCGGTTTTGCGTGGAAAAGCTGAGTCCCAAGCAGAAGCGTGCGCGCATCGCGGGCTATATCGCTGAGCATCCGGGCGATAGCGGCATTATCTATTGCTCTACGCGCAAGGCGGTCGAGGAGCTGACGGCATGGCTCGCCGGGCAAGGCATTTCCGTGGCCCGCTATCATGCAGGCATGGCGCCGGATGACCGTCGTGTGAGCCAACAGCGCTTCATCGACGATGATGCCCTGGTCATGGTGGCAACCAATGCGTTCGGCATGGGTATCGATAAGTCCAACGTGCGCTACGTGATTCACTACAACATGCCCAAAAGCATTGAGGCGTACTATCAGGAGGCGGGGCGCGCCGGACGCGACGGTGAGCCGAGCGAATGCTTGCTACTGTGGAGCGATGGCGATGTGAGCACGTGCCGCTATTTCATCGAAGAAGGCGCCGGCAATGCGGAGCTGACCGACGAAGAGGCGGAACGCGTACGCGCAGGTCAGAGGCGCATGCTGGAGGCCATGGTGGGGTATTGCCATACTACGGGATGCTTGCGGCGCTATATCCTGAAGTATTTTGGAGATGAAAGTGACGCTCTGCGCGCTGCTGAGGGCGAAGGGGAGGCCTCATCGAGCTGCGGTAACTGCTCCAACTGTCTGGGCGAATTCGACTCGGTGGACGTGACTGAGACGGCGCAGCGCTGCGTGCAATGCGTGCGCGAGGTGAACGGCTCGTTCGGCAAAACCATGATCGCTGATATTGTGCGCGGTTCCAAGAGTGCCCGTCTGCTTGAGCTGGGGTTCGACCGCCTTGACTCCTATGCAACGGTGCAAGATTCGAATTCCCAGGTCAAAGAGGTCATCGAGCTGCTTGCGGCGGAAGGACTGTTGCAGGTGTCCGACGGCACGTATCCGGTAGTGGGCCTTGGGCCGCGTTGCGTCGAGACGGATGCGGAGGGCTTTGCGTTCACCATGAAGCGCATGAAGGCGAGGAAGCCTGAGCCTCGCGCGTTGGTGGGCAAGGGCGGTCATGCGTTTGGCTCTGCAGGGTTCTCGGCGGGCGACGATGCGCTGTTCGAACGCCTGCGCGCCCTGCGCAAGCGCATCGCCGATGCCAACGGCATTCCGCCGTACGTGGTGTTCTCCGACAAGACGCTGCGCGACATGTGCGTGCGTCGTCCCAAAGATCGCCTCGAGTTCCTCCAGGTCAACGGTGTGGGCGAAACCAAGCTCGCCCGCTACGGTGAGACCTTCATGGAGGAGATAACGACATTCGAGCAGGAGGCGTAAAGGGGCGAATGCTCGCAACGCCAGTGCATCGTTGGAAGCGTTGCGCGCAGCTCGGTCTCCAGCTTTTATCAGGGCCGATTGTTGTCTCTGAACGGTTCGACATTGCCGCTGAGGTGGCTCATAAGGTCGATGAGCCCTTGGCGCTCTTCGGCGAACGCGCCAGTGGCGGATGCTTGTGCGAGCTCGAGGGCGCTATCGAATGTGGCGGTTCCTGCATAGTCGGAATCGCGGAGAAGCATGCTGCACTCGATGACGGAGGCGGCAAAGCGCCAGTCGTTGCCGGGATCGTTCGCAAACGCGGAGGCGTCGACGACTTCCTGCTGCTCGACGGATTCATTCTGGCCGGCGGGCTTGTAACGCACCGAGCACGTGAGCCACTCGCCGGATGGGATGGTTGTTGCATCAAGGCTCGCAGAGGCGTTGTTCTGGGCGGTCGCGTCGCTCTCGGATTGGCCCGATGCAGTAGCGTTGCCGTTGGAGGATGCCGCACCCTCGGCATTGCGCCAGCTTTGGGCAGAGGAGCCGTTCGGTTCGTCGTTCTGGTCCTCGTCCGGTCGGCCAGCTCCGCCATCTGCGTCTTCGTCGTGCTGCCCATACTTCAAGTCCAGTTCGTTCATCTTGAACGACGAGCCTACCGGCACAATCTCGTACGCCACCGCGAACTGATGGCCGGCGCCCACTTCGCCCGCATCCACCGCATCGTCCTCAAACTCCTCGGCAGCGAGCGCACGGTTTTCGTACCCGATCAGGCGGTACCCCTTGACGCATGCAGGATTGAATTCCACCTGCACCTTCACGTCGTCAGCAAGCGGCGCGAAATTCGAACGCAGGTCTTCGCCGAACACGCGCTGAGCCTCCTCTAGGCAATCAATGTAGTGGTACGCGCCGTTACCGTGGTCGGCCAGCACCTCCATCTTGGTGTCTTTGTAATTTCCGCTGCCGAACCCCAGCACCGAGAGGTACACGCCGCCCTCTCGTTTTTGCTCCACGAAGTCATGTAGGTCGCTTTCCGAAGTCATGCCCACGTTCAAATCGCCGTCCGATGCCATGATGATACGGTTCACACCGCCCTCGATGAAGTTGCGCTGGGCTACGTCGTAGGCGGTTGCCAGCCCCGCGCCTCCATTCGTGGAGCCTTCGGCGCGCAGTTCGTATATAGCATCCATGATGGTATAGCGGTCGGCGCCCGATGCGCCCTCTAGAACGATGCGCTCCTCGCCCGAATATGTGACGATGGATACGCGGTCGCGTTCATCGAGCTGCGGCACCAGCTGGGCGAACGATTCCTGCAGCAGTTGGAGCTTGTCGTAGCTGTTCATTGAGCCCGACGTGTCAATCAAAAACACCAGGTTGGAGCCCTGCGGGTCGGCTGCGTCGCGCGCTTCAGTGGAAAATCCCAACACCAGCAGTAGGGTTTCTGGGTTCCAAGGGCACACGCCCGCGTGCGCCGAGACACCGAAGAGGTTGTCGCCCGTGGGTGCGGCGTAGCTGTAGTCGAAATAGTTCAGCATCTCTTCGGTGCGGACGGCTCCTGCGGGAATCATGTCGGCGGTTGCCCCGTCGGTCACCATGCGGCGTAGGTTGCAATATGATGCTGTATCCACGTCGGCCGAAAGCGTTGAGAGCGGCTGTG
>CAUWMI010000184.1:0-4790 GCA_963559755.1 uncultured Slackia sp. | reverse complement strand
GCCCGAAAACTCCTGATACGACTCGCGCGCCATGAAATGCCCAGAAGCGGCCCTCATCCGCCTTCTCTTATGCACGCACGCTCCTCTAGCTACTGCGCTCCCCTCCCCGCTCCACTCATGGACGGCTCATGCCTTCCGGCGAAAGCACGCACGGCTCCGTCTGCGTGCGCGTGTACCATATCCCGATACGCATCGCGCCCCATGCGCCTCACCCATTGGTGGCTTTGCACGCCGCCGAGTCGAGCATATCGAGCATTCTAGGTCGCCCAAGGAGTCACCATGACCATCATCCAGCCGTTCACGCCTGATTACGACGAATTCCTTCGCGACGAATCGCGCAGCGTGGGCAACGCAGATTTCATCGCCTTCCCCGAAACCGAAGAAGAGGTGCGCGATGCGCTGAGGGAACTCCATGGCCAAGGCGCGCCCATCACCGTGCAGGGTTCGCGTACGGGCCTTGCCGCCGGCGCGGTGCCGCAGGGCGGGTGCATCCTCAATCTCTCGCGCATGAACCGCTACCTGGGAATGCGACGCAATGCAGATGGGCGGTTCTTCCTTCGTGTGCAGCCGGGCCTCACGCTCATGGAGCTCAACCATGCGTTAAGGACGCGTAGCATTCCCGTCGATGGATGGGATGCCGCGTCGCTTGAAGCGCACCGCGATTTCCTTGATGCGCCGCTCCAGGCGTTCCCGACCGACCCCACCGAAACCTCCGCGAGCATCGGAGGCATGGCGGCATGCAACGCTTCGGGCGCGCGCAGCTATCGGTACGGCGCCATGCGCGGCCATGCGAGCGCCGTGCGCCTGGCGCTCACAGACGGCGACGTGATTGCAGTAGCGCGCGGCCAGGTCACGGCGCAGGACGGCGTGCTTTCGCTCGTAACGGAGGACGGACGCACCATCCAGGCGCCCGTTCCCACGTATGCGATGCCGCACGCCAAATGCGCGAGCGGCTATTATGCAGCCGATGACATGGATGCCATCGATGCCGTTGTCGGATCCGACGGCACCCTCGGCGTGATCACCGAGCTGGAGCTTGAGCTCATGGACGCCCCGCAGTCGGTGTGGGACGTCGCATGCTTCCTTCCCAGCGAGCAGTGCGCCCTGGACTTCGTGGCGAAGGCCCGCGGCGTTGACGGCGCAACCTCCATCGAGTACATCGATGCCGCCGCGCTCGAAGTGCTGCGCGAGCGTGCGACGGGCGACGTTCCGCTGCCACCTGATGGGCCGTGCTGCTGCGTGTCGATCGAAATCGGCGCCGAAGACGACGAGAGGGCCATGGAATCGCTTGAGGCCCTGATGGAGGCCCTTGAGGAGGCGGGCGGCGATGCCGATGTCACTTGGGTCGCATCTACCGAGGCAGAACGCGAAGGCCAGCGCATCTTCCGCCACGCCGTGCCCGAGAACGTGAACCGCATCATCGACGAGCGACGACGCACGCATCCCCATATCACCAAGCTGGGAAGCGATATGTCAGTGCCCCATGACCGGCTGCCCGATGCCGTGGCGCTCTACCGCTCCACGCTTGAGCGCGAAAGGCTTGAGGCCGCAACATGGGGGCACATCGGCGATGCTCACCTGCACGTGAACATCCTGCCGCACGACATGGACGAATACGCACGCGGCAAGGCGCTCTTCGCCGAATGGGCACGTGAGATTACGGCGATGGGCGGCGCGGTTTCGGCCGAGCACGGCGTGGGCAAGCTCAAGCGCGACTTTTTGAAGATCATGTACGGCGAGGATGCCATTCGCGAGATGGCGCGCTTCAAGCTCGCATTCGACCCCAAAGGGCAGCTGGGCCGCGGCAACTTCTTCAGCGAAGAGCTGTTGGACTCGCTCAACGCCTAAGCTCGCATATGCTCGGACTCGCCTAAAAGCCAACCACGCAAGCATATCCCGTCATTTCGACGCTCTTTTTTGCCGAAACGACGCATTTCAGCGTCAGAATGACGGGATATCTCGAGAGAGGCGCAAACGCACGACAGAAGGTCGCGAGCCGAGAGAGATGCCGCAACGCAAGAAAGCTCCAATGCCGCAACAGCATCGGAGCCTTTGTCATTGAGCGCGGTCTGTGTTACCCCAGCTCGGAAAGCTGTTGGGCAATGAGTTCGAGCTTGGCAGTGAATTCGTCGCGCTTGGCGCGCTCCTTTGCCACGGCCTCGGGCTTCGCCTTGGAAACGAAGCCTTCATTGGACAGCTTCTTCTCGGTCTTGGCCAAATCGGCCTGCAGTTTCTCCTGTTCCTTGGTCAGGCGCGTCCGCTCGGCCTCGAAATCGACCAGGCCGGCGAGCACGCAGTACACCTCGCAGCCCTCGACGAGCGCGGCGGCGCTGCCCTCGGGCTTGACGAAATCGGACGAATCCTCCACCACGGTCAGATTCACACGCGCCATGGACTCGATCAGGCCCTTCTGCGCGGCGAGCGCCTCCATGTTGGCGGCAGGCGCCTTGGCGACCACCTCGAGCTCCTGCTTGGGCGAGATGCCGAAGCGGGCGCGGGCGGAGCGCACGGCCGACACGGTGCCGCACACCATGCCGATCGCCTTCTCGGCGGCCTCATCCTTCCAGCAAGCGAGCGTCTCGGGCTCGGGCCACGCAGCCACCATGAGCGCCGGTGCCTCCTCGCCCTCGCGCGGCAGCTGCTCCCAGATGGCCTCGGTCACGAACGGCATCGCGGGATGCAACAGGCGCAGCGCGCAATCGAGCACGTACACCAGGTTGCGCTGCGTTTGCAGACGCACCTGTTCATCGGCGCCCTCACGCAGGCTGGCCTTGCAGAACTCGATGTACCAGTCGCAGAACTCGTTCCAGAAGAACGCGTGCAGGGCGCTTGCCACCTCGCCGAACTTATACGTCTCGATGCCGCGGGTCACGTCCTCGGCAAGGCCGGCAAGACGCGACAGAATCCATGCGTCGGCGGGCGTTGCGGCCTTCGCGGGGCCGGGCGTAAAACCCTCCAGGTTGCCCAGCACGAAGCGGCTCGCATTCCAGATCTTGGTCACGAACGCGCGCGCAGCCTCGGTGCGGGGGCTGCCGATGAGCTCGTGCGTCTTGGGGTCGATGTCGGCATCGAAGCGCACGTCTTGATTGTTGGTCACCAGCGTGAGCAGGTTGAAGCGCATGGCATCGGCGCCGTACATAGCGATCAGATCCATGGGGTCGACGCCGTTGCCCTTGGACTTGGACATGCGGCTGCCGTCCTTGGCCAGGATGGTGGCGTAAATCACCACGTCATGGAACGGAATCTCATCCAGGAAGTACGTGGACGACATGACCATGCGGGCCACCCACAGCGCGATGATGTCGCGCGCGGTGACAAGCGCCGTGGTGGGATGATGCCCCTCGAGCAGCTCGGGGTGGTCGGGCCAACCCTGCGTGGCAAACGTCCACAGCTGGCTGGAGAACCAGGTGTCGAGCACGTCCTCGTCCTGATGCACATGGCCACCGCACTTGGGGCACTCGTGCACGTCCTCCATGCAGGCGTCCATCCACCCGCACTCGTCGCAGTAGAACACCGGGATGCGATGGCCCCACCACAGCTGGCGGGAGATGCACCAGTCCTTGAGGTTGTCCATCCAGGTGAGGTAGGTCTGGGTCCAGCGCTCAGGATGGAACTTCACCGCTCCGCTGGTCACGGCCTCGGTCGCGGGGCCCTTGAGCTTGTCCACCGCCACGAACCACTGCTCGGACAGCCACGGCTCCAGCGCGCTGGGGCAACGGTAGCAGTGCATGACGGAGTGCTTGTGCTCCTCCACGTGGTCGAGCAGGCCGTGCTCCTCAAACCACGCCACCACGGCCTCGCGGCACTCCTCGCGGCTCATGCCGCTGAACTGGCCGTAGCCTTCCACCACGTGCGCGGTCTCGTCGAAGATGTTGATCTTCTCAAGCCCGTGGCGCTCCCCCATCGCGAAGTCGTTGGGGTCGTGCGCCGGCGTGACCTTCACAAAGCCCGAGCCAAAGCCCGCATCCACATAGAAGTCGCTGAAGATGGGAATCTCGCGGTCCATGATGGGCAGCATGACGGTCTTGCCCACGAACTTGTCTTTATCGTGATCCTTGGGGCTTACGGCAACGCCCGTGTCGCCCAGCATGGTCTCGGGGCGCGTGGTAGCCACCACGATATACTCCTGGCCGTCCACCGGCTCGGTGAGCGGGTAGCGCAGATGCCACAGGTGGCCGTCTTCCTCCTGGTACTCCGCCTCGTCGTCTGAGATGGCGGTGCCGCAGGTGGGGCACCAGTTGACGATGCGCTTGCCGCGGTAGATCAGCCCGTCGTGATACCAGTCGCAGAACACCTTGCGCACGGCCTTGGCGTAATCGTCGTCCATGGTGAAGTGTTCGTCGGAGAAATCCACCGAGCAGCCCATGCGCTTGATCTGCTCCTTGATGGTGCCGCCGTACTCGCGCGTCCAATCCCAGCAGGCCTCGATGAACTTCTCGCGGCCGATCTCGCGGCGCGACACGCCCTCGGCGGCCAGCTTCTTATCGACCTTGGTCTGCGTGGCGATGCCCGCGTGGTCGGTGCCCAGAATCCAACGCGTGGACACGCCGCGCATACGGTTCATGCGCACGAGCGTGTCCTGGATGGTGTCGTCGAGCGCATGGCCCATGTGCAGCACGCCGGTCACGTTGGGGGGCGGAATGGTCACGGTGCAGTCGCCTACGCCGGGATTTCGGCGGTAGTATTCGCCGGCCATCCACTTGTCGAGCATCTGCTGCTCGACGACAGCCGCATCGTAAGTTTTGGAAAGCTCTCCCATAGCGTGCCTTTCTATTTCCGTCCCAACGCGA
>CAUWMI010000183.1:0-4863 GCA_963559755.1 uncultured Slackia sp. | reverse complement strand
ATACCCGCGGGGCGCGCCTGGCCTTCCCTTGCACACGAGGGCCGCAGCGGATGGATTTCATGGAGGTGAGCGAGCAGAATTGGCGCGAAGCGACAATCGACTTTCTTGCCCATCCAGGGCGTTTCTTTCCTGATCAGAATTTCCCGGGACTGAGCGCCGTCAGCCCCGAAGCGTTCGATGCGGTCGTCGTGCCCGGTGCGGCATTTGACGAGGGCGGCATGAGGCTCGGGCTCGGAGCCGGATGCTACGACGCCTTCCTCTCGCAGGTGCGCGAAGATTGTCTGGTGGCGGGCATCGCGTTCGACGAGCAGATTTGCGAGGGCATCCCCACCGAGGCTCATGACCGCCGCATGGGTATCGTGGTCACGCCCACGCGCACGATTATCCCCGCATAGCGCATGCCTCAATCGGTACCACCTCGAATGCCGCGGAATCTCGCCCGCCGATGAGACCTGCGGAATCGAACAATTTCGTCCGCATGCAAGAGGGGTGCCGCACGCGACACCCCTCTCCTGTACATATCAATTCAGAGCCCGCAAATAGGCGGACGTTCCGTCAACGCCAGGCTAAAGGGTTGCGCCCTGCGCCCCGTCGATGCGAATGTCGGCCTCGTAGAACGCCGTGAGCGCGGCAATGGCCAGGCTCGCGTCGCGCACGCCGGACGTCTCGTAGGACGAATGCATGGCCAGCTGCGGGCATCCCACATCCACCGCATGCATGCTCACCTGGGTGTTCGACAAATTGCCCAACGTGGAGCCACCCGCCTGGTCGCTCTTGTTGGCGAACGTCTGGTACGGCACGCCCGCATCGTCGCACACGGCGGCGAACACCGCGCGGCTGAACGCGTCGGTGCAGTAATGCTGGTTGGCGGCCTCCTTGATCACGATGCCGCCGTTAAGGCGGCAGCGGTTGCCCGCGTCGTATTTCTCGGTGCGGTTGGGATGGATGGCGTGGGCATTATCGCAGCTCACCAGCATGGATTGAGCAACCGCTCGGTGGTAATCCTCGCGAGAAAGGCCCAATCCCTCGCAGGCGCGTTCGAGCGTGTCGCGCAGAATGGTGGACATAGCGCCCTGCTTGGTGTTGGAGCCCACCTCCTCGTTGTCGAAGCAGCACCACACCTTCACGCAGACATCGTTCTTCGCCGCAAGAAACGCCTTGAGCGAGGCGAACGCGCACATGAGATCGTCCAACTTAGGCGACGAGACGAACTCGTCCGCCGCGCCCCATACGCACCCCTTCTGACGGCTATAGAGGAACAGGTCGCGCGCCAGGATCTGACCGGGCTCAACGCCCAGCTCCTGCGCGAGCATATCGTCGAACGCGCCCGCATCGAACTCGCCCGCCGAGAACAGCGGGCACAGGTCAATCGCTCGGTTGGGAGCGAAGCCGTCGTTCACCGCGCGATTCAGGTGGACCGCCAAGCTGGGGATAAGCGCCACGTCCTCGTCGAGCGCCACCAGACGGCTCTCGATCTTGGCGCCGTTTCGCACCAGCACGCGACCCGCCAGCGACAACGGACGATCGAACCACGTGTAGTCAATCATGCCGCCGTACGCCTCCACGTTGAGACGCACATAGCCCTCGGGGCCTTCCAGTTCGGGGACGGATTTGACCTTGAACGTGGGCGAATCGGCATGGGCGGCCGCAAGCTGGAAATGGAAGGCGTCGCGATTATCGAGCGCGCGCTCCCCCACCGCGAACGCGATGACGCTCGAACCGTTGCGCGTGGTGTAATAGCGTCCGCCGGGAGCCACGTCCCAAGCATGCGACTCGGGCAGATGAGTGAACCCCGCCGCATCCAGGCGCGCGCAGGCGGCCTGTGCGGTATGAAACATGCTCGGGCATTCGGCGATGAAATCCACGAGCTCGTGCGCGGTCTCACGCTCCTGTTGAGTGATCTTCTGCATATGAGCACTCCCTTTCTCGCGCCCCGTGCACCCCAGTGCGCGGCACGGTAGTTTTTCTCTCGCGCAAAGCTTACCACCGTCCGCATCCATACGAATGACACGCCTCATGCAACCCCATACGAAAAGCGGCCGCCCAGGCGGGCAGCCGCTCAACTCTCTTTCATTATGGTGCAAACTGGCACGCAAGCCTGAGCCATCGCATCCCTCAGGCAATCACACGGCTGCGCAGCGGCTACACCAGCTTGCCCGCGCAGTGGTCGATGCCATGCTGCACGATCTCGGCCGTCCAGCCGGTGAGCTTCTTGCTGCGGGAAATCAGCGTGTCGCCCGCAAGCACCTCGTAGGCCACCGTGCAGATTTCGAAGCGCTTGACCTGGCTGGCCTCTTCCAGGCTCAGGCATCCTTCAGCCGCATCATAAGGCTTCATGAACGCCACCAAGCGCGGATTGAACAGCACGTTGATGCGGCCTTTTTCATCCTCGTAGGCGATGATGGCCTTGCGCGAGCCAATCTGGTTGGCGGCCAGGCATGCGCAGTCGCCGCCCATCGACTCCATCGTGTCCTTGAGATCCTGCGCTACCTGCGCGTCGGCCGCGGTGGCGGGCTCTGCGGGCTGGCTCAAAAATTCGCGGTCTTTGACGATTTCCTTGATCATGGCGCCTCTCGTTTCTCGCATGTGGCCTCGATGTCGTTCGCATGCGCCCCGCCCGATGGATGCGGGCCTCGCCTGATGCGCGCTCTGCGCTCGAACTCGACGCTTCATCATACCATGAAGAAGCACTGCGGAAGCCGCGTAAACTTATCGGGATACCTTATGTGGAGGGAGCAGATGCAGCCGTGCAAATCCGCTCAATAACGCACCCCCCATTCAACACAAGAGGACAGATGCGCGCTCCGCGTGCCATGCGAAGCAGCTTCTTCGGACGCGGCTTCTTCGGCCTAAGCCTTTCGATGCGCCCCGCCAAATCATTGCGAGTATAAAGCGGCAATCGCGTTGGGCCTCCTCATTGCGCGAATTCGCCCCGACTCGCAATTTTCATGCTATTATAAGAACATTAGTTCGATATTTAAAGAGATGAGATTGACGTTCAAGCACTAAAAACCGTCGCTCATGCTTGTCAGCCAAAAAAGGAGGGCACACGGAACAGCACGCTTACATATGCATCGATTTCAAATCGTTTTACGCGAGCGTCGAGTGCGTCGATCGTGGGCTCGACCCCATGCGCGCCCATCTCGTCGTGGCCGACCCTGAGCGATCGCGCACCACTATCTGCCTAGCGGTGTCGCCCGCCCTCAAGGCGCTCGGCGTGAAGAACCGCTGTCGCGTGTTTGAAATTCCCGAAGGAATCGAGTACGAGATGGCACGCCCCCGTATGCGCCGCTACATGGAGGTGTCGGCGGCAATCTATGCGCTCTACCTGCGACGCGTGAGCGCGCAGGACATACATGTGTACTCCATCGACGAATGCTTCATCGATGCCACCCCCTACCTGCGTCTTTATCGCACCGATGCGCGGTCATTCGCCCGCACGCTCATGGGCGATGTGCGCCGCGAGACGGGCATCCCCGCCACGGCAGGCATCGGCACCAACCTCTTCCTTGCCAAGATTGCGCTCGATGTATGCGCCAAACATGCGCCCGATGGCATCGGGCAGCTTGACGAGGAATCGTTCAAGCGCGACATATGGTTTCACCGTCCCATCACCGATATCTGGGGCATCGGCCCGGGCATCGCGCGTCGGTTGGAAAAATACGGCGCGCGCGACCTTGCCAGCGTGGCCGCCATGCGCGAGGAGACGCTCTACCGCGAGTTCGGCGTGAACGCGGAGTTTCTGATAGACCACGCCTGGGGCCAGGAGCCATGCACCATCGCGGAAATCCAGGCCTACGTGCCCGAGGGCCACTCGATGACCAACGGCCAGGTACTGCCCAGCGATTATTCGTTTGACGAAGCCCGTATGGTGCTGCGCGAGATGATAGACGCCAGCGTGCTCGAGCTCGTGGAGTCGCGGCAGATGGCCGATCGCATCTCGCTTTTTGTCGGATACGCACGCGATAAGAGCGCGCCCCGAAGCGAGGAGATGTTCGAAGGCGGTCACGGCACGCGCCCCGCGCACGGATGGGGATACGACCACACCGGCGGCATGCGCTCACTGGGGCAAAAGACCAACTCCCAGCGCATCATGGCCAAAAACTTTCTCGCGCTTTTTGACGAGACCACGCGCCGCGACACCCCCATCCGACGCATCAACATAGGCATCGCAGGGCTTGCTCCCGAGGAGTCGGTGCCCCTCACGCTCTTCGATAGCGCGGAGGATGCGGCCCGCGAACGCAGCCTCCAGGAGGCGGTGGTGAGCATTCGCGGCAAGTTCGGCAAGAACGCCATGCTAAAAGGCACCAGCCTGCGCGAGAAGGCCACCGCTCGCGAACGCAACAATCAGATAGGCGGGCACCGGGCATAACGGAGCCAACCCGCGCTAAGCCCACTCCCCCAGATGTTTGAGAAAGGAGCCCGATCGACATGCGCATTGACCCGCAAGAGCGCGCGTATCGCGAAGCGGTGCTGCGCGACATCAAGGGGCACGTGGCGCAGTGCGGCCAGCATGTCGCGCGCCCCCATGCCGATCGAGCTCGCCAGTTCATGCCGTTTGCCGCCCTCAAGGGCTACCACGAGCTTGCCCACAGCCAGGAAGCCATACACATTCCCCGCCCCGAGCTTTCGGAGGAGCGTCTGACGGAACTGACGGAAATTATGCGATCGCTTAATCCGGGCGATGATGTGCGCATATCGTTTTACGAGGGCGGGCAGCGCGTCACGCTGAAAGGAGCGCTGTCCAAAGTGGACGAAGTGACCCATTCGGCAATCATCGGAACAAAACGCATCCCTCTCGCCAGCATCCTCGATATTGAGCGCGCAAACGGCAGGCAGCGCTAGTTTTTACAAGCACGCTCC
>CAUWMI010000182.1:0-4975 GCA_963559755.1 uncultured Slackia sp. | reverse complement strand
ACAACAATGCCCGCACGCTCCACAAGTGAGCGTGCGGGCTTTTTCGCAGTCAGATGCTTGGCGCCCCGTGCCGCGAACAGCGCTACAACGTGCGGCGGCTTTCGATGGCACGGCCGAGCGTCACCTCGTCGGCGAATTCCAGGTCACCGCCCACGGGCAGTCCGCTCGCCAGGCGCGTCACCTTGATGCCTAGCGGCTTAATCAGACGCGCAAGATACGCCGCCGTGGTCTCCCCTTCGACGTTGGGATTGGTGGCAAGCAGCACCTCGGTCACGTCCTCCGATGCAAGACGCGCCATCAGCTCGGATATGCGCAGGTCATCGGGCCCTATGCCCTCCATGGGCGAAAGCGCGCCGCCCAGCACGTGGTACACGCCCGAATACGCCGCGGTGCGCTCGATGGCAGCGATGTCGCGCGGCTCGCTTACCACGCAGATCGCCGAAGGGTCACGCCGCGACGACGCGCAGATCTCGCACAGGTCGTCTTCGGCGTAGTTGAAGCAGCGCTTGCAAAAATGCACGCTATCCTTCACCTCGACGATGGCGTCGGCCAGGCGCAATGCGGTCGCGCGATCGGCGTTGAGCAGCCAATACGCGATGCGCTGCGCGCTTTTAGGACCTACGCCCGGCATGCGCTCAAGCTCGTCGAGCAGCTTTTGTATGGCGGGAGCCGATTCCACAGACGATCGCGCCCTACATCAAGCCGGGGATGTTCATGCCGCCGGTAGCGGCGCTGATGCGCGCAGAGCCCTGAGCGGAAACGGCACGCAGCGCCTCGTTGCAGGCGGCGACCACCATATCCTGCAGCATCTCAACGTCCTCGGGGTCAACGGCATCGGGGTCGATGGTGACGGAGAGGATGGTCATGTCGCCCTGCGCCACGGCCTTCACCATGCCGCCGCCCGCGGTGGCTTCGGCGGTCATGGACTTGATCTCCTCCTGCGCCTTGGCCAGTTCTGCCTGCATCTTGAGCGCCTGAGCCATCATGTTCTTGTTGATTCCCATCGGGTTCTTCGCCATTGGAAAAGTTCCTTTCTTGACTGTTTCACACGAAGTGAAAGCCTACCACACCTCGCGCGCTATTCCTCCTGCACGTTGTCCATCGACACGCCGAATGCGCCGAAGATATCCGCGATATCCATGCCGCCGTCGGTGGGTTGAACCGGGCGCGACGACGGGAAGGGCGAGGGGCTCGAGCCCCCCTTCCCAACGCCGGCGGGCATCTTGCGCCCAGCGAACGGATTGGGCTTGTTGGGGTCCACCGCGGCATCCGGGTCAAAGGGGATGAACGGCCGCGATGCGGGGGCGGAGTTGGGGGACGCGCCCGGGGCTCCGGGCGCAGCGCTGGTTGCTCCGTTGGGTACCGAAGCAGCCTGCGCGGGGTTGCTCGCGCCTGCCGCGCCGAACTGAGCCGACGCATTGGAGGCATCCGCCGGGGCGGCAGCATCCGTCACGCCGGAGCCGGAGTCATCCGCCGAACCCGTCGCATCATCTCCCACGCCCGGCCAGCCCTTAGCAACAACCGTGCCTTTGGGGCGCTTCTTGGGGGCGGGCATGGAATCGAACCCGAGCTTCTTACCGATCAGGTACGGGTCGACAGGAGCCGGCCCCGTGACGCCGAGCGCGGGCGGAACCGTCGAATGCGTGGCGCGCGCGGGCTCGCCGGATGTCTGGTTCGACTGGGCGGGACGCGCGTTATGCGCAGCAGGCGCGCTCGCAGATGCGGGTCGAGTTGCGGCAGGAGCGGCAGGCGAAGGACGATCAGCCGGTGCCGTCGCAGGCGCTGCGCTGTCCCACGGCGCGGAGTACGCCGGGTCAGGAGCGCCGTACGAATCCCCTTCGCTTATATATGATGCGACGTCGGCGTCGGAATATGGAACCACATCGTCATCGTAGACGGGAGCCCGCGCGCCAGACGCAGCACCGTTGTGCGGCGCCGTATTCTGGGAGGACGGAGCCGGAGCGTTCGATGCGGCTCTCGCGAAATTTGGTCTTGGGCGCGCGAACGAAGGAGCACCCGCGGAGGAGCCGTTGCCGTTGCCCGCACCGCCAGCGGGCGTACCGTCAAAAGGGGCAGAGTTCCCCGAATCCGTCGAAGCGGGACGGTGAAACGCAGGGGCATTCTGGCCGGCGAACCGATGGGATGCCGCCTGACCAGGGGCGGATTGGGCCGCAGGACCCACACCAGGCGCCGACGCAGGCGAATGCCCCGCGCTCGTCGCCGCCGCAGCGGCCATGACAGCAGCTGCCACGCCGCCGCCTTGGGTGAACGTGAACGGCACGGGGCTGCCGAATGCATGCTCGAGCGCCGCGGCGAGCGCCGCAGACACATCGGGTTTCTGGGCGGCGGAATAGGCGAAATCGTTCTCCTTCGAGAACTCGACCGCCACGCCTGAGCCATCAGGATTGGCCACCACACGGGCCGACTGCATGAGCGCAGCGTACACGGCGCGCTGCCGCTTCAACTCGGCAAGCGCAGCCTGCCATCCTCGCTGCAGCGCGGCGGGGTTGAGAAGCTTCGCCTTGATGGCATCGGATGCCTGGCCAGATGCGGAAGCACCCTGGGCGGCCGAGGCGGCCTGCTGGGCCGTTGGAGCCGCAGTGGGCATTGCGGTCGGAGCCGCTGCCGAAGCGGAAGACTGAGCGGAAGCCCCATCTCCACCCATCCTATGGCCCGCGGGCGCATGCGAAGACGGAACCGCCTTCTGGGCGGGCGCGCCCTGAGAAACAGGGGCAGCAGCACCCGCCGCCGGAGCCGCAGCATGCGGCGCATCAACGGGCGTGTTCGCCATCGGAGCTGCCTGCGCCGGCGTGTAAGATGCAGCGGGCGTGGCGGCCTGGGCAAACGTTGCGGGCTGACCGGGCATGGCGGCCGCCTGGGCCGAACCAGCCCCCGCGGCCCCCGCGGACGCAGCCGCAGCGCCTGAGCCGCACGCCGCACGCCGCTGCTCCATCTGCGCGCGGAACGCAGCCGCCTTGCTCATGGCCGCAACAGCAGCATCGGGCGAGGGCGCAGCGGGTTGCACGGGCTCAGTCACGGGCTTGTACCCGGCAGAGCTTGCCGGCACCGAAGCGCTAGGCTGCACCGCAGGACCGCCCTGGGCTGCCGAATGCCCCATTGCGGCAGAAGGCGCAGAAGCCGCCGACGTCAAAGGAACCCCCTGCGCCATCTGCGCCTCGAGCGTCTCGATACGTGCAGCCAAACTCTCAAGCGTCAGATCGCCCTCGGGCCTCACCATGCGCGTAAGCGCAATCTCGAACGAAAGGCGCGCGTTGGTCGAAGAGCGCAGCTCGCTACTCAAATCGCCCAGAACGCGCAGGATGTAAGCAAGCCTATCGGGCCCGAAGAGTTTCGCCTCGCTCGCCATAGCATCGCGCGACGACGCAGGTGCATCCACCGCCACGGCGCCATCGGTCAGCTCCAGCACATACAGATCGCGCACATACGCAGCTAGATCACGCGTGAATTGCGCCAGGTCAGCACCGGTTTCGATGTATTCGGAGACCCACGTGAAGCACTTCGCCGCATCGCGCGCGGCAATCGCATCCACAATCGCGGTCATGTCGTCGGTGTCGAGCGAGCCCAATACGTTGCGGGCCACCTCCACCGTCACGGTGCCGTTGCCAAAAGCAATCAGCTGCTCGAGCGTGGTCAGCGCGTCACGCATTCCGCCCTGGGCTCGATGCGCAATCAAATCAAGCGCGTCGCCCTCAAACTGCACGCCTTCCGCCATGCACACGGCGCCCAGGCGCGAAACAATCTCCTCGTTGGAAAGGCGATGGAAGTCGAAACGCTGGCAGCGTGAATGGATGGTTTCGGGCACCTTTTGCGGGTCGGTGGTGCACAGGATGAACACCACGTGATCAGGCGGCTCCTCCAGCGTCTTGAGCAGTGCGTTGAACGCCGCCGGGGACAGCATGTGAACCTCGTCGATGATATATATCTTGTAGCGGCCGCGCGTGGGGGCGTACTGCACGCGCCCGATGATCTCTTCGCGGACGTTCTCCACGCCAGTGCGGCTTGCGGCGTCCATCTCGTTCACGTCGGGATGCGTGCCCTCGGCGATGGCAAGGCACTGCTCGCACGTGCCGTCAGGCGAAGGCGTAGGGCCCTGTTCGCACAGAAGCGCCTTTGCCAGCAGGCGCGCCGTGGTGGTTTTGCCCGTACCGCGCGGACCGCAGAACAGATACGCGTGGCTCACCTTATCCGACTCGATGGCGTTTTTGAGCGTGCGCTCGATATGGGTCTGCCCCACCACGTCCTCGAACGTCTGCGGACGATATTTCCTGTACAAAGCCTCGGACATGCCTGCCACCTTTTCCTACGTGCTCAAAAGCAGAGACGATACGCACATGCATCGGCAGCATGCGCCGCGATGCCGCATCCCGTTGCCTGCGAACTTATGCGCCCGCAGGCGTGCATGCGCGCGAATCGCCTTTCAGACTATCCCTGTCATGGTACCGCACTCTCGCCCAACCGCCGCGCGCATTCCATCCCGAAGCAGGGTTATTCCATCGAGCCCGCCGCAGGCATCCACCCCGAAGGCCGGCCAGCCGATAACGCACCACGCCCATCCCCCACCGCCACGCTGCCCCGCTGCCGCGCCGCCCGTCCACCGTTGCGCTGCACAGCCGCCGTTGTGTCTTCTCCACCGCGCCCGCCGACGCACCGCACGCTTGGCTCCGCGTTCTTCCGCCGCCTCATTCAACCCCTCATTGAATCGGAGGCACCTCGGCTCGGTATCGAACGCCTATGCTCTATACATTGCGACATGCAAATTGATCTCGCACGAAAGGAACCCTCATGGACATCCAGAGCATCATCGGACAGGTGACCGAATCGCTGGGCGCAGCACCCGAAAAAGCCCAAGACCTCCTGGCCGACCCCAAAGCCGCCATCGAAGAGCTCACCGGACAGGCGCTAGGTGAAGGCGACATCGCCGAAATCGTAAATGGCGTGAAGGATAAAATCGCCG
>CAUWMI010000181.1:0-4978 GCA_963559755.1 uncultured Slackia sp. | reverse complement strand
TGCCCGCGTGGCAGGCGCGGTCTATCGCCGCTGATTTAATGGCAGGCAGGAGGCTTTGATGCCGTATATCCATATTGATTCGCTTGATGATCCGCGCTTGGATGCGTATGCGCGTCTGACCGAGGCGCAGCTGCGCAACAAGCTGGAGCCCGAGAAGGGCATCTTCATCGCTGAGAGCATCAAGGTGATTGATCGTGCGCTCGAGGGCGGCATGGTGCCCGTGTCGGTCCTGATGACGCCGCATTGGCTGGAGGCGGCGGCCGATGTGGTCGCGCGCATCGAGGCGACAGGCGCTGCGGCGAGGGCTGGAGAAAGGGCTGACGGAGGCGCAGCCGCGGGGGCTGGCGATGCCGAAGGGGCCCAGGGTGCAACTGATGGCGGAGTGCCTATCTTCGTAGCTCCCGAGGACGAGCTCAAAAAACTCACGGGGTTCGCACTTACGCGCGGCATCCTGTGCGCCATGCGCCGCCCGCAGCTGCCAAGCGTGGAGGAACTCATCGATCGCGTAGCGCGCGAGAAGGCCGTTGCAGCAGGATGTACGCCGGAAGATGTGCACCTGCGCGTGGCTGTGCTTGAGGGTATCGTAGACCATACCAACGTGGGAGCCATCTTCCGTTCCGCCGCTGCATTGGGAATCGATGCGGTGCTGGTCACACCTACGTGTTGCGACCCGCTGTACCGTCGCGCGGTGCGCGTGAGCATGGGCACGGTGTTCCAGGTGCCGTGGACGCGCATTGGAGAGAGCATCCACGATTGGCCGGCGGCGGGGCTTGGGCGCCTGCATGCGCTGGGCTTCAAAACGGCCGCCATGGCGCTTTCCGACGATTCCATTCCCCTGGGTGCGCCGCAGCTTGCCGCGTGCGACCGCCTCGCGCTGGTCTTTGGCACCGAGGGAGATGGCCTGGCGCAGCACACCATCGCCGGTTGCGACTACACGGTGCGCATTCCCATGAAGCACCACGTGGACAGCCTCAACGTTGCCGCTGCGAGCGCGGTTGCCTTCTGGGAGCTTTGCGGTCGCGAGGAGATAGTAAATCCCGCCTAGCGTTCGCGTACGGGTACGTACAGTACCTCGATGTCGCTTCCTTCGCCGTCCAAGTTCAGAAAACTCGGCAGCAGGAGGATGTCGTCGCGAATCTCCAGGTCATTATCGTCAAGGTAGGCGAGCAAATCGGTGAAGGCCTCTTTCTGCACGCTCTCCTCGCGCGTGACTTTACGGCCAAACCGCACACAGGTGCCCAGTTCGAGGCGCTTCACGTGCTTGCGCGAATGGTCGCTTAAAAAGTGCGCCTCTCTTATGTTGATGGTATTGATGTAGTCAGGGTCCACGGTCGGCCCATCGTCAAGCAGGTCGTCCTTGTGGATAATGCGGGCGCAGCTCGTTACGCTCAACAGTTCATAGAAATCGGCAAGTACCTCGGCATTTTCCTCCGATACGGAAAAATCCCTGCCGTATGACGCGTTGGTGTAGAGCTGCATGGGCCCTTCGACCACCTTGAACGTAAGCTCGTCGTCGGATGAAATGAACTCGAGAATCGTATCGATGCGTTTGAGCCGATAGGTCAAAAGGTCACGTTCGCGGGCAAGGCGTTCCTGCTGCTCTTGGAGCGCCTCGCGAAACGTGGGCGTATCCTGCTTGGCATCGAGCATCTGCACCGCCTCATCCACGCTAAAGCCGTACTGCAAGAGCACGCGGAACGCGTTTGACCGAAATGCATCTTCAGGCGTGAATACGCGATAGCCGTTCTCCATGCGATCCGACAGCACCAGTCCATGCTTCTCGTAGAAGCGAATCTTTGATTGGGTCATGCCGGTCATGGCCGAGAACTGCTTCATTCGATACATCTGATCCCCTCCCCGAATCATGCATCTACCAGGTCGATTGTGCCCTATCGGTGCTCAGCGCAGCGGGTAAATCGGCTATCGTGCGGAAAAGGGCGCCAATTTCATGACGCCCTTTGGTGGTTAGTTCCAGCTCCCTCTGCGCTGCGCGAAACGCCACGGTGCGGCCCGGAAGAAGCACGGAAGCAATGCGTCCCGTTGAATCGGGACGCGGTCCTCCCCTAAAAGGCCTCGGCCTGGAGCAATGCCCAGGCCGAGGAGGGGGGTAAGGTTGCCTATTCGACAGGAGTCAGGAACAGGGGCTCTTCGTAATAGGTAGAGCCGTCTGCTGAGTAGGTGTGGCAGTTGGTGCACCAATTGAAGGTGATCTCCTGGCAGCGATCGTGGCAGTTATCGCACGCGTTGTATCCGCCGTGGATGGAAGCATGCGGATTCCACTCGCCGTACTGGGAGGTTTCCTGCGCATGGGCCTCATAGTTTTCGCCGTGGCACGACAGGCACGCCTCGTCCGAAGTGTATTCAAGCGACTGCTCGGCCGCCGCGTCACTCGACGAATCGGAGCTCGTGCTCGCCTGGGGAGAGCAGCCCACCGCTGCAAACATCGCAATCAGAAGGACCGCGGAAAGTGCGATGACCGCTTTGATTCCGAGAGACTTTTTCATTACTGGCCTCCGTTCACCATGTGATCAGCCGCCACATAGCCGAACGTTGCGGCGCGACCCACGGAGGTGCCGGGGATGTGGCGCGGATAATTGCCGGAATAGAAGCTGCCGGATGCGTTGCCCGTGGCGTACAGGCCCGGGATGGGCTGGCCGGCGGTATCGATGACCTGGGCGTTCTCATTGATAGTCAGACCGCCCACGGTGGCGAGGATGACGTTGGTGGTCACCATCGCATAGTACGTGCCGCCCGTGAAGGGCTGGTTATTGCCGGTGTAGCGGTAGTAATCAGGGTCGCGCTCCACCTTGTCCTCGAACAGGGCGTTGTACTCGTTGATGGTCTCTTCGAGCGCGGCGGCGTCAATGCCTGCCAGCTCGGCCACCTCGGCGATGGAGCCCGCGCGGAACAGATGGCCCTTGGCCTCGTCACGCTCAAGCTGGCCCTGGGCGGCCTCGCTCTTAGCGGCGTCGCCAATCATGCCCTCGTCGAAGATCGTGAACACCTGGTGACCCTGGCGAAGCTTCAGGTTGATGGCGTTGCCGGCGTACTGGCGCGGAGGGGTCTCGTTGGTGAAACGGGTGCCCTCTTCGGTAACCATGATGCCGAAGTTCATGGCGCCGGGGAAGTACACGCGCTTCTCCACGAAGGTGGAAGGCGTGGCGTTGGAGAAGTTCATGACCGGTTGAGGCAGCGAGTCCATATCGGCGCCCACCTTGAGGCCCATCATGTGGCCGTCGCCCGTGGTGCCCCACGACGGGTTCCACCAAGAGGAATACTCGTAATCCTCGGGACGCACCCAAGCCTTCATCATGTCGGGGTTGGCGTCGTAACCGCCGGTTGCCAGCAGCACGCCCTTGGAAGCGTTGATGCGCATGTAGGTGCCGTCAGCGTTCTTGGCAATAGCGCCCACCACGCGGTCGCCATCCTTTACCAGCTGGACAGCGGGCGTGGAGTAGCGAACCTCCAGGTTGTCGTACTGCTCGCCCACGCTCAGAAGCTCCTTGCATACGTACAGGCCAAACAGCCACGTGTTGCTGATGCCTTCGGGCATGCGGAAATTCACGTACGAGTCGATGACCGGGAATCCGTTGTAGTTGGGCGCCTGGTCGAACTTATAAATCTCCCAGCCGTTGCCGCCCTTGTCGAACATGGCCTGCCAGAAGTCAGCCATCTCGCCGGAATGCTTCACGTAGGACGTGACTACATCGGGGTCGGCGCGCCAGTCGCTTGCGCGCAGAATCTCGTCGATGAGCTGGGCGTCGTCGATCTCGATGCCCTGATCTTTCTGGAACTGGCACTGGGTGGCACCGAAGCTCTCCCAAGAGGAGCGGCCTTCGGTCATCTTCTCCA
This sequence comes from uncultured Slackia sp., assembly GCA_963559755.1. Lineage (GTDB taxonomy): Bacteria > Actinomycetota > Coriobacteriia > Coriobacteriales > Eggerthellaceae > Slackia. The sequence continues at coordinate 1,126 of CAUWMI010000181.1, read as the reverse complement.
GCATCAGCACCTGAGCGCCCAGGTCGGCGGCCTTGAGGCTCGCCATGATGCCGCCGATGCCGGCGCCGATGACCAGCACCTCGGTTTCCTCGGTGGATGCGATTTCGTCCTCACCAATCTCGCGGTCTTCGAATGCGATGGGGCCATGCGGTCCGGGGAACTCGGACTGACGCATGGGCAGCATGTTCGCATCGGGGCCGTAGATCTGGGAGTACGGGTTGCCGGTCGTCTCCTCGGCGGATGCCGTGGCGTCTGCGGCGTCGTCTGCGAAGGCGAGGCTCGTGCCTCCAAGCGCGAACGCGCCCATAGCGCCTGCGACGCCGGCGCCCTTGAGGAAGTCGCGACGTGACAGCTTGCTCATGTTTCCCTCCTTTTCGCGGTTTACCATTTTGTGCATTTCCCCTACATCTCTGATGCACAAAATCGACACAAGCCCAGGCTAAACCCTGAATATGGTTTAGGGTCAAGCGTTGGAGGAGAATTATTTCGCAGCGAACGGTCGGCGGTTGTGGCGGTAATTGTGTGGCGTAGGGCGCAATACTCACGATTATGCGATGGCGTATGTCGATGTGTTCGCTACGATGCTGCCCGCAGGAAGGCTCGGGAGGAGCTGGTTGCGGCGCACAGGGAGGCTTGAGGGTGACCGATTGCGATTCGTGCTGGCCGGCCTTCTGCACTGGACCGCACATCGGTATTCGGGAAGGGCTTCTTTTCGAAGTTAGTCCAGGCGTATCGTCCGGCATCTCGTGACGTCGCTCGCGGTTCAAATAGCTCGCGTTTTCGCATGAAAGGAATCCGTCATGATCATCGAATTCAAGGGCATGCGCCCTAATGTTGAGCAGGCTGCCTTTATCGCTGAGAATTCCACCATTAGCGGTGACGTTACGTTGGGCAAGGATAGTTCAGTGTGGTTCAACGCCGTCATCCGCGCGGAGGTGGCACCCATTACCATCGGTGCGATGAGCAACATCCAGGATCACACGATGCTGCATGCCGATTACGATTGCCCCGTGCGCATCGGCGACCGCGTGTCCATCGGGCACTCGGCCATTGTGCATGGCGCTACCATTGAAGACCGCGTCATTGTGGGCATGGGTGCCATCGTGATGAACGGCGCCGTGGTGGG
>CAUWMI010000180.1:0-5020 GCA_963559755.1 uncultured Slackia sp. | reverse complement strand
GAACCGTTGAGGTGGATTTCCGTTAAGAAAACTGCCCAGTGGGCAGTTTTTAGGAAATCGCCCGAGGGCTTTAGCCCGAGGGGTGCGCGCCGCCATCGGCGGCACGCGAGTCCCACCGCCCCTACCAGGAGAGGTAGTGGAACGACGTGTTCTTCCACCGCCCCTACCAGGGGAGCCCCACATATCTATTAGGCGGAAGTAGAAAGCCCGAGGCATGACGGCAGCTGAAATGAGAAAAGCAAGCATGGAAGAGCTTCTGGAGGCGGTCGCCAATCCGCCTGCAACGTTCGAGGAGTATCTGGATTCCTACGCGGATACCGTGGGGGATCTTGTCAATACGTTCATTCCTCGCGGCACCCATCCTGATATGGATACCTATCTCTACGACCCGCTGTTGAAGTACAGCCAGAACGGCGGCAAGCGCCACCGTCCCCTGATCTGCTTCGCGGCGTGTGTGGCAGTGGGCGGCGACGTGCGCCAGGCCGCATCGGCGGCAGCGGCCATCGAGCACTTCCACACCGCGGCGCTCATCCATGACGATATCGCCGACGAGGCAACGCTGCGCCGCGGCGAGCCCTGTCTGCATCTGACCGAGGGCGTCGGCATCGCCATCAATGCGGGCGATCTCGCGCTTTCCCTGGTCAACGGCAGCGTGATGAAAGATCCCAGCCTCTCCGACGCCATCAAGGTGCGCGTGGTCACCGAGCTCATCGAGATGACCCGCCGCACCATCGAAGGCCAGGCGCTTGACCTGGGCTGGGCGCGCGACGAGCGCTATGACATCACGCCCGAGGATTACCTGGTCATGGCCACGCACAAGACGGCGCACTACTCGGGCGCCGTGCCCCTGGCCATCGGCGCCATCATCGGCGGCGGCACCGAGGCCCAGATCGAGGCCCTGCGCAACTACGGCCTGGACACGGGCCTGGCGTTCCAGATCCAGGACGACCTCCTCAACATCGAAGGCGACCCCGAGACCGTGGGCAAGGATTTCTGCAGCGATATCACCGAGGGCAAGCGCACGCTCATGGTGGTGCACGCCCTGCAGAACTCCGCGCAGCGCGACCGTCTGATCGAGATCCTCTCCAGCAAGACCACTGACCTGACCGTGCTGGCCGAGGCGGTTTCGATCATGCGCGAGAGCGGCTCGATCGAGTACGCGCGCAACTACGCCGAAAACCTGACAAGCATCGCCAAGAATCGCCTGGTCGACATGCTGGACGAGAGCCCCGCGCGTGACCTGCTGATTTCCATGGCGGATTATTTCGTTAACCGTTTGAAGTAAGGCACATCCATGACCGAGCAGACCATCTATCGCCAAGATTCCGAAGGGGAAGATTTCGAGCTGGGCGAACGCCTGCTGTACCTGCGTACGCCCAATTTCCGCGGGCGCGACGTGGAGGCGCTGCAGACGGCGCTGGGCGCGCTGGGCTTTGCCACGGGCGGCATTAGTGGCACGTTCGGCGCCTACACCGAGGGCGCGCTGCGTAAGTTCCAGGTGAACATGGGCCTTGAAGCCGACGGCATCGCCGGCGTTGAGACCTACGCCATTCTCAAGAACCTGCACAACGCGTGGATGGACAAGCCCCAGATCGAAGACCACGCCTACATGGGCTTCGCGCGCGCGGCGGGCGTGCTCGAACACCACGCCGTGTGCCTGTTCGGCACGGATGCCTTCTCTCGCAAGGTGGCTTCGTACATGTCCAACCTGGCACTCGCCACCAACCCGCGCTCCAAGATGGTGAGCGCCGAGACGCTGCTCGTGCCGCCTGACGCGGATATGCTTCTCGCGCACATCGTGTGCGAGGGCACGGCAATCGATCAGGGCACCCCGCGCGTGGTGTGCGACGATGCCGCTTCGCTCCCGCTGCGCATTTCGAGCGCTATCGATCGCGCGCGAGAGACTGCTCAGGAGGGGCGTCCGCTGCGCATCGTGATTGAGGTCGCAGGGGCCGCCGAAGGTGCCGACGAGGCGCGCCAGGATCAGGTGGCGCACCACGACGCCATCACGCTGCTCGACGCGTTTTGCGCCGCGTTCTCGTAAGGGAAGGGCAATCGCGAGGGAGGGACAATTACCTCGCGTAATGTGAACGGTTTATGACGTGCGCATGGCGAAGATGCCGCCTGCGGCACGCCGTTCGCCGAATTTTGTTAAGGTATGTATGTTTTTTGCATTTGAAGGATCGCACGGAGGGCTTGCGCTTATGGCTGCAAACAAAACGAATCTGACGAGGCGTGCATTTATCGGAGGCGCGGCGGCGTTTGGTGCCGTGTCGATTGCGGTGCCGCGCGTTGCTTTGGCTGAGCCCACCTCCGCTGACGTGCAGGCCCAGGCCGATGCCGCCCGCGTCAAACTGGACGATATGCAGAAGCGCCTGAACCAGGCATCTGACGATTACTACACCGCCCTCAAGGAGCACGACACCGCCACGACCAAGATGGACGAGGCGCAGGCCAAGATCGACGACAATAACGCCAAGATCTCCGAGCTCCAGGAGAGCCTGGGTGGCCGCGCCCGCGGCATGTACCGCGACGGCCAGATCACGTTCCTCGACGTGCTTCTGGGCTCGTCCTCCTTCGACGACTTCCTGAAGAACTGGGACATTCTGCAGACTTTGAACGAGTCCGACGCTGATCTGGTGGCGCAGACCAAGACCCTGCGCGAGGACAACGAGAAGCAGAAGGCCGAGTACCAGGCTCAGGCCGATACCGCCAAGCAGAAGATGGACGAGGCCGAGGCCATCAAGAACGAGGCCGAGGGTCTGGTCGAGCAGTACCAGGCCGAGGTGGATTCTCTCGATGCCGAGGTTGCCGAGCTGGTTGAGCAGGAGCGTCAGGCTGCGGCCGAGGCCGAGGCTGAGCGCCAGCGCCAGGAGTTCGAGCAGCAGCAACAACAGGAGCAGCAGGAGTCCAATAACGAGGCGGCCAATGACGGCGGCAACGATACGAACGTCGATGACGGCAACGACTACACGCCTCCCGCGAACAATGGTAACAGCGGTGGCGGATCGTCCTCCGGCGGCTCGACGGGTGGCGGCGGCACGCCGAACTCCGCGGCGCTGGGTGTTGCCGAAGGTTTCCTGGGCGTGCCCTATGTGTGGGGCGGCGACGATCCGAGCGGCTTCGACTGCTCTGGCCTGACGAGCTATTGTTACCGCGCGACGGGTTACGAGATTGGTCGTACGACGTATGACCAGTACGCTACGGCGAATTACATCATGTCTCTCTCCGAGGCAGAGCCGGGCGACGTGCTGTACAACGGTGGCCACGTGGGCATCTGCGCATCTTCGGGCGGCGGCAGCTACATTCACGCTCCCGCGCCTGGCCAGGTAGTTTCCTACTCAAGCTGGTCGCAATTCTACTGTGCCCTTCGTTGGTAAGTTGATTGCGCCGTCCTATCCGGACGGCGCTTTTTCATTTGAGGCGCTGTGACGCTTTCCTTTTGATACCAACTTTTGAATTTTCACCAACCTTCAAGGTGTGTGAATGCGACGTGGTGGGGATGTGACAAATCGGTTTGAGGGCGAAGTCTTTGCTATCCTAAAGAGGTAACGGCGCCGCAACTGGGCGTCGTTTAGCATGAAAGGGCTTCGTTTATGACCACCACAAACGCACGATTGACAAGACGGGCCTTCCTCGGCGGTGCAGCCGCTTTCGGTATTGCATCGCTTGCCGTGCCGCACGTCTCTTTCGCCGACGAGCTTACGTCGGCCGAGGTGCAGGCGCAGGCCGACGAGGCGCGTTCTAAACTCGATGCCATGCGCATCCAGCTGGGCAAGGCATCCGACGCATACAACTCTGCGCTCGAGGAGCACGACACTGCCACCGCCAAGATGGACGAGTCGCAGAAAAAGATTGATGAAAACACCGCGAAGATCTCCGAGCTCCAGGAGAGCCTGGGCGGCCGCGCCCGCGGCATGTACCGCGACGGCCAGATCACGTTCCTCGACGTGCTTCTGGGCTCGTCCTCCTTCGACGACTTCCTGAAGAACTGGGATACGCTCCAGACGCTCAACGATGCCGATGCCGATATGGTGTCGCAGACCAAGACCCTGCGCGAGGATAACGAGAAGCAGAAGGCTGAATATGAGAGCCAGGCGCAGCTCGCCAAGCAGAAGATGGACGAGGCGTCCGCGGCTCAGGCCGAGGCTGAGCAGCTCGTGAACCAGTACCAGGCCGAGGTCGATTCGCTCGATGCCCAGGTGGCAGAGCTTCTTGAGGAGGAGCGTCGTGCGGCCGAGGAGGCGGCGGCGAAGGAAGCCGCTAAGGCTGAGGCTGCAGCGCAGGAGGCATCCTCGGGCGGCTCCGATGGTGGCAACAGCGGCTCCGACGGCAATGCGGATGGCGGCGGGTCTTCGAATGATGGCTTGGCCGGCGGCGATGATGGAGGTTCGGCTGGCGGCAACGGCGGCGGCTCGACCGGCGGCAATTCCGGTGGCAACTCGGGCGGCGGTTCGTCGTCGGGCGGCTCATCCTCTGGCGGATCGTCGGGCGGCGGCTCCAACTCGTACGGCTCGGCCGTGCTCTCCGTCGCGCAGGCCCAGATTGGCGTTCCCTATGTGTGGGGTGGCAAGACTCCCGCGGGCTTTGACTGCTCCGGCCTTACGCGTTACTGCTGGCTCAACGGTGCGGGTATTGAGATTGGCGGCTATACGGGCGCCCAGTATGCCTCCGCCGACTGGATCGGCTCGGTAAGCCAGGCCCAGGTTGGTGACGTGCTGTACACCGATGGCCATGTGGGCATCTGCGCTTCCTCCGGCGGCGGCAGCTACATCCATGCGCCGCAGCCCGGCGAATCGGTTTGCTATCAGTCGTCGGCTTGGTGGAATCCCTGGTACGCCGCGCTGCGCTGGTACTGATGATTTTGCGACGGGCGCCCGGGTTTGGGCGCCTTCTCTCTATGGTGGCCTTGTGCAAAACAAATTGATAGGTTGAAATGCGCAAGTTTGTGCTAGTATATAGCGCGCTGTTTGCAGAGAAGTCGGGACGTGGCTCAGTTTGGTAGAGCGCTGCGTTCGGG
>CAUWMI010000179.1:0-5034 GCA_963559755.1 uncultured Slackia sp. | reverse complement strand
TTATCGTACATCGCCTTGAGATCGACCAGATGCTGGTAACGCTCCATGGCCGCTTCCTCGCTGCGCTCGAAGAGATTCTCGGCGCGCTCGGGGAACTCGCGGGTCAGACGGCTGTAGCGTGCCTCGTTCATCAGGAAGTCGCGGTATCCGCCCGCAGGCTCCTTGGAATCGAGGATGAACTTCTTGCCGGCCGGCGCCGCGGGGTTGAAGCGGTACAGGTTCCAGTAGCCGCAATCCACCGCGCGCTTCATCTCGTCCTGGCAGTTGGCCATGCCGCCCTTGATGGAGTGCATCTCGCAAGGGCTGTAGCCGATGATCAGCGAAGGTCCGGGATAGGCCTCGGCCTCGGCGATGGCCTTGACGGTCTGCGCGGGCTTGGCACCCATGGCAACCTGCGCCACGTACACGTATCCGTAAGCCATGGCGATCTCGGCCAGGCTCTTCTTTTTGATATCCTTGCCGGCGGCGGCGAACTGAGCCACCTGGCCGATGTTGGAGGCCTTCGAGGCCTGGCCGCCGGTGTTGGAGTACACCTCGGTGTCGAACACGAACACGTTCACATCCTCGCCGGAAGCGAGCACATGGTCCAGACCGCCGTAACCGATGTCGTACGCCCAACCGTCACCGCCGAAGATCCAAACGCTCTTCTTGGTCAGGTATTCCTTATTGTCGAGGATGGCCTGCGCATTGGCAGCGCCCTCGGCGCACTCGCCTGCCGCGATCTTCTCGAGCTCGGCCACATAAGCAGCAGCGGTGGTCTTGCTGGCCTCCGCATCGCCGCGCGCGTCAAGCCACGCCTGGGCGGCTTCCTTCGCCTCGGCGGGAGTGCCCTCGGCGGCAAGCAGCTTCTCGGTGCGAGCGACCAGGGTGTCACGCACGGCCTCATAGCCAAGCAGCATGCCCAGGCCGTGCTCGGCGTTGTCCTCGAACAGGGAGTTTGACCAGGCGGGGCCATGGCCGTCCTTGTTCACCGTGTACGGCGACGTGGCAGCCGGGCCGCCCCAGATCGAGGAGCAACCGGTTGCGTTGGCCACGTACATGCGATCGCCGAACAGCTGAGTGACCAGGCGCGCGTACGCGGTCTCGGCGCAGCCGGCGCAGGAGCCGGAGAACTCAAGCAGGGGCTGCTTGAACTGGCTGCCCTTGACGGTGGCATCCTCAAGCTGCGGCTTGGGAGCAACCTTCTCCACGCAGTAATCGAACGCGGCCTGCTGAGGCAGCTGGCCCTCGGCTGGCGCCATAGAGAGCGAATCCGTGGGGCACTGGCCCACGCACACCTCGCAGCCCATGCAGTCGAGCGGCGAGATGACGAGGGTGTACTGCAGCCCAGCCGCACCCTTGCCCTTGGCGGGAACCATGATGCACGACTCGGGAGCCGCCGCAGCCTCTTCCTCGGTCAGCGCGAACGGACGGATGGTCGCATGCGGGCACACATAGGAGCACTGGTTGCACTGGATGCACTTCGTGGGATCCCACACGGGAACGCTCACGGCAACGCCGCGCTTCTCGTAGGCGGCAGCGCCCTGCTCGAACTGGCCGTCGGCGTAGTCGACAAACGCAGACACGGGCAGGCTGTCGCCATTCATGTTGCCCACAGGCTCCATGACCTCGCGCACCTGCTTGACCAGCTCGGGACGGCCCTTGAGCTCATCGACCGCAGTCTCATCGGCGGCATTCGCCCACTCGGCGGGCACCTCGATGCGGGTGTAGGCGCTCGCGCCCAGGTCGATCGCCTTGTGGTTGCGGTCGACCATCTCCTGGCCCTTCTTCATGTAGGACTTGGTGGCCGCATCCTTCATATATTTGATAGCGTCGTCCTGCGGAATGACGCCGGCCAGCGAGAAGAAGGCCGACTGCAGGATGGTGTTAGTGCGCTTGCCCATGCCGATCTCGATGGCCAGGTCGATGGCGTTGATGGTGTAGAGCTGGATATCATTCGCGGCAATGTAGCGCTTCGCCTCGGCATCCAGGTGATGCTCAAGCTCCTCGGGCGTCCACTGGCAGTTGATCATGAACACACCGCCGGGCTTGACGTCTTGTACCATGCGGAAGCCCTTGGTCACGTACGACGGGTTGTGGCACGCAACGAAATCGGCCTTGTTGATGTAGTAAGCACTCTTGATGGGGCTGTCGCCGAAGCGCAGGTGGCTCACGGTAACGCCGCCGGTCTTCTTGGAGTCGTATTGGAAGTACGCCTGGACGTATTTATCGGTGTGGTCGCCGATGATCTTGATGGAGTTCTTGTTGGCGCCCACGGTACCGTCGCCGCCCAGACCCCAGAACTTGCACTCGATGGTGCCCGCAGCCGCGGTGTTGGGGCTGACAGAATCCTCGGGAAGCGACAGATGCGTCACGTCGTCCACGATGCCCACCGTGAACTCACGCGCAGGCTCGTCCTTCTCGAGCTCTTTGTAGATGGCGAACACCGACGAAGGCGGCGTGTCCTTGGAGCTGAGGCCATAGCGGCCGCCGCACACCTTGAGGCCGCCCACGCCCTCCTGCACGAGCGCGTTGACGACATCCATATACAGGGGCTCGCCCACGCTACCGGGCTCCTTGGTGCGGTCCATGACGGCAATCTTCTTGACGGTCTTGGGCAGCGCAGCCACGAACTTGTCGGTCACGAAGGGGCGATACAGACGCACCTTGACCAGGCCCACCTTCTCGCCCTGAGCGTTGAGGTAATCCACGACCTCTTCCACCACGTCGCAGAAGGAGCCCATGGCCACAATCACGCGCTCGGCATCGGGCGCGCCATAGTAGTTGAAGAGCTCGTAGTTGGTGCCGAGCTTGGCGTTGACCTGGTGCATGTAGTCCTCGACCACTGCGGGCAGGGCGGCGTAGTGCGTGTTGCACGCCTCGCGGTGCTGGAAGAAGATGTCGCCGTTCTCATGGCTGCCGCGCATAGACGGACGCTCGGGGTTGAGCGCATGCGCGCGGAACGCCTTCACGGCATCCATATCGCACATCTCGGCCAGATCGTCGTAATCCCACACGGCAATCTTCTGAACCTCGTGGGAGGTGCGGAAGCCGTCGAAGAAGTTGATGAACGGCACCCCGCCCTTGATGGCGGCGAGGTGGGCGACGGCGGAAAGGTCCATGATTTCCTGGACGTTGGTTTCGGCGAGCATTGCGAAGCCGGTCTGACGGCATGCCATAACGTCAGAGTGGTCGCCGAAAATGCTCAGCGCGTGCGTTGCAACCGTACGGGCACTCACGTGGAAAACGGCGGGAAGCATCTCGGCCGCAATCTTATACATGTTGGGAATCATGAGCAGCAGGCCCTGGGACGCGGTATAGGTGGTGGTGAGGGCACCTGCCGCGAGCGAGCCGTGCACCGTGCCGGCAGCGCCGCCTTCGGACTGCATCTCGCACACCTTGACCGTGGTGCCGAAGATGTTCTTCTTGCCATTGGCAGCCCACTGGTCGACGAAATCGGCCATCGGGCTCGACGGCGTAATCGGATAGATGCCAGCGACCTCGGTGAACGCATAAGAAACATACGCGGCGGCGTTGTTTCCGTCCATGGACTTGAGTTCCCTCGCCATATTTCACTCCTGTTCTTTTGCGGCATGCATAGCGCGAGCGCGGTGATAAGCCCGCATCGCACAGCCCCCATACTCAGGGCACAAGCGCCCTATCGGTCGAAACCTTAAACGAAGGGCATATTATCAGCACGACGCGACGCTTTAGGCGGGCAAAGTGCGTCGCGCGCATATCCGTGCGCTCATGCTCGGTGAGCGGGCGAAGGAAGCGGCGGGCATGACCGTCCTCGCCTCGCGTTAGCTAGACAAACCCGCGAAACTGTCCGCCGAGAAAGAGGCCGCCCAGGGGCGGAGCGCCGCCAAGAAATAGCCTCTTTGGCGTCAGGCCCTTGCGCTTGCGGGCGGGCCCAACATGATCAAGGGGCCTGGATGAATTTCGCGCGTTTTGCGCATAATCGCTCGATTGCGCAGCCCCTCCCTGAAGCGGGCTTGCTTCGGACGTATAATCGCGCCCATGAAAATCTCGACTGAAAAACTCCTTCTTGTTGCCGGCATCGTTTGGATTGTGGCGGGCGGCAACATCGCCAACATCGGGATAGGCGTAATCACGCACGACCATCTCGTATGGTGGGTGCTCGCGCTCACGCTGGTGGTTTTCGTCCTATTTCATGTGTTCGTGTTCCAAAAGCTCGTGCGCAAGCATGCGGAGCGCATCCGCGGATTCGAGGAAGACCGCAAGCACATCTGGCATTTCTTCGACCGCAAGGGCTACATCATCATGGCCATCATGATGGGCGGCGGCATCGCGTTGCGCCTGAGCGGCGTGTTGCCCGAGTGGTTCATCGCCTTCTTCTATACGGGCCTAGGGTTCGCCCTTACCGTCGCGGGCATCTCATTCATCATCTCATATATAAGAGGCGCTCGTGGCGCGCAAGCATAACGACTCGTCCTCCGTCGGGCCGACATCCTGGCGGGCGCGTCGCTTCGACCCCACCAAAACCCGAGCACTATGCCGCGCATGCGCCCAACGCCTGGCGAAGAGGGATGCCGCCCCCGGAGATGCTCCCCTGCCCCGTCGCATTCGCACGTCAGGGCGACGAGGCCCGTGGCATACCGCCGCGCGCAGGGAAAACCGACCTCTGACCCTAAGCTTCAGCAAATCGACCCGAGCGCTGCTCGCCACCTCGCCTCGACCTCTTGCCGCCATTCCCCAAGCGGTGCGCAACAGCATGCGCGGCAACAAGGGCAAAGACACCAAACCCGAACTCATCGTGCGCCAGAGGCTTCGCGAAGCGGGCCTCGACGGCTACCGCCTGCAGTGGAAGGCTCCGGGGAAGCCCGATGTAGCCTGGCCGGGAAAGCGTGTATGCATCATGATCAACGGCTGCTTTTGGCATCGCTGCCCGCACTGCAACCCCTCCATGCCCAAATCCAACCAAGAATATTGGATTCCCAAATTCAAACGCAACGTGGAGCGCGATGCGCGCAATCTGGAGGCGCTGCGTGCCGATGGCTGGCACGTTCACGTCATCTGGGAATGCGAATTGAA
>CAUWMI010000178.1:0-5099 GCA_963559755.1 uncultured Slackia sp. | reverse complement strand
GTCGATGCGGAATCCTGCCATGACCCCGAATGCCACGGAACCATGGAAGAGATGGCCAAGCTGACAGAGGACAATACCGAGTTCAAGGACGAGAAGGGCAAAGTTCAAAACCCGCATGTGCGTCCGAGCAACGAACAGCACGATGCTTATCCGCCTACGTGCACCGATTGCCACAAGATTCACTCGGAGAATATCCAGGAAGACGCCATGGATTGGTGCGCCCAGTGCCATCACAAGGGTGTGTTCCAGTGCGGAACCTGCCACGAGTTGAGGCAGCGTGCTGATATCGGATAAACCCTCCTTTTGATGCATTCCTTACCGAGCGATGCGGAAAACGAACTGACAAGGGGCCGTCTATATTGGGCGGCTCCTTTTTTGCATGCTGACTATTGTTGCGGCGAGTTTGCCCCCACCGAATACGCCCAAAGGTTTGCGCATTGGGCGAGTATGGTTTGCGCATCCCATGCTTGCGCGCTGCGTTCGGCGCTATTGGGGTCGCGCACCACGAGCTTGCCTGACGAATCGACGCTGACGATGACTATGAAGTGACCTTCGGTGGTGAAATCGCCCGGCAGCATGGAGGCTATCACGGGCTTGCCTTCTTCAAGGGCCGCAAGAAGCGTGCCTTCGCTTGCCGACAACTCTTCGGCGGAGATGCCCAGCTGAGCCGCGCCGTCGGTCATAAGCGCCCATGCGGTCATGCCGTCTTGCACAAAGCCGTTCCGCTCAGAAAATGACGCCATTTCCGCAGGCCCCAAGTCCGTTTTACCCGTGAGTGCGACATAAACCATGCTCAGACAGGTCGGCCCGCATCCTGCCGTTGCGATGTCCGAGCCAGCATAGGGGCTGCTGCCCCACGTGAGGTCGGTTTGGAACAGCATAGGCACTTCGCCCTGACGCCATTCGCTCTTCGGCGTACTCGTGCCACTGTCGGATACATTGCTTGAGTTCAGAGGGCCGCTTTGCTGGCTTGCTGCGTAAACCTCTGCCTGCTTCCACGTGAAGAACGCGCATGAAGCCACTGCCGCCAACGCGGCTACGATGGCAATCGCCACGATGATATCGACGCTGCGTCGCCTGCGGGAGAACAAACGACGCCTGTGAAGAACCGTGCGAGCGTAGGAAGTTTTGGGCATGGGGCGTGCGGTTCTCGGGGTGGGCGACTGTGCATCCGTTGAGCGCATCGTGCATGAATGATTGCTCGAAAAAGGTCGGGGCGACGGAAATGCGTCATCCTCAAAATGGGGCGTGGGCGAGAGGCGGTTGTCGCGTGCAGTCATGGGAAATCCTTTCTCCGGGTTGTCCCAAGATTACGTGTCGCGCCGTTTAAAAGTCCCACAAGGAGTCGTGACGATTCGGTGCCACGCTTTAAGCCTTCCTTAAGAAAGAAGGACCGTGGCGAATGCCATGGTAGGATGACGCCATGGATGAGCAGACGACATACACCTCCGGCATACAATCCGCCCAGGTACCGCAGCAGCTGCGCCGCAACGTCGTGGTGTGCGATGACGAGCGCGAGATTGCCGATCTGGTTGCCAGCTTGCTTGAACGTGAGGGTTTTAATGCCCAGGCGGCCTACTGTGCCCAAGACGCGCTTGCCTTGGTGCGCGGCGGCCAGGTGGATTGCGCCATCCTGGACATCATGATGCCGGGCATGGACGGCTTTGAGCTGGGACGACGCATTCGTGAGTTCTCCGATATTCCCCTCATCTTCCTTTCCGCCAAAGACGAGGAAGTGGACAAGGTGCTCGGATTCGCGCTGGGCGCGGATGACTATGTGACCAAACCGTTTAAGCCGCGCGAGCTGGTGATGCGCGTGCGGGCGTGCCTGCGTCGATTCAGCAGGGCGGAGCAAGCTTCGAACGATGATGGACGGCTGAGCATGCGCGGCATCGAGCTGTGTCCCGATTCGCATGAAGCGTGGCTGCTGGACGTTCCGCTTTCGCTCACGCCGAAAGAGTTTTCCCTGCTTGAAGCGCTGCTAAGGGCAGGCGGTTCTCCGGTATCCACCGGCGAGCTTTACGAGAAGGCGTGGGGCGAGCCGGCCGATCCCGCTGGCATGAACACCGTCATGGTGCACGTGCGTCATCTGCGTAAGAAGCTCGCGGAGGTCGATGCGTCCACCCTCTACGTGGAGACGGTGTGGGGCATGGGCTACCGCATAGCGAAGGCGGCCAATGAACGCCGCTAGGCGGGGAATGTTCGAATTGCTGGCGCGGCGAGAAAGGAACGCCATGAGCGGAACGGCGAATGTGCCTGACTTGAATCGCGAGTTCGATGGAGGCTGCATGTCCGATGTGGACTGCGGATCCAGTGCGGATCGCATGTCCGGTATGGGTTACGAATGCGGCGCGCCTGTCGCTTCTGCAGGGTTTCGTTCCACTTACCGCAGGGAGCAAGAGCGCCTTCTGCGGCGTAAGCTTTTGGGGCGCATGTTCGCGCTGCTGGGCGTTTGGACTGTGGCGTTTTGCCTGTTCGCGCTTGCCTTCAATGCGATTATGGTGCCGCGAATAGCCGAGGTGGTTGCCGATCAGTTCGCGCCATGGCGTATCGTTGACGCCGAAAACGCAGGCACGGAGGATTGGGCCGCATTCCAGGCGGCCGTGCAATCCACCAAGGCTGACACGCTCATCGACTATATGACTGATTTGTATGGCTCGAGCGAGGGCGAGGGAAGCCCGCGCGAAGGAGCGTCGAAGGAAGCCCTTGCGCTGGCGGACGACATACGCGAGAGCCATCCGGTGAACGCCGGGTCGGAGATTCGGGTGCCGTCAGAGGGCACGTTTTACATGTTCTATGACGTGACCGCTGATGCGCATGCCGCCATAGAAAAGGCGGTGGGGAATCTCCAACGAACCGATAGCGAGGCGTTCGAGCGTCTTTTCCAGGAGGCGATGAGCTACTACGGCATGACCGAGGAGACCACCGTCCTCAACGGCCTCGGCGGGTACTACGACGTCTATTATCTTGACGGGCATTATGAGTATCGCGATATGACCGTGTACAACGTTGTGAAATCGTTCAAAATCCCCCTCGCCGTTGCCGCGTTTCTCATAGGCGTCGTGATTATCATGTGGGCGCTGCTGCAGCGTTCCCTGGATGCGTTCGACACGCTGTTCGGTGCGATGGAGAGCGTGATGCTCAAACGCGACGTCCAGCCTGACTTGCCGCGCGAGCTTGAGCCCACGTCGCGTGCGCTAGAGGCCATCCGGCGCGAGAACGAGTCCAATGAGCTTGCTGCCCGTGCTGCCGAGCAACGCAAAAACGAACTCGTCGCCTATCTTGCGCACGACATTCGCACACCTCTCACTTCGGTAGTGGGCTACCTCACCATGCTGCAGGAATCGCCCGATATGCCTATTGAGCAGCGCGCTCGCTACGCGGGTATCGCGTTGGATCGTGCGCAACGGCTTGAGGGCATGCTTGAGGAATTTTTCGAAATCACGCGGTATAACCTGCAATCGATTCCCATCGAGAGGGAGCGGTTCGACGCGGGCATGCTGTGCCGCCAGGTGGCGGATGAATTCTTCCCTACGGCCGAAGCGCGCGGTATATCCATCGACGTCAATGCGCCGGTCTCGCTGTTCGTTTTCGCCGACCCCGGCAAGGTATCGCGTGTGCTGAACAACCTGCTGAAGAACGCCGTGAGCTATGCCGATGAGGGCTCGACGGTGCAGGTGCGTGCGCGCGTGAGCGAAGGCGGCGCAGCTCGTGGGGCAACAGGCGAATTGGGTGCTGTTCTTGAGGGGGCGAGCGAATCGCGGGGTGCGTCGGATTCTGCATCCGCTCGTGTTTTGACGATTGAAGTCGAAAACCAGGGGCGCGAGATAAGCCCCGCGCATTTGCAATCGATTTTCGAAAAGTTCTACCGCGAGGATGCCTCTCGTGGGACTCAGGCGGGGGGCGCGGGCTTGGGGCTTGCTATCGCTCGCGAGATTGCGCGCGCCCACGGCGGCGATCTGATGGCGTCGAGCGAGTCGGGTCGCACGGTATTCACCCTGGTCATGCCCGCATAGGTGCGTGCTCATCGTCGCATTGTCACCGTGCGCCTCTGCCGCTGCCGGATGCCATTGCCCCGTGCATCTCTGTTGCCGAATGCCACTACCGCCGTGGGCTTCGGTCACCGCCGACCGCACCGTCCACAGCCAACTATTTGTTTGTGGTGGCTGTGGGCAAACGGGTGCGGCGGTGGCTGGCCCACAATGACACGACATGAGCTGCCTTTTCGCATCGAGGCGCTTTGTTTGTCGTGCCAATCGGTGGGAAGGGGCGGTTATGCCGGTTTGTCTAAGCCATGTATCGGCGTTTGAGTTTTATCGCGTCTGCGCCCAAAGGGGAATCAACGTATCGAAGCTGCCGCGATCGGGGTCGCTCGAGGAATTTTCGGCGATACGCGTGTTTGAGGCGCTCGCCGAGGATGGCTTTCAGGATGCGCTTGAGGCGCCGGTGCATGTCATGGTCAAGGAGCGAACGCATCAGCGATGCCAGGCGGGTGTCGCAAAGCATGGGGTTTCGCTTGATTTGCCCGAATCCTCCGTGGTCCAGTTCTCCGAGCGCGTATTCGTGGCGTCACCCGAGCTGTGCTTTGCCCAGATGGGCGCGCAGGTGCCCGAAATCGATTTGGCGTTGAAGGCGTACGAGCTTCTGGGGTATTACGCGCTCGAGCAGGATGGCGGCGAGTGCCTGGGGAGAGGAAAACCCCTGGCTACGCCGCGGCAAGCGTTGCGACTCGTCAAGGCGATGCCGGGATTGCACGGTGTGAAACCGGCGCGCAAGGTGCTGTCATATGCCTGTGCGGGATCGGCATCTCCCGCACAGACCGCAATGGCTCTCCTGCTTTCCGCGCCTTCGCGCGTCGGAGGCATGGGATTTGACGGGGCAGTGCTGAATAAATGGGTATCGACAAAAGATGGCGACCGTTGGGCGGATGTGGTGTGGCCGCGGTACAGAATCGGACTTGAGGTCGTGGACTTTATTCCCGATGGAGGGTGGCGCTTGTTCCTTAAAATGGACCGTCGTCGAAGGATGACGCAGGTAAACGGGGTCGAGGTCATCGCTGTTCGTATTCTTGATTTAATTGACCCTGTGAGGTTCGATGA
>CAUWMI010000177.1:0-5104 GCA_963559755.1 uncultured Slackia sp. | reverse complement strand
GGAGGAACCATACACAGTCATCGTCAAACATTCGTCACAAAAAATACAAGAGGTTTCGGTAAAAGGATGTAATACGCCGCCGAAGGGTTAGTCGTGAGGAATTCTAAAGAGGGTTAAAATTACGCTTCCAGCTCTTGCTCCATCTGGTCGAGATCTTTTTCGGTGAGCACGCCGTCGCCCTCGGGGCAATCCACGCCGAACGTTTGGGCGAGCGCGTGCGCCTGCCCGCGGCGCAGCTCGGCCACGGCGCTCCTGCCCGCCTGGTCAAGATAGTGCGCTTCAAGCAAAAGCCCGCGCACCAGATACTCCGCCACACGCGGATCGGTGCCCGAAACGGAGAGGATGGAGGCGAAGCTTTCAGGGTTGAGCCCCAGGACAACGCCGGCATCCATATCGAGTGCCTGCGAGATGGCATCCTCCACCGATTCCGCCGCTTCAGCGGGATCGACCATGCCGCGCTCCAAGCTGCGGCGCAGCCCTCGCACGAACTGCATGATCAAACGCATCAGATAATCTTGCTGAAGCATGTCAATCCCCTATTCGTGCTTGATGCCCAGGTGCTCGAACGCACGCTCCGTCGCCTGGCGGCCTTTAGGCGTGCGCATGATGAGACCCTGCTGAATCAGATAGGGCTCGTACACATCTTCCACCGTGTCAGGATCCTCGGAAAGCGCCGATGCGAGCGTGGAGAGCCCCACCGGTCGACCGCCGAACGACACGCACAGAAGCTCGAGTATCTTGTTGTCCAGCGCATCGAGGCCAAGCGCGTCAACTTCGAAGAAGCTCAGCGCCTGAGCTGCGGTATCCTCATCGATGTCGCCCGTGCCACGCACCTGCGCCCAGTCGCGCACGCGCTTGAGCAGGCGGTTCGCCAAACGCGGCGTGCCACGGCTGCGGCGGGCGATCTCCAGCGCGCCCTCTTCATCCACCGCTACGTCCAAGATGCCGGCGGAGCGCTTCACGATATCGGCGAGCTCCTCGGGCGTGTAGTAGTCGAGCCTGAACACGATGCCGAAGCGATCGCGTAGAGGACCGGTGAGCAGGCCCGTTCGCGTCGTGGCGCCCACGAGCGTGAAACGCGGCAGATCGAGCCGGATGCTGCGCGCC
Source organism: uncultured Slackia sp. (assembly GCA_963559755.1). Taxonomy (GTDB): domain Bacteria; phylum Actinomycetota; class Coriobacteriia; order Coriobacteriales; family Eggerthellaceae; genus Slackia. Next base: position 3,997 of record CAUWMI010000177.1, on the reverse strand, counting down.
GCAGGCCCCTTGCCCACAATGATATCCAGCACGTAATCCTCGAGCGCAGGGTAGAGAACCTCCTCAACCTGACGGTTGAGACGGTGGATCTCGTCGATGAACAGGACATCGCCATCATCGAGGTTGGAAAGGATCGCCGCCAGATCGCCCGGACGCGCGATGGCGGGGCCGCTCGTGGTGCGAATATTGGCGCCCAGCTCGTTGGCCACCACCGTAGCAAGTGTGGTTTTGCCCAGGCCGGGAGGGCCGCTGAACAGCACGTGATCCATGCATTCGCCGCGCTGCCTCGCCGCCTGAATCAGGATGGCCAGGCTCTCTTTCACGCGTGTTTGCCCCAGGTAATCGTCCAGATGCTTGGGTCGCAGCGAGCGATCGAGGGCAAGGTCGTCCTCGGTGAGCTCAGGCGTAACCGCGCGCACGGGCGCCGACGAGCGCGACGGGGAGCTTCCCGCCTCGAACATCACGCCTTCCAGTTGTATTCCGTCCTGCACCATAAAACTCCCTGGTTAATTCTGTTCGCAGCAACCCATTGAGCAATTCCCCCAGCTGGCCTAGAGGCCGGCCGAGCCCAATCTCTTGAGAGCATATTGTAGCAGCGCGCCTTCGGAGGAGGCCGATTCGGGCGCGTCTTTGAGAGCCAAATCGGCCTCCGCAGACGAGAAGCCCATGGCGAGCAGCGCGTCACGCGCACCCTTGAGACGCTCCGCAGCAGCAGCGGCCTGCTGGGTGAACAGAGTATCCTCCGCCTGCGCTTCCAAACTACCCTTGAGCTCGAGAATCATGCGCTGAGCAGTCTTTTTGCCCACGCCGGGAATTGTGGACACCGCCTTGACGTCCTGCGATTGGATGGCCGCGATGAGCTCCTGCGGCGAGAACGACGAAAGTGCGGCAAGCGCCACCTTGGGCCCGACGCCCGACACCGTAATCAGGCGCTCGAACAGGGCTTTCTCCCCCTGGTCGAGAAATCCGTAGAGTGCAATGGCATCCTCGCGCACGGCGAGGTAGGTGAACACGCTCACCGCTCCGCCGCGCTCGGGCAGCTTGGCGATGTCGGATGCCGGCATGCCCACCTGGTAGCCGATGCCGTTCACCTCAATGAAGGCATGCGTGGCGGTGCGACCAGCCATCGTTCCTTTCAAAAAAGCAATCATGCGAAATCCTATCCGTGCGTCACGTAGCAGATGGCGGCGGCGAGCGCATCGGCGGCGTGATCGGGGTGCGGCACCTCATCTAGCCCCAGAATCTGTTTGACCATGTACTGGACCTGGGCTTTCTCCGCATTGCCCTCGCCCACTACCGCAAGCTTGATGGCTGCCGGCGCGAACTCGCCCACATCAAGGCCGCCTTCGGCGCAGGCGACCAGTACCGCCCCGCGCGCCTGCCCCGTGGCAAATGCGCTGGGCGCGTTCAGGCCGAACAGAACCGTCTCGATTCCCAAGCACGTAGGCCCGTAGCGTTTCACCACAAGCGCCATCTGATCGTGTAGCTTCAGCAAACGCTGCGCCAGCGACATGTCTTTGGTAGTGGAAATGCACCCATACGCCACGCACATGAGGCGCGACCCGCGCTGTTCGATGACGCCCCAGCCCGTGTTAGCCAAGCCCGGATCGATTCCCAATATGGTTCGCGCTTGCCGCTGCACTGCGCCGTGCCACCTTTCTATCAAACGTCTGTTCGATAATAGTAGCACGAACCTTGGCGAACTTACACCTTACTTTGAATCTTCAGAAAGAGTTGAGCGGGAGGATGCGGGATCCTGAGAGTCGGAATCATCGCCCGCAGCCGCCGGCAGCTCCTCCGGGCGCCCGCGTCCGGCGATACGTTTGCGCGCCTTCATCTCGGTCTTGTCGCCGCCGCGGAACGTTTTGGTGCGCTGGATGAGCACCGCACCGATCAAGAACGGCATCCAGAACACGATGCCGCGATACACCAGCACCGCCGCCATGCCTGCCGCCGAATTCACGTGATACGCGTTGAACAGCACCACCACGGCCGCCTCCACGACACCCACGCCCTGCGGCGTGATGGAGATCATGGCGAAGAGCGTCGCCACTACGTAACCGCAAATCAGAGCCTCAGCGCCATGGATGCCAAACGCCACGCCGCACAAACAGAATGCAGCCAGCTCGCACGTGCTCGCAACGATCGAGCAGCCGAACGCCTTCGCGGCAGTCTTAGGATTGTGCGCGATGATGCCGGCCGCCTCGCCGAATGACGCCACCGCCGTCTCGGCCCAGGGACGCAGCTCCTTCTTCTTGAAGCGCACGAGCACCTTGTTCACCAGACGCTCTATCGGATGCAGCAGGTTCACGAGCGTAGACGGGCTCTTGCGACCCACCACCATGATGCCGCCCATGAACGCCACCAAAAACACCACCACAAGTCCCAGCAGGAACCATGCCGGGCTCAGGTTGCCCGTGAGTTCCAGCAGGATGAAGCCCACAATCATGATGGTCATGAATCCGGATTCGATGGTCATCTGCATGAGCAGCGCGGCCGACGTGGCCTTGCCGCCCGGGATGCCGCGACGGCGCGCGTCATCTACCACCAGCGTGGCGCCGGCCATGTTGAGCGAGGGCGCAACGGTATTCATGAAGAACGTGCCGAACACGAGCGGCAGCGTGTCGCGCGGGCTCATCTTCTCGCCTACCGCGGCGAACGAGAAGTGGTACGCCCAGCTCTGCGCATAATACTTGCCCAGCTGGGTCAGGACGGCCAGGATAAGCGGCACGATGGAGCCGCGCTGCACGGTTTCGGCGAGCTCCACCAGCTGGTCGCCGCGCATGATGATAAACATGAGCACGATGACGATGACCACGCCGATCAGTATGTTGCGAATGCTGGGCTTCAAAGCGCTCCTCGCTATCCGCATCGCAAGCGGGCAAGCCGAGCGAATGCATCACGGAACCAATAACTGCCTGATTATACCTGTTGCAGAGCCCCACACGCGAGTGCGAGCGCAAGCAGTCACAAAGCGGGGCAGGATTGGGGCCGCGCTGTAACGCTCCCGTTGCTAAGTCGTCACCCGAGAAGCGCCCGTGCGGTGCCTTGGGATTTTCGTCCTATTCCTCGCCTTCTGCGTCGGGAAGGGCGCGCGTTTTGCCGCACACCACCTTCACACCCACAGGCATGTCGTCGAATTCCTTTGTACCTTCATGGGCATGCTCGGCAACGCATTTGTCATAGGGCCAGGCCGTGATGCCTCCCTGCATGTCGAAGACCTGCGTGTAGCCCAGGTCAATCAACTTCTGTGCCGCCTCGGCGGAGCGCACGCCCGTCCGGCAATACACGAGCACCGTGGAGTCTTTGGATGGGATGGCCTGGGATGCCGTATTTTCATCGATGGTGTCAAGTGTGAGGAGCGCGGCGTTGTAGAGGTGCTCCGCATCGAACTCCTCCTGCGTACGCACGTCCACGATGGTCACGGACTGGGAATTGATCATATTCTGCGCATCCTCGGGGCTTATTTGCTGAACTGCAACACCGGCGGAGGGGTCGTTACCGGACCCCGTTTGACCAGACCCCGTTGAAGAGCAGCCAGTAAGGAGGCAGAGCAACACCAAAGCAGCCGCAGCGCACAGTGCCATGAGCACCCTCGGAACAAAACGATGTGCCAGTGCCGTACCCCCTGTTTTGCATGCGCCCATTGTCTCAGCTCCTCTTCTCGCCCGCTCGTTTTCATTCGTGGTACACGCTGTTTTTCAAATTGGATCAATTATTTTCGGTTTTCTGCTGTTAGACAGAGGAAACTTACGTCAAAACAAGCTCAAAGGCTTGAAATTCCCGTCCAATGCGATACTGAGACGCGTTTTCTCCCAAAACACGCGCATGAAAAAACAGAAAACCGAAAATAATTGAGCACTTTTTCATTTCCGCAAATATGTCTGTTGCCCTGCAAGACTCCACACACAGACGAACGGCGTAATCCGACATGTCAATGCCGTGACCCCTATCGATTCGTTTTTCAACGCATACGCCCTGGACAGTGGCGAAACGT
>CAUWMI010000176.1:0-5104 GCA_963559755.1 uncultured Slackia sp. | reverse complement strand
CGTCGACAAACTCCAACGCTCCAGGTTCTTCGGGGGCAATATCCACCAGCTTGATAAGCCCGCCCGACGCCTCCTGCAGGCGTCGGAACATGCCCGCATCGCACGCCTGCACATACGCCGGATTTTGCGCCCCCACTTTATTTGGGCTGATGAAGGGGCCTTCCATGTTGATTCCCACAAGCGCGGCGGCGTTAGCGGGAGCAACGTATTCGGCGGCGGTGCGCATGATGCCCTCGAGTTTTTCCTCAGGATACGTCATGGTGGTGCCGCACCACGATGTTACGCCGCGCGATGCCTCGTAGCGGCAGATGGCCTCGATCGACTCGACTGAGCCATCGCAAAAATCGTGACCCACCGCGCCGTGGGAATGGATGTCGATCAAGCCGGGGATTGCGTAGCAGCCCCAGCCATCGAGCGTCTCGCCAAAATCCTCCTCGTCAAGGATGTCCGCCGTGCCGCGCGAAAGCAGCGCGGAAATCTTTCCATCTTTCAAAATGATGTCGCGCGATGCAAACTCACGCCCATCAAACGCCTGAACATCAGCAATGATCATAGCATCCCTCCCGATTCTTCTACATATGCGCCGCAGCGCGGGTCAACGATACCGAGTAGCGCTTTTATGTTGCAAAAAACCGCTTCCTCGCCGCAAGAAGCGCCCCCACATTACGAGAAACGCCCCCATGTTGCAACAAACGGCGATTTGTTGCAGTTTTCGGATACCCCTTCGAGTAGCCCAATTCGTGCGACGCTGTGACCTGGGGAAACGCTAAGCCTGACGGCGGTGTACTCGGGGCACCTCGCGAAAACTGCAGCAAATCGCCGCTTCATGCAATCAAGCTTGGTTTCACGGTCGCGTCTTGAGGCCCTGCCTCAACAATCCTGCGGCATAAAAAGGGCGACGCCTTGCGCCGCCCTCCGTGGAACTACTCGTTGTGGTGCTTACCGCAGCACTCGCCCTCCGCAGGCGGATTGCCGTGATGATGACGGCGGCAATCCTCGTCGCCGTGCTCATGAGCGCCACCACAGCATTCTTCGTCGTCGCCATGATGATGGCCGCAGCCGCAATCCTCCGCCACCTGGGCAACGTCGCCGCACTTGGAGAACGCAGCCTCGTCTACCACCGCGATAGCGTTGGGGTGGAACTGCAGGATAGAAGCAGGGACCTTGGGCGTCACCGGCCCGAAGAAAACCTCGCGCACAATATCGGCCTTGTCTTCACCAGACACCACAAGCAGAATCTGCTTGGCGGCCATGATGGTGCCAATGCCCATGGTGTACGCCTGGCGGGGCACCTCGTCCGCGGAGTTGAACAGGCGGCTGTTGGCCTGAATGGTGCTCTCCGTCAAATCGACGCAGTTGGTTTCCTTGGTGAATTCGTCAGCAGGCTCATTGAAGCCGATGTGGCCGTTGTGACCCAGGCCCAAAAGCTGAAGGTCGATGCCGCCGGCCAGCAGGATAGATGCCTCGTACGCCTCGCAGGCGGCATCGGCGTCGGGGTTGGCGCCGTTGGGCACATGCGTATTCTCGGGACGCACGTTTACATGATCGAACAGATGCTTCTGCATGAAATAGCGGTAGCTCTGCTCGTGCTGCGGATCAAGACCGCGATATTCGTCCAGGTTGAAGGTGGCCACGCGAGAAAAATCGAGCTCGCCTTCCTCGAAACGACGCACGAGCTCAGCATACAGACCCTCGGGCGTAGAACCGGTGGCCAGACCCAGCACGCAACCGGGCTTTTCCGCAACCAGGTCGGCGATGATATCGGCCGCAGCCTCGCTCATTTCCTGATAATCCTTGGTAACGTAGATTTCCATGGATCCCCTTTCATATTGGAAGCGTAGGAGCATTGGTAACATGATAGTGCGAATCTTCGCATAGCTCCCGCCCGCCGCCAATACATTCCTCGCCCAAAGCGCAAAAAGGGCGTACCGCGGTAGTGCGCCCTTCCAGAGAAAGAAACGCGTAATGCAATTGCGACACAAGTATGCATCGTGCAGCAAGCAGGAACCGGCGCAAACGCCTTGCCCGCCGCGCCCAACCCAAACACACGCAACACATCCGCCCAACAAGATGGATACACTCCCCTGGTATGATTGACCCCAACCAAACACCCAGCGCCCGGCCCCGCCCAAGGAGCACGGGCAAAGGCGCATAAGGAGGAATCCCATGAACCCGCAGATCGACGCATTCGTGTTTGACATGGATGGCACTCTCTTGGATACGCTGCCCGACCTGGTGGATGTGACCAACGACACCATGGAGCACTTTGGCTATCCCACGCACACCTCCGATGAAATCCTGCGAATGGTGGGCAACGGCCTGCGCTCGCTCATCACGCAGGCCATGCCCCAGGGGCTCGAGAAAGAGGCAGCCGACGCGTGCATCGCCCACTGGAAAGCGCTCTACGACGAACGCGGCGACGTGAAAACGCAGGTATACGCCGGCATGATGGACGTATTGCATACGCTCAAAGCACAGGGCAAGAAGCTTGCGGTGCTCTCCAATAAATACGATGCCGGCACCAAGCTTATGACCAATCACTATTTCGCCGACGTAATGGATATGGCGATGGGCGAAGGCCCCGTGCCGCGCAAGCCCGACCCCACGGGGCTCTTGCGCGTTGCGGCAGAGCTTGCAGTGTCTATCGAACGCGTGGCATATGTGGGCGATTCTCACACCGATGTGGAGGCAGCCCAACGCGCCGGAGCTTTCGCAGTAGCAGTGACCTGGGGATATCAGCCTCGCGAGCGGCTCGAGGCCGCAAGACCCGATGCATGGGCGGAATCGCCGGCCGACTTGCTGGCACTCGCATAACCCATCGTTTTTCAAACCGGACCGTTCGACGCGAATAGATTCGCCCAGCATTGCGCGCCCCTCCGGCATGGAGAAGCCCAGCGCAACCCCGGCGTTGTGCGCCACCCCTTGCACCACCCCCCCCTCGACATGGAAGGACCCCATGCACCCTAGTCGTCAGATGACTTTCCCCTTGACGGAAAACAGCTCTATTATCCGCCGCATTTCGCTTGCCTTTATGGCGGCACTTGCGCTTTGCCTTGCACTTGCAGGATGCTCCTCCGCCAGCGAGCCCGAACCTACGCCCCCGACGGGCGAGGCCGCTGTAGTTGTTGAGGATTTGCCCGAATACGACGGCACGCTGTGTTTGGAGGTCAACGACGGGCAGCCCGGTTTCACCGATGGGGAAGTGGCCCAGGCGCAAGACACCGTAGAGCACGGTCAGGTCATCGAGCGCTATAGCACGCTCGACGACCTGGGTCGATGCGGCACCGCCTACGCCGTCATAGATTCCAACACCATGCCTACTGGCGAGCGCGGCGACATATCCGCCGTGCATCCCAGCGGATGGAACCAAAAGTTCTATGACTTCGTGGACGAGAAGGCCCTCTACAACCGCAGCCATCTGATTGGCTGGCAGCTGGCCGGCGAAGACGCCAACGAACGCAACCTTATCACCGGCACGCGCGAAATGAACGCGGCAGGCATGCTGCCTTACGAGAACATGGTCGCCGACTATGTGAACGAAACGGGAGGCGAGGTGCTGTACCGCGTGACCCCGTGGTTCGAAGGCGACGAGCTTGTGGCGCGGGGCGTGCAGATGGAGGCGCAATCGCTCGACGACGGAGGGGCGGCCGTGAATTTCAACGTGTTCGTGTACAACGTTGAGCCCGGCGTGTCCATCGACTACACGGATGGCTCCAGCCATGCGTCGAGCGAGGTGCCGCAGGTGGAGCGCTTCGTGGGCGCAATCGATTCCGATGGGTCGATTTCAGACGCCCCCGAAGCCGATCCGCGCTACGACCACGATGCCTGGGGTTCGACGGCAAGCGAGAAGGAAGCCGGAAGCGGCGGCAATGATGGAGACAGCGCCTCGGGTGCGGCTGGCGTCCAACCCGATGCATCAGAAGGCGCAGGCGCGAGCGACTCCGATGGATCCGCTCGCGATACGCAGGGCACATACGTGCTCAATACCAACACGATGAAGTTCCACTACCCCGCCTGTCCTTCGGTTGAAGAGACCGAACCCGACAACCGACAGAATTACGAGGGCAGCCGCCAAGACCTCATCAATCAGGGGTTCGATCCTTGCGGCAGGTGCAAGCCGTAGCCTTTACAGGCTGGCTGATTCCGCCATGGTCGGGTTCGAGCGGCAGGACCTTTGGACAATCCGAGCGGCAACGGTCGGCTCCGCCACAGTCGAATTCGAGCCTTGCGGCAGGCGCGAATCGTAATCGAAAGAGGCAGGCGCGAAAGGAGCGCCGCAAGCATAAGCCGAGCCTGCTTTCTCATACGGCCGCATGAGTCGAGGCGCCTTTCGGCACCTTTGCCGGCGTTGAGCCTATCCCCTCGTGCGGTTGTATGACGCGTCGGCGTCGAGCGCGACGATGAGCGATTGGCGGAGCTGATCGAGGTTTTCTTCGGCACAGGGGAACACCAGCACGCGAACATCCTGCTGGTATTTCACGTCGGCATACACGTCCGGATCGCCCAGGCCTATGAAATCCGCGCGAATGGCGACGCCCATATTGGAGGATGCGCCCACGTATACGTCGCGGAACTTGCCGTAATCGTCCTGCTTGACCCCCTTGCCAAATGTGAGCACCACATAGCAGCCTGGATATGCGAGATAGCCCGCAGAGGATGCTGCTCCGTGCCCTTGCGGTTGCGATTGCAAACCGAAAGCATCAGTGGACACGCTTGCCGTCGAAGCGCCCGACTGGGCGACAAATGCGTGCTGATTCCAGTTCTCGAAGAACTTCTTGGGCGTCAAACGCACGCCCGCGCCCTCCAAAACCACGCGCCTCGCCTCACGGCGGGCCTTTTCCTCATCGCGCGCTGCTGCGGCATCTTTGACCTTTGCGGCGGCGCCGTGGGCAACCGAACCAGCGGCTCCGGCAGCGATGCCCGCAACGCCGACGGCCTTGCCCGCTGCCCCTTTGAGCATCTCGCGCGCTTTGCCAAAACGATTCCATAACAGCTCCGTTCCTGGCGTTAATCGCTCGCTCGCCTCGGCACACATCCCAGAGGAGACGCGGCACTTGGCACTTGGCACTTGGCACTTGGCACTTGGCACTTGGCACTTGGCACT
>CAUWMI010000175.1:0-5203 GCA_963559755.1 uncultured Slackia sp. | reverse complement strand
CTTCATCGCCCACCGGGCGGAATTCGCTTCGCTCTTCCACGGCTTGCGGCGACGGTGGGGCTCGGGGCGCCACCAAGTGTCTCAATGGCTGATTCGCGCTTTGCGCGGCGGGCATTGCTTCGCTTGCCCGCGGGTTACGACAACGGTAGAGCCCGAGGCACCGTTAAGCGTCTCGGGCTTTTTTGGTGCGCGCTTTGCGCGGCGGAATTCGCTTCGCTCTTCCGCGCTGTTTAGCTTTACTTTTGGAGGGCTTTTTCTCGTTTGGCGTCGGCGTGGCGGGCGGCGAAGGTGCCTACGATGCGTACGGCGATGATGCCGCAGACGAAACCCAGGATGGCTCCGGCGCAGACGTCGGAGGGGTAGTGGACGCTGAGGTAGAGGCGCGAGAACGCGATGGTGACGGCGCCCAGTGCGGCGAGGGGTTTGAGCCAGCGGTGGGCGAAGGGCGTGAGGCAGAGCACGGTGGCGGCTGCGAATGAGCTCGAGGTGTGGCCCGAGGGGAACGAGAAGCTTGTGGGCAGTTCGATCAGGCTGGTGGCCAGCGTCGGGTCGACGAGAAACGGGCGCGAGCGTTCGAAGAGGTGCTTGAGGCCCAGGTCGCCGATGACGTATGCGAGGCCGATCGCCACGATGATGGCGATGCCGAATACGCGGTGCTTCTTGAGGGCGATGGCGGTCAGCGCTACAACGAACCAGATGAAGCCCATGTCGCCGAGCGTGGTGACGGTGGCTAAGACGGCGTCGAGTGCGGGCGAGGCCAGCGTGTCGTGTATCGCGTGGAGAATCGCGAGGTCGGTATGTGTAATCGTTTCAAACATGACGCGCATTCTACCAGAGGCGCTTTGCTCGGATTTTACAAAGCAGAAACAAATATGCTTCAGGTCTCAATCAGACGATGTAATTAGCGAGCTTCTTGACGTTTTCTTTCGATGACATCGAGCAATTCTTGGCGTGTATGCACACCCACTTTTTGATACACGTTGCGCGAATGAGTTTTCGTGGTATTGAGCGAAATTCCCAGTTCACTGCCAATATAGTCAAGCGTTCTTCCTTTGGACAGAAGGAATAGCACCTCTCGCTCACGGGGAGAAAGGCCGTACTGGTCGGCGATTTCGTTGCAGCATTGGGTCCAGAATCCTGCCTGGTGGATTTCTGTGCCCGTGTCACCCGATTCATCGAAGTCGGGCATGAGGTCGAGCGTCATCGCGCGCCTGGCGGGGGACTTCTTTGCCTCGAGCGTTTTGACGAGAACCTGCCCGATGAGGCGTTCGTTGAACACAAGCATGACCACAACGAACAGCGTGAATGCCATGGCAACTGAAATCACCGCGATAGTGGTAGCGGAATCCTCTGAGCTGATAAGCTGCGCGCCAAGAAACCATCCTATCGTGGTGCCCGCCGCCGAGGCTCCGCGCCCGAGTCCGAATATGCGTACGGGCGAAATCTTCGTGAGATACGAAACGTGCGAGCAGAGGCTCCAGATGGTCATGATGAACAGGGCATAGGCGATGCCGAGGATTCTGCTTTCAAACGGGCCGTCGGCAAAACCGGGGGAGATGAGCGAGAGGATGGGCATGACCAGAATGCCTGCCGCAGTGAGGATGATGATGGGGTAGTACGTGCGTGAGACATCGAAAGTGCGCTTGACCAGTCCGATTGCCAGAAAGAGTACCGTGGCGAGTGTAGCCGTTCCGAATACGATAATGGCTCCTTCGGACGTGATGCTTTCCGCCGACTCATGGATGAGGGCGCACCCTCGCGTGACGCCGACGATTATGGAGAATATCGCAATGCCCGAGACGAACCGCAGGAAGAATCCGCGAGGAAGGTCATGCTCGTCGACTCTCGCTTTCGGGATGTCGTTCTGCTCACCGCGACTTGTCATCGCGCACAGCGCTGCCAGAATGGGGAGCGATGCCATAAAGGTGAGTCCCATCTTATAAGGAAGTCCCACTGCTATGAAGTACAGCATGCAGGCAAATACGAAGGAGGCAGCGGTGTACATCATGGTCTGTCGGGCGGGAGCGCTGCCGTATATCGCCCCCAGTTTGAGTGCCACCCATGCTGTGCAAAGACCCGTGAGAACGCTGGACCCGATGAAGGCAATGTTGGTGGGGTCGGAGGACAATACGCTTGATCCAATGGTGCCTACTCCGGCGGCAAGCGAAACGCACAGGATGAATGCTCGGCTCTTAAGCAGCCGTTCGGCGTGCGACGCGAAAAACGAAGCCAGGATGAGCATGACGGCAAGTGCGGTAGTGGAGGCGAGGTAGATGGTGAACATCGCCGATCCGGGCAAGCTTGAGGAATTCGTCTCCGGCACCAGAAGCGTGCTGTTATAGCTGAGCCAAATCCAGGCATAATACGCCCCGAAGCCGAGGAACTTAAGGCTCGGCCACTGTTCGTTCAGATCATCAAGAAGTTGGCCAAAGCGAGAAGCGAGGCTTGGCATGCGCTTCTCGGGCGCTTGGCTGGATCGCATATGAAATTCCCTTCCCCCAATGCAGGAGCTTATAGTGGGCTCACTGCATTCAAAGCCTAAAAGTATACACTCTCAAAGCTTTGGGTTTACGAAAGCAACGCATCCTTTCTTTGGACGGCGTGGATAAAATCAGTGAGTCATTATTCGGCATCTCCGCTCTGTCCGTTCTTTTTGGGAAGGAGCGGGAAGCTGATGGCGTGAACGGGGCATTGCTCGGCGCACACGCGGCATTTGGTGCACTCTGAGAGCGGGGCGGATGACTTTTTGTCATGTAGATCTATGCCCTCGGGGCATATCTCGGCGCAATGGCGGCATGCTTCGCCCTTTTCGTGTAAGCAGGTGGTTTTGTTCACGCTTGGCCTCAGCATCTTGTTCGCGCGCGCAATAAGCGACATGAGCGCCCCTAGCGGGCAGAATCGATGGCACCATTTGCGCAGCACGAGTATCTCGATGAGAAGGATGGCGGGAAACACGACTAGCGACAAAGTGGTCTCATTGAACTGGAAAAGGCGCCAGAGTGCGATGAACGTAGCGAACGTAAGCCCAACAGGGCATATGAGGCAGAATACGGGAAAGCCGAATACGGCGGTGGTAAGCACGGTTCCGCCTAGCACCCAGTTGCGCGAGTCGTGCACGCCGCCGCGTTGGTTATTGGGGATATCGAGCATCCCTTTCGCTTCCATCGATTGCTTTGTGACGCTCGTATCGGATTCGGATTGGCCGCTCGCTTCTTTGCGACGGTGCCTTTTTGTCGAGGCCTTAGAAGAAACACCGAACACCTTGCGCAGGAGCGGAATAGGGCAACCCCATGCACAAAATGCGCGGCCGAAAATCAAGATGAGAACGATGACGATTGCAAGCCCTATAAGCAGAGGGGGCACTATCGTTTTTGAGGCGATGAGCGCTTCGATTCCTCCAAGCGGGCATACTGCGGCTATGTCATAGATCCCCCACGACGATGGCGTGCCCGTTCCCGTATGGACGGCAAGGCCAAGACCTACAAGGGCGATAACGGCGAGCGGTGCCAGGATGCGCAGCAGGGGTCCTCGGGATTTCTTCATCACACACTCATCTCGCTTTCATCCTCAACGACCGTTTTGCTGATGCGTTCGTAGGCATTCCAGGGAACCACAACGATTCCGCGCCTTGTGCCGCCGGAAAACGTGCGGTAGACCAGGGCGGGGCATACGTTTTCGCATATGCCGCATCCGTTGCATTTCTGCGGATCGACCAGGGGGTGTCCGGCGTCATCAAGGGTAATGGCATCGTAGGGACATGCTTTCTCGCACTCAACGCATCCGTTGAAATAAGCAACGCAGCGGTCCTTCTGCACAATTGCGACACCGATTTTGTCTTTCGTTTCGTCGAAATGCCCGATAGCGCCCGTGGGGCACACGCGTGCGCATAGGTCGCAAAAGTCGCAGTACCCTTTATGGAAATCGAGGGTGGGCGTGCGGGCATTGAGAAAGCCGTCTTCGATATGGGCGAGCGCAACTGCTCCGGTCGGGCATATCGAGCGGCATCGGTCGCATTTGAGACAGGATGACACAAGATGTGTCTCGTCCTGCCCGCCCGGAGGTCTGAGCAGCTCTTTGGACCCCGCAAGCGCTACAGCCGCTCCCCCCACGCCGGCGCAGGCTGCGGTTGCAGCGCAAAAGCCCACGAAGCTGCGGCGGCTCATTTCCGAGGAAGCCTTCTCGCGCTTCTTCGCCGCATTCTCGTCGGGGTATTCTTTTGGGGCTTGGTCGCTCATGCGGCGTTCATCTCCTTAAGGCTTTGCAGATCGGCGAGAGTCGCTTTCTCCTCCTCTACAAATCCGTCGGTGACGCGGGCGATTCCGCGATAGAAATCGGTCTTGCAATGTTCGCGAATGGCATCGGTGAAATCAGGTAGCCAGTTGGCGAGATGTTGGGCAAAAAAATCGCTCTGCACGGCGAGTTGGTGGGCTGCATTCTCGTAGTCGTTGCTTTCAACTGCCTTTGCCATGCGATCAATGAGCTCGGCCATGAACTGCATTTCGAAGCTCACGTGGTCTTCGGGCGTGGTGCCGTCCAGGGGAAGCCCCAGCCCCTCGGCGCGATAGAACGCTACTGCGCCGTCGCGAGCATCTTGCATGAGAATGTGCTCCTCGCTCGTGAAAACCGATTCGTAGGGAGGAGCCGTCACGGTGTCGTAGTTGCCTGCACCGAGAAACGTGTGCGCATAATCAACGGCAAGATCCTGTCGCGTACCCGAATCACGATGCCTTAGGTATTCGGAAATGAGAGCGAACCCTTCGCCGATAGCGCCATCTTTGGGGAAGCTTTGCGATGCCATGGCCTCGATTTGCTCGGGGGTGAGCTCGAGCTTGTAAATGCTTGCGAGGAATCGATAGAAGCTGGCGCGCGCTGTGCAGGAGTACAGTACGTCTTGCTTGAGGGCGGTATCCATGGTGAACTCCAATCTTACTTGCTTCTCGGCTCGCGTAAGCCGAGGCGATCGGGTCGTATAGCGGCGCGATCGCGGTCGATCAGCGATCGACCCATCCCTTTCATCCCCGATTCGAACGTTTTGCATGAGGAAATCCCTGTGCTTTAAGTCGTTCGGTCGGACGCGGGCGGCGCGCCGGGGTCGGTAAAGGGAAGCGCAGCCTCCGTTCGCCCGAACGGATGGGCCTCCGCGTTACGCGTCGCGGAGGCCTTCTTCCGTCTGGGCCGTGGCGGCGGGGATGGCGTCGCCTCG
>CAUWMI010000174.1:0-5279 GCA_963559755.1 uncultured Slackia sp. | reverse complement strand
GGGCAAGATGACCGCCAGATTCGACCGCAGCGTCGAACCGTTCCGCCGTTCGGCAGAACGGCGGAACCTAAATGTCCAAGAACCTGACGTCGCGGGCGTGGCGCTGGATGAACTCCTTGCGGGGCTCAACCTGATCGCCCATGAGCTCGGACACAGCGAGCTCGGCCGCAGCGGCGTCCTCGATGCTCACCTGCAGCAGCGTGCGCGTCTCGGGCTCCATCGTGGTTTCCCACAGCTGCTCAGGGTCCATCTCGCCTAGGCCCTTGTAGCGCTGCATGTCGTACTTCTCAGCATCGTCGCCCAGCTCGGCCATGAGCTTGTCCTTGGCCTCGTCGTTGAACAGGTACTTCAAGATCTTGCCGCTCTTGGAGTTCTTCTTCTTCAGACCGTACAGCGGCGGCTGCGCGATGTAAATGTAGCCGCGGCTAATCAGGTCGGGCATGTAGCGGTAGAAGAACGTGAGCAGCAGGCAGCGGATGTGTGCACCGTCGACATCGGCATCGGTCATGATGATGATGCGGTGGTAGCGCGCAGCGTCGCCGTTGTAATCCTCGCCGATATTGGTGCCGATCGCGGTAATCAGGCTGGAGATGGTGTCGCTGGACAGCGCGCGATGCAGACCGGCGCGCTCCACGTTCAGAATCTTGCCGCGCAGGGGCAGGATGGCCTGATACTTGCGGTCGCGCGCCTGCTTGGCAGAACCGCCTGCGGAATCGCCCTCTACGATGAAGATTTCGGAAAGCGCGGGATCTTTGCTGGAGCAGTCGGCCAGCTTACCCGGCATGCTGAAGCTGTCGAGCACACCCTTGCGACGGGTCATCTCGCGGGCCTTGCGCGCGGCCTCGCGGGCCTTGAGCGCCTGGGTGGCCTTGCCGATGATGCGCTTGGCGGGCGTGGGGTTTTCCTCCAGGTACTCGGAGAGCCCCTTGGTCACCGCGCCCTGCACCAGGCCGCGGATCTCGGTGTTGCCCAGTTTGGTCTTGGTCTGGCCCTCGAACTGCGGGTCGTGCAACTTCACGCTGATGACGGCTGCCAGACCCTCGCGCGTGTCATCGCCGGAGAGGTTGCTATCCTTCTCCTTGAGGATGCCGTGCGTGCGGGCGTACTCATTGATGGTGCGCGTGAGCGCGTTCTTGAAGCCGTCGAGGTGCGTGCCGCCCTCGTGCGTGTTGATGTTGTTGGCGAACGCCATCACGCCGCTCGTGGAGAAGCTGGACGACCACTGCATGGCCACCTCGACCGTGCCGTCATCGCTCTCGGCCTCGAAATAGATGGGCGCATTCAGCGTCTCCTTGCCCTGGTTGAGGTACGTCACGAAGTCGACGATGCCGCCGGCGTACTGGAACGCCTCGCTCCTGGGCTTACCGTCGTCGTCAAGCTGGCGCTCGTCGGTCAGCTGGATGTGCAGGCCCTTGTTGAGGAACGCCATCTCGCGGAAACGGTTGGCCAGCGTGTCGTAGTCATACACGGTGGTGTCGGTGAAAATCTCGGGGTCGGGCCAGAACGTGGTCTTGGTGCCCGTGCCGTTGGCGTTACCGATGCGCTCGAGCTTCTCAACGGTCTTGCCGCGCTCGAAGGCGATCGCGTACAGGCTGCCGTCGCGCTTGACCTCGACCTCCATGCGGGTGGAAAGCGCGTTCACGCAGGACACGCCCACGCCGTGCAGGCCGCCGGACACCTTATAGCCCTCGCCGCCGAACTTGCCGCCGGCGTGCAGAATGGTCAGAACTACCTCGACCGTGGGGATTTTCTCCTTGGGGTGCTCATCAACGGGGATGCCGCGGCCGTTGTCGGCAACCGTGATGGAATTATCCTCGTGGATGGTCACGTCGATCTTGGTGCAGAATCCCGCCAAGGCCTCGTCAACGGAGTTGTCCACGACCTCATACACCAGATGGTGCAGGCCGCGCGGACCCGTGGATCCGATGTACATGCCGGGGCGCTTGCGGACGGCCTCCAGGCCTTCGAGCACCTGGATGTCCGAACCGTCGTAGTGGCCGGGTTTTTTCTCAGACACGTACTACCCCCTTCTCTTACTCGGCCGACGCGGAAGCGCCGGCATGGGTTTTCACGTGAAACACCGCGCACGCCGAAGGGTTTCGGTCGGTTTTGAGGCCGAGAGAAACGGTGCGATTTTCGCCGGCCTGAATGCCTTGGAAATCGCCTTGCATGCAGCGGTTTTGCCCGCGATTGCGCGAACTTTCTAATTATATCAGAGACGCGGGGTTTCATACACGCCCTCAACGTGTATCTCATAAGCCTCCACAAGCCCCCAGAAGCGGCGTTTTTAGTCGTTTTCGCTATCTTCGTCGGATTTGCGTTCAAGGCCTGAAATCATCGCTTTTAACAGCGCCTCGCGCATGCGTTTGTCCCCGATGGCCTCCGCACGCTCGCGAATGCTCTCCACCTCCTCAGGCGGGAGAGGACGCCTCTCGGGCGTGGGCGGCAGATAATCGAGCGTCTTTTCGCGGTACGGATGGTTCTCTTTGTACTTGCCGCGCGATATGAGGATGCGAAATTCGGCGATATCCTCCCCGAAGCGCTCGAGCAGCTTGAGCTTGATCATCTCGCGGCGCGCGTTGAGCTCCGCCGCGAAGATGCTTTCATCCACGTACACGATGAGCACCTTTCGCTGCGCGCCGCCTTCGCCCTCGCGGATGATGTACACGGAGTTGGTGTGGTCGAGGAATGCCTGCGCGTTGGGGCGGCAGCATATTTCCACCACCGATTTCCACATCTGCTTGACCCGGTTGGCACGCGCGGCCTTGGCGGCCAGCACGTCGCTCTCGGCCGCCTGACGCAGCGACCGGCCCAGCGCCGACGAAAACGGCGTCATCCTATTGGACATGCGGCACCTCCTCGGGTTATCCCAATCGAACCACGTTCGCGCGCTCGATGATGTCGTCCTCGAAAAACGCGGTCTCGGTGGTGGTGATAAACGTCTGGATGTCTTGACGGAGCAGGCTCACGAGCGCATGGCGCCGCGAAGCATCGAGCTCGCTCATCACGTCGTCCAGCAGCAGCACCGGGCTCACGCCCGCCATCTCGCGCACCAGCCCAACCTCGGCGATCTTCCACGCCAGCACGAGCGAGCGCTGCTGCCCCTGCGACGCGTACAGGGCAGCGTTGCGCCCGTCGATGAAGAACTCGATGCGGTCGGCGTGCGGGCCCACGCAGGCGCGTTTGCGCGCGGCCTCCTCGGCGCGACGGGCGTCAAGCGCGGCGTTGAAAGCCTCGAACGCCTGCGCCTTGTCATATTCGAGCCGCATGGGCGCCCACGAAGCGGCCTGCTTGACCGATTCATCTTCCCACGAGGGCACGTATCCCATCTCTACCTTTTCCTCGCCCTGCGTGATGGAGGCGTACGCCTCGGCGATGCGGGCGGAAAGGTTGCGGAACAGCGCGGAACGGTACAGATACAGCTGCACCGCCGGAGCGGCCATCATGTCGTCGACGCTCATCAGCAGCAGCGGGTCGGCTCCGTCGCGCAAAAGGGCGTTCTTGTGTCGCACGATGCGCTCGTAGTCGCGCTTGAGGATGCGGTGGCTGCGCGAGAGCTGGCACCCCAGCAGGTCGAGCGCGGCGCGGCGATGCGTCTGCGCACCCTTGACCAGCACCAGGTCATCGGGCGAAAACGTGACAGACGGCAACACGCCCTGCATATCCTGAACCGTCTTGCGCTTTCCGTTGAGCAGGCAGCTCCGATGCCCGGGCTGCAGCACGTGGCGCACATCAAGATCGCGCACGTCAGACAGCAGGCGCGCACGGAGAATCGCCTGCTCGGCGCCCCAGCGGATGAGCTCCTTCGACTTGGCGCCGCGGAACGACCCGAACGCGGTCAGAAGCTGAATACCCTCGACCGCGTTGGTCTTGCCCGATGCATTGGGCCCCACGAACACCGTAAGATCGCCCACATTCTCGAGCTCGAAATGCTCGTAGCTTCTGAAGTCGTCGAATCGCAGCGCACGAATGCGCAAGTCGGCCGATGCTTCCGATGCCGCACCAATACTAGCCGGGTCCTTGACGCGCGACGCATCCTCGGCACCCTCAGCAGCTTCGGCCGCCTCGTCAACCACACCCGACGCGCACTCCTCCTGCCTCTTTTCCTCTTCGGTCACTGCCACGCCTCTACGAGATGCGCACCGGCATGACTAGGTACAGGAAGTTCTCCCCGTCGGCCGATTTGAAGATGCCGGGCTTGAGCGACGACTGCGTTTCCAGGAACACCTGCGACGTGCCCACCGACATCAGGCCGTCGAGCACGTACTGATGGTTGAACGCGATCAAGGCATTGTCGCCCGACACCTCGCACGGCAGAATCTCCTCGGCGGTACCCACGTCCTGCGACACGGTCGTGATCAGCGCGTTCTTGGCATCCTTGTTGATGTCGAACTTGACCGGCTCGGTGGGGCTGCTGATCAGGCTCACGCGGCGCACGGCCGTCACCAGGTCGGAGGTGGTGAAGCACGTCTTGGTCACGTAGGTATCGGGGATGAGCTGGCGGTAGTTGGGGAAGTTGCCCTCGATGCGGCGGTTGATGAGCACCATCTTCTGGAACTCGAAAACCACCTGGTTTTCCGACAGGCCGATTTCGATGGAGTCGGCCAGGGCGGGCAGGCTCGCCACCTCCTGCAAAAACGCTCCGGACACGATGGCCTCGAAGCCTTCCTCCACGCCGGGCGCCGCCACGTCGCAGATCGCCAGACGGTAGGAATCGGTGGCCACCATGCGCAGGCCCGATTCGGTGGTGGAAATCAGCACGCCCGTCATCACGATGCGGCTCTGGTCCTTCGACACCACCTTGGCCACGCGCTTGACCATCTTGCAGAACTCCGAGAACGGCACCATGATGCGATTGCGCACGTCCACCTTAGGGAAGGCGGGGAAATCCTCGGGGTCGAGGGTCTTGAGCATATACGACGCCGAATCGCAGGAAACTGACACGGTACCGTCCTCGGTCTTGAACTCCACAGCGGCATCGGGCAGGTTCTTCACGATATCGAGGAGCAGCTTCTCAGGAATGACCGTCTCCCCCGGCTCCTCCACAAGCGCCATGACGTCGTAGCGAATAGAGCGCTCAAGGTCGGTGGTCTGCAGGGTAAGGCCGGCTCCCTCTGCTTTAATATACACGCCTGAAAGCACAGGAAGGACTGAGCGCGTAGAAGCTCCCTTGGCCACGATAGTCAGCGCATTGAGGAGCTCGCTCTTGTTGATGTTGACTCTCATCTTTTTTCTTCCCTTCCTCTTTTAAATTAAATTAATTGAATCGTAGTAGTAAT
>CAUWMI010000173.1:0-5312 GCA_963559755.1 uncultured Slackia sp. | reverse complement strand
CAACGTGGATACGACCACGACTGTAGAATATCCCGCAAGTAGCAAATCATTACACGTATCTCATGAAAGAAATCGCTCGACCGCTGCGGAGATGAAGCTTTTCCCGAAAAGACACGGCGCAAAGCCACAAGAAATCGACGTGGCTATCATACCCCTATCTCGCATGCGCGGGCTTGCCGCCCCAGTAGAATTCGGCGAAGTGGCGTTTGCTGGAGCAGTCGCGCGGCACTAGGTCGAGCGTGGCCGAGGCCACATCGTGGGCCGCATCGGGCCTGCGCAGCGCCTCGCCGTTCACGAGCATGGCCTTGATGCTCGAGGGATACGAATGAAGATGGCGCAGCGTGGCCAAAAGCTCACGCGGCGTGGTGGCGTGCATGCTCGCGCCGAGCGAGGTGAGCAGCGCCGTGTTCACCTTCTCCTGCCCGTACGAGCGGCCCAGAAGCACCATAGGCAGCCGCGCGCACAGGCACTCGGTCACGGTAAGCCCGCCCGATTTGCAAATGGCGAGGTCACTCGCGGCCATAAGCGCCGGCATATCCTCCACGTACCCCATGACGGTCATGTTCTCAATCGCCATGTCGTCCTGCGCGCGCCGCAGATGAAGGGCGTATTCCTCGTCGCGCCCCGGCAGGAACACGAAGTGCATGTCGGAAAGGCCTTTGAGATATGGTAGCGTTTGGTCCATCGTCGCGCGGAAGCGCACGTAGGGCTGCGGCAGGTGCGCGCCCGCCATCACCAGCACCACCGTCTTGTCATGCGGCAGATCCAGCCGCTCGCGCACAGCGTCGCGGTCGTATTCTGCCCCCGCCGCGCCGCGCACGGGAATGCCCGTGATGAGCATCTTGCGCTCGGGCACGCGCCGCGGACGCAGCGTTTCGGCCATGCCCTCGGTGGCCACGCAGAACAGGTCGCATTCGCGGTGGGGCCACCAGCCTTCGATCTCGTAATCAGTGGGCACGCACACGATGGGAAACGCCTGGCCAGTGAGCATGCGCGCACCCACCGCAGCATTGGCGGCCGTGATGTGCGTACACGCGATGGCGAGCGGCGTGCGCTCTGCCACGTAATCGGTGAACTTCTTGAACATGATGCGCGCCCACGACGTGCCGCCGCCCCACAAAAGGCGGCCGGTGAGCGTAAAACGCCAGGTGATGTCATAAATGGGCCGCGTGGGGCCCGTGAAGGCCGAAGCGGTTTTATCGCCATCGAACTTGATGCGGCCATAGTCGAGGATGTCGAGCACCTGAACCTCGGTATCGGCCGGAACCCGCTCATCTCCGGCCGCAATGAGCCGCTCCAACGCCTCAGCAACGGCGATGGCGGCGCTGCGATGACCCGACCCAACAGACGCGTGCACCACGAGGATGCAAGGGCGCTGATTAGGGATGACCATGGCTCCTTCTTTGGAGGCGTCGATCGCGCGAGCCTCTTCAGACGAGGACGCGCATTCGAGCGTCGCCTCGCCGCATGCGAGCTCACACGACGGCTCGCCCTCGACGGAGCAAGGGGCGGCTTCAAGGCCCACGGCAGCATCGAGCTTTGGCGCAGCATCCTGCTGCGAAACGGCATCGTCGCGCGCGGCGCTCTCGGCGACGGATATCGGTTTGTGCTCAGAAGCCATGGGTCCCCCTTGTTGTCTTGCCGAATCAGCATAGCCCAAAACGAGTCGGGGCGCGTTTTCGTTTCCGTTTTGGCGAAATTCCTTCAGACGCTGCGGCTCGGGTTGCCTGCCCGCTTTTCGCCCGTTACCCGCCCCTCCGCGTTGATCCGCTCGTCATCTCCACTCAAACCATCAGCTCCGTCCCACCTGCCACCGACGATGTCATATACTGATGGGTATGGTTTATTCCGGTCCTAACATCCACCATCGCGAAGGCGCCGACATGGCTCCGGGGCGTACCGCGCTCGCAAGCGCCGTGCTCGAGGCGTGCAACCCGCGCACGGCCCAGCGCGCCATCGGCATCGCCCAGACGAGCGGCGCAATCACGTCCCGCAAATGCCGCCGCGCGGGGAATAACACCGTGCTCACCGCGTTCGTGGAGTCGAGCACCGGCTGGGGCGGCTCGTACCGCGTGTCAGCCACAGTCGACGAAGCGGCATCGGCGCTGGTGGATTACGCGTGCACCTGCCCGGCATCCTATCAGTTCGAGGGGCCCTGCAAGCACTGCGCCGCGCTCGCGCTCACCTTCGCGCAGGATCCCCTGTCGTTCGAGGGGTATGCGGAAAGCCGCCGCAGCGCCACGTCGCCCGCACTCGTCGAATACCTGCGCCGCGCCGAGCGCGCCATGACACTCAGCGAGCCCGGCACCGTCGATTTCGAGGTGGAGCTCACGCACGCCTACGGGCAGTGGGCCGCCCGCTTCAAGATCGCGGGGCCGCACGGGTCCTACGTGCTCAAAGACCTCGCGGAATTCCTGCAGCGCCTCCAGGGGAGCGCCACCTACTCCTACGGCAAAAAGCTCGCGTTCGCCCACGTCGACGAGGCGTTCACACACCGCGGACGCGCGATTGTAGCGTTCCTCACCCAGGCCGATGCCGTGCGCCGCGAAAGCTCGAAAACTGTATGGTACGCCTCACAGCCCGGCATCAAGGGGCGCGAGCTTCCTCTGGCCGAGGAGGAGGTGGTCGCTCTGATCGCCGCGCTTGACGAGGGCGAACATCCCGCCGTTACTGTGGAGGGCGCGGATGTGTCCAGCCGCCGCAGGTCGGTGGCCTCCATCATCGAAGGCAACCCTCCCCTTTCCGTTTCTATCCGCCGTAAAACCGGCGGCTTCACCGTGGCCCCGTCGCATCCCGCTCAGGTATTCGCTTCTAAAGAAGGCATCGTCATCTGGGCCGATGAGACCTTCTATCGCTGCGATCAGACGCTTGCGCCCTGCCTCGACATCCTGCAGGCGCTGCTCGAGTCCAACTCAGAAAGCCTCTTCGCAAGCGATTCCGACATGCCGCTGTTTTGCGCGACCGCGCTCCCCCTCCTCGAGGGGCGTATTCAGGTGCAGGCCGATGCCGCGGTAAACGCCTTCAGGCCTGTGCCGTGCACGCTGGAATTCTACTTCGACAAAAACGCACGTTTTATCACCTGCGATGCCTTTGCCGTATACGGCGAGCGGCGCTATCGCATCGTGGATGACGCGCTCGCATCGGCGTTGCCCCGCCCCCGCTCGCTCCGCGCCGACGAGGATGTCCCGGCGCCTTTGCGCGATGCGCGCGTCGAGGCCAAGGGGCGCGCACTTTTGCAGCGCTATTTCATCGTTGAATACGCCAGCGATGCCGAGCGTCTCGATATCGTCGCGCATATCCCCGCCACCGACGATGATGCGCTGGCAAACCTGCTGTTCGGCGGCCTTGCCCAGTTCCGTGACACCGGTGAGGTGTTCACCACGCCTGCATTCGACCGGCTGATTTCCGACCGCAAGCCGCGCGTCACCATGGGCGTGTCGCTCGCCGGAAACCTCATCGACCTCGACGTTTCGGCCGACGACCTCCCCGCGGACGAGCTTTCCTCGGTGTTGGCGAGTTATCGAAGACGCCGCCGCTACCACCGCCTCAAAAGCGGCGCGTTCATCGACCTGGCCGACATGGACCTCGCCGATCTCGACCGCATCGTGTCCGACCTGGATGTTTCCGCCTCGCAGCTTGCAGCGGGACGCATCGAACTGCCGGCTTACCGCGCGTTCTACCTCGATGAAACGCTTCATGATGCCCGCCGCGACGGCTCATTCATGCGCTACGTCGACCGCTTCAAATCCATCGACCCCGCCCGCTACCAGGTGCCCGAAGCGCTTGCCGGCGTGCTCCGCCCATACCAGGAGGAGGGCTTCCGCTGGCTTTCAACCCTCGCCGATATGGGGTTCGGCGGCATCCTAGCCGATGAGATGGGTCTGGGCAAAACCCTGCAGCTCATGGCGTTTCTGCTCGATCGCGCTAAGGAGGCCAACAGCGTTGGCCCCAGCCTGATCGTATGCCCCGCCTCACTCGTGTACAACTGGGTCTCAGAGTTCAAGCGATTCGCGCCCACGCTCACCGTCGAGCCCGTAGCCGGCTCCAAGCGTGAGCGCATGGCGGCGCGCGCCAAGAGCGGCGTCGACGTGTTCGTAACCTCATACGACCTCGCGCGCATCGATGCGGCGGAATGGTCGTCCCGCCGGCTGTACTGCTGCGCGCTCGACGAGGCGCAGTACATCAAGAACCACGGAACACTCACCGCCCGCGCCGTGAAGCGCCTCGACGCCCGCCACCGCTTCGCGCTCACGGGCACGCCGATGGAGAACCGCCTGAGCGAGATCTGGAGCATCTTCGATTTCGTCATGCCGGGATTTTTAGGGTCGTACATGCGCTTCAAAGAGCGCTTCGAGCTCGACATTGTAGGCGGCGACGACGAGCGGGCACGACGCCTTGCCTCGCTCGTCGGGCCGTTCATGCTGCGCCGCCTCAAGCGCGACGTGCTGACCGACCTGCCCGATAAATTGGAATCGGTTGTCGCCGTTCGCATGGAGCCCAAGCAGCGAAAGCTCTACGATGCCAGCGAACAGAAGCTGCGCGAAGAGCTGACCATCCAGCGGAAGGAGCGCAAGAAGAACCGCGAGCTCCCGCCGGAGCTTCGACGTCCCGCCGTGGAAGTGCTCGCCGAACTCACGAAGCTGCGGCAGATCTGCTGCGACCCGCGCCTTGCCTTCGAGGACTACAAGGGCGCGGGAGCAAAGCTCGACGCGATTTGCGACCTGGTGGAATCAGCGGCGAACGACGGTCAGAAAACGCTCGTATTTTCGCAGTTCACAAGCTTTTTGGACCTCATCGCGCAGAGGCTGGACGAATACGGCATCCTGTACTACACCATCACGGGCGCCACGCCCAAGCGGCGTCGCGTAGCGCTTGCTGAGACGTTCAACGCCGACGACACGCCCGCGTTCCTCATTTCGCTCAAGGCCGGCGGCACGGGACTCAACCTTACCGGCGCGTCGGTCGTGGTTCACGCCGACCCGTGGTGGAATGCCGCCGTGCAGAACCAGGCGACCGACCGAGCGCACCGCATCGGCCAGGAGAACGCCGTGAGCGTGTACCGCGTGATAGCGGAAGACACTATCGAAGAGCGCATCGTGCGCCTACAGGAACAAAAGGCCGAACTGGCTGAGACCATCGTGGGCGCCGAAGGGGTATCGCTTGCCAACCTCACGCAGGAAGAACTGTTGGAATTGCTTGAGGGCTAAGTTTTTAAAAATAGTGCTTGACTTTCGAAGATTGGCTGGTAATATACTTTCTTGCGTTTGAACGAGAACGCATCGGGTTGTGGCGCAGTTTGGTAGCGCACTTGA
>CAUWMI010000172.1:0-5312 GCA_963559755.1 uncultured Slackia sp. | reverse complement strand
ACGACACACCCCGGCACCAGACGCACTTGACAAATTACATAGGGACACCCCCCCGACCCACTCACCCACACCAAACAGCGAAAGGCCTGATTGTTTTATCAACGGTCTGGAGGGATGCTACTCTGATGATGACAATTTGCCCGAGATCATGGTGTGCATACAGTCCGATCTTGTCGATGATCGTAACGCACTGTACTCCCATGTGGCGGATGTTTTGCGTGAATGGAATGTGGATGCGGAACTCGAAATCGGTGTAGTTGAATGTAACCCGTATGTGGATTACCCCATTCTTCCATATCTGCAGGAGTGCGGATATCATTGCAGGTTTTTCCCAACCTCCTATCTGTTGGATCGGGGATTCCCCGCCCGTCCCGGACAACGTTGGTTGTCCACTCGATATCATCCGCATGTCTTGGCTGCGGCGCGCGGATGTTCAGGAGCATATATCGCAGTGGACGACGAATACTATGGGATCAAGCATCACGCTGTGTTGCGCATGGGCTCGCATTGGTCGGAGAGTCGAATCGGTGCAGGAGCCGTTAGCCCGGGGGCCGGTTTCACTGACGATGACCTTCCGTGGCGGTATGCGCGGCAGATTCGGCATACGGCCAGCGTAGTGTACGGGTATGAGGGATGATGAGGTATCTGGCCAGGGCGGAGGCGGTCGGTACGTGTACGATTAGGCAAAGTCTTTGATGACAGGCCGTGCTGGTGTCAGCTCACTGCTAGGATGAATGGCGTGACGAACTTAGTGAAGAGTCTGCGAGACAGATATAGCTATGCGTGGATTGTGCTACGTGGGCTGGTGAAGACGGACTTCCGTCTACGCTATCAGGGATCGTTCCTGGGCATTGCTTGGTCGGTGCTCAAGCCGTTGATGATGTTTTGCGTGATGTACGTGGTATTTGGCAAGTTCCTGCGTATGTCCGATGGCACTCCAACGTATCCCGTAGTGCTGTTGCTGGGCATCAGCTCATGGCAGTTTGTTACTGAATCGGCAAGCGTAGGGTTACGGTCGGTGGTCGACCGCGGTGATTTACTTCGTAAGATTCATTTCCCAAACTATATTGTGGTGGTCTCCGCCACCATGGGAGCACTGATTAGCTATGCGATCAATTTGATTGTAGTGTTGATTTTCGCGCTGATTGCTCGCGTGCAATTCACTTGGCATGTGGTGTTGTTGCCGCTGAACATCATTCAACTGTATGCGTTTACGTTAGCAATCACGCTCATCATGGCTACAATGTATGTCTATTTCCGTGATATAGCACATATTTGGGATGTGCTTCAGCAGTTGATTTTTTATGCGATGCCGATTATCTATCCGCTGAGTTATGTGACTGATCGAGGCGGTATCTTGGCCACATTGGCTCGTCTGGAATTGCTGAATCCGATTGCCCAAAGCATTCAGGACATCAGACACAATTTCATTGCGCCAGAGACGCAGCCAACCATCTGGAATCAGTTCACCAATTGGGGTATCCGTCTGTTCCCAATTGTATTGACGGTGCTGGCACTGTGGTTGGGCGTATATCTATTCCGTCGTAATAGTAAGAAGTTTGCGGAGGTGATGTAAATGGGAGAGAACCAGCAAACCGGCCAAGATATGGGTGCTGCACAGCAAAAGCGGAATTACCTTGACTCTCCTGTGGTGCTTTCCGCCAGCCATGTCTCCAAGTCGTTCAAGTTGCCAACCGAACAGGCTACCGGTCTTAAGCAGGCGTTCATCAACTGGACCAAGGGCATCAAAGGTTACAAGATGCAGCAAGTGCTTCAGGACGTCAGCTTTGAAGTTCATCAAGGTGAGTTCTTCGGCATCGTAGGCCGTAATGGCGGTGGCAAGTCCACACTGCTGAAGTTGATTTCGCAGATTTACTATCCTGAACATGGTGAGATTCATGTTTCCGGGAAGTTGGTGCCGTTTATTGAGCTGGGTGTCGGTTTTAACCCGGAACTAACCGGGCGTGAGAACGTCTATTTGAATGGTGCTTTGCTCGGCTTCACTGCTGAGCAAATCGATGCAATGTATGACGATATCGTGCAGTTTGCCGAGCTTGAGGAATTCATGGACCAGAAGCTAAAGAACTATTCCTCCGGCATGCAGGTGCGTTTAGCGTTCTCTGTGGCCATTAAAGCTCAGGGCGACATTTTGGTTCTTGATGAGGTTCTTGCCGTCGGCGACGAGGCATTTCAGCGCAAGTGCGATGACTTTTTCACTGAAATTAAAAAGGACCCGACAAAAACCGTCATTCTGGTGACGCATGATATGGGTTCCGTGAAGAAGTACTGTACTCGTGCAATGCTGATTCAAGATGGTGCGGTTGCTGCCATTGGAGACAAGAATAGTGTGGCCGATCAGTATACGTTGGCAAACATCAAGGCGGAACGTGAAAAAGATGCTCGACGTCGCCAAGCTGTTATTGAAAAAGGTGAATATCCCAACGGGCTTAATGCTCGATGCCCGATACTGCGTACGTATCCGCTGGAAGATCGCATGTATCTCAGTTCCGATACATTCAGATTTGCTGTGGAGTACCAATATGATGAACCCGGCGATTTTTATTTGGCGATTGCGATGCATGATATCCGTCGTGGCGGCATTGCTTATGATACGGGCGCAAAAGTCTTTAAGATGAAGCAACACGGTCACCATACGGTGCATTTCGAACTACCTCTGAAGCTGTTCAACAACGGTGAGTTCCGTCTATTCACGTCTTTGAGGACACCAAGTCCGGTGGAGCCTAACAATACGGATTTGGTGGCTGTAGCCATCGATGACAATGCCTGCACATTCGCGATCCGTGATCCGCGCAACAGGGATTATGCGTTACTGAACGATAACGCGATGGTGATTACGCCAATCGACGGTCTGGTCGAAATCATTTAGGGTGTGTAGTGATTGATGCAACGGGTCGTGCCGTCATCTTGAACACAATCGTGTGACACGGCGGTTGAGATGTGGTGAGTTGCCCGGCTTTGGTTCGAAGCCGGGCGCGACAGCTACAATGTACGCAACAGAACTCGTAGCTATGGGAGCAGAAACATGACGGATAACGACGTGACGGAGAAGAAGAACGCTGATACGTGGGAAGACGTCGTACGCGTTGTATACCCGGTCAAGGATGCTGAACTGACGTTGCCTCTTTATGCATTGGACTGGACGCCGCCAGTGTTGCCGGAAACCACATTGGACTCCCGTATCGACATGCGCACCTTGGATTTCGGCGGGATGAATCAGTCGTCCTTCGAGCATCTAGTCAAGCGTGGCGTCGCCGAATCCGGCGCTACAGGCTACGCTGGCAAGGACACGTTTATCGTCCGTTCTCGCAGTGCACTCGTCGTCCGCAAAGGGTCTCGTACTTCGTTGTGCACGTACTTTAACGCTTTCCCCGCCGGGTACTGGCGTCGTTGGACTGCAGTGGACACGGTACGGTTTGCTGCGGAGGTACGGGGGACGGGAACCTTATATGTGTACAAGTCCAATGGTCGTGGCTTGTCTGTGCCTGTCGGCACTATCGCTGTTGATGGTGCTGGGTCTGAAGCCGACCGTGTGGTGTTGGACGTGCCGATAACTGGCTTCATGGACGGCGGCTACGTATGGTTTGACGCTGAAGCCTCGCCTGACACTGAATTGCAGGTCTCCGATGCTTCTTGGCAAGTGCCGGTCTCCGCACGGACCGCGCAGACTTGTACTACGCTGTCAATTGCCATCACCACATTCAACCGGGCTCCATACTGCATCGATCAACTCACGGCCATCAGTCAGGCGGCGGACCTGCGTAAGCGCCTCGACACCGTGTACTGTACGGACCAAGGCAGTGATCTGGTGTGCGACCAGCCTGGTTTCGATGCCGTGGCTCAGGAGCTGGGTGATCAACTGACCTATATCCGTCAGCGAAACCTTGGTGGTTCCGGTGGCTTCTCCCGGGGTATGTATGAAACGGTAAAGGCCGGCAAGAGCGAGTACACATTGCTGTTGGACGATGATGCCATCAGTGAGCCGGAGGCGATTCTTCGAGCTGTTCAGTTCGCTGATTATGCAACCAAGCCTGTATTGGTTGGTGGCGGTATGCTCCATCTGGATAACCGCACCATTCTGTATACGCAGGGTGAGCGTATTGACCCATTGCATATGTGGATGCATCCTTCGCGAGGGTTGGGATACAACCATGATTTTGCTGTAGAGCCATTACGTGATTCGCCGGAGCGGCATCAGCGTATCGATGAAGATTTCAACGGTTGGTGGATGTGTTTGATTCCGGTCAAGGTTCTCAAAGAGATCGGACTGTCCATGCCGGTATTCATCAAGTTCGATGATATCGAATTTGGTTTGCGCGCCAAGAACGCTGGGTACCCCACCGTTTGCCTTCCTGGTGTGGCAGTGTGGCATCAAGCATGGCACGGGAAAGACAATGCCCGGACCTGGGAAGAGTATTTCACGAACCGTAACCGGTGGATTGCCGCGCTAACCACTCAGTCTGATGCAGTGGGCAAGCATGTGGTGCGGGAAAATATCTATTCGCAGATCAGCTTGGGTGTGAGATTCATCTATTCGGCCATGGTGCTACGCAACATGGCACTGCGTGACATTCTTCGTGGACCTGCCTATATCGCTGCTTGCCTGCCGACCAAGCTGGGAGAAGTGCGGAAGGTCCGTTCGCAATTTACTGATGCGCAGACCAAAGCCAGCTTTGACGAATTCCCTGCTCCCGAACGCGAGGTTGTCTCTCCTCGGTATATGCCTAAGTCCGCATCCCAGCGGCATAAGCTCGGCATCAAGATGGTACTGAAAGGTTTGCTCGGCCGCACCAATCCGGATAAGATGACGCGTCCTGACACAGCCATAGATGCGCAAGATACCGCATGGACGTGGCTTGCTTTTGCTGGAATTGATTCTGCCTTGGTCACGGCGCCGGATGGTGATTCTGTGGCATGGTTTAAGCGTGATGACAAGCGTTTCCGCAAGGAATTGTTTGAAACGATTCGTCTATCTCGAAAACTGCAGAAGAACTGGAAAAAGATTTCCGCTGAGTATAAGTCATACAACTTGCCCTCGATTGATAACTGGGCGAAGATCTTTGAAACGGAAGCGTTGTCAGAGTAGTTGAACGTGAATGTTGCCGTACAGTAGTACACGAAATGAACGTGTACGATGTTCGGTATGGCGTACAGTCACTTGACTGCACTCTAACTGATTGTTGAAGGAGTATGACATGGCCGATTCAGTGACGTATCCGGATTTGGTGGTGGTCGGCGCGGGCCTGTTCGGTCTGACGGTGGCGCAGCAGGCAGTGGAGAAGGCTGGCGCGCGC
>CAUWMI010000171.1:0-5354 GCA_963559755.1 uncultured Slackia sp. | reverse complement strand
GTTCATCTTGGCTGCCCGGGGCGCTTGCTGTGAAAGAGGGCCTGCGGTTGGATAGCGCGAGAATTCCACTCTCACCAAAGAACAGGCCGAAGGCCTCCGCGACACTGCGAAGGCGAAAACCGGTGCCCAGCAGACTCGTAGTCGTAGCACGCAAACGAGGCCCTGTGCCATCTCGGCATAGGGCCTCGCATAGGGGAGGGCTTGCTTAGGCAAGCATCTGATTGACGCAGGAAAGACCCGTGCTCATGCTGGAGACACCGCTGTTGCCGTCGGAGCATTCGCCCACGACATAGAGGCCCTCAATGCCCGCACCGTCGGCCGTGAGGGCCTGGTAATCGGGACCGACGGAAACGCCACCGATGGTCACATGAGCAGCCCAGGTACGCGGCGAGGCGTAGAAGGGAGCCTCGACAATGGCGTCTTTCTCGCTCATGTTCTCGCGACCGAACACCGTGTCCGCCACGTCTCCACGTGCGATGGCGTTGTAATCGTCAACCGCCTTCGCAAGCACCGAGGGATCGACGCCGATCATCTGGGCCAGCTCCTCAAGGCTGTCCGCCCGGAAGAGCCTGCCCTCCTCGATGAGCTTGTCCGCGCTGTAGCCCTGCTCGTTGTAGCCGTTCACAAGACCGGAGTTGAGCGCGTCGCTGATGATGAACAGCTTCTCCTCGGGCTGTTTCATCACAGCGGCGGACAGGGCGAAGCGATCGAGCGACTCGTCGATGAAGCGCTCGCCGTTCACGTTGACGAAGAGCCCCAGGCCGGCATTGCCGACGATAGTCTCCGTCGAGTAATCGATGCAGTCGGCAATGGGGAACACCATCTGGCGCCCCATGTTCTTCAGCTCGGCTCCCAGGCCCTCGGCAAGCACGTGACCATCGCCCGTGTGGCCGTAGCTGTTGGTCGTCGGGATAACCGTGGACTCATCCCAGGGCCACATCTCGTTGTACTTCTTCAGCAGATCGGGATTGCCGGAATAACCGCCGGTAGCCAGAATGACACCACGGTCCGCCATGACACGATAGGTGGTGCCGTCGGCGCACTGGCCAGAGGCCCCCACCACGGCCTTGCCATCCACGATCAGCTCGGAAACGGGCGTCTCGAAAAGGAAGGTGATCGGAAGACTCTGGGTCTCCACCGTGTTGTCGAACACGCTGAAGAAGCCCTCGCCGTTCTCCTTGTCCACCGCATGGGCCTTGCGCGGCCACGGGAACCCGACGATGCCGACCAGCGTGCCACTCACGGTGTAGCCCTGATCGAAGAGCCAGTTGTTCAGATCGTTCACCTTGTGGGCATAGGGGAGCCAGTACTCCTCCGCCGGGCCGCCATTGCGCGAGGCGTAGTCCAGGGCGTAGTACTCCATGGAGTCGTACACCTTCGTGTTGCCCGCGGCGAAATACGCGTCGAAGTCGGCCTGCACGGCATCGACGAAGTCCTTGGAAACGCCATTTTCCAGGCTCTTCTGAAGCGTCGCGTGGAACATGTCGCGGTAGCCGTCCGTCATGTCGGGCTTCATGTCGTCGACGCCTTCGAACACCTCGAGCCAGCCACCGCTGACCAGCGCGTTGCCGCCAGCATAGGCGGTTTTCTCGAACACCACCACATCCAAGCCCTGCTGGGCCGCGGCGACGGCGGCGGCCATGCCGGCACCACCGGCACCGCACACCACGAGATCTGCCTGGATCTCCTTGGTCTCATCCGACTTCTCCGGCGATGCGGCCTTCTTCAGCGCCGAAGCGTCTCCGTTCGCCTGGTTGACGCAATCAGCCACGCTCTCGATGATGGCCATACTCGTCAGCGTGGCGCCCGTCACGGTGTCTACGTTCAAGCTCTGCAGCTCCACAATCTGCTGCGGCACCCGCTCGCGAGCCGGGGCGCTGATGCGCTCGGTGTCTTCGAACTCCACGATCTCGACGCTCTCGATGGCGCTTTCGGACATGCGCACCTCGACAGTTACCGGGCCCTTCTTACCGGGCGCGGATGCCGTATACGTCCCCGGGGCAAACGCCGCGGTCGAAGCAAGCCCCTCCCCCGATGATTGCGCCTCAGGAGCACAACCCGCAGACACGAGAGCGGCCTGGGCGGCGGCAATGGCCGCGCAAGCGACAAACGTCCTACGCGAAAGCGAGATGTTGCACAGCGTGGGGAAAATCTCGGCAGTGTCATTTTCCTTCATTCTTACCCTCCTCGTTCCATGCTTCCTTTTCCTTTACGCAGCGGTATAATTCCGCTGCAAAGAGAATCGGGGAAAGAGGGGCGGCAGTTCATCGCCCCCGATGAACTAAATGCCCGCGATTCACTCGTTCATTTTGTGTTAAATGGCAGGTGGGGACAGGTTATTTGATGGCGCGACGCAAAAAAGGCTACGTGTGCGAACAGGATGCTCCGAAGGAGTCAACCTTGCCCGCTACGGTTCGGCTCGCCTTGCTGTCCGGCCTCATTTGGGGCTGGCTGCTCATAGCCATGGGGCAGACGGCAATCGCAGGAGCCGGATCGGACGCTTCGCCGGCAATGCTCTCCTTCTCGTGGCAGATAGCTTTTATCGCCCTGCTCGCCATCTCTCTCCCTCTCGCCAAAAAAGGCCGCCCCGCTCCCTCGCTGTTCGCCTCCCTCGCGTTCGGCCTTGCAACTGCGACGCTCTTGGTTGCCCAGCCCCTCGTTCCTTCCGGCGAGCTCCTCCAAACCTTGTTCTTCGCCAAGTGCTCATGGGCGCGACCTGCGCCTCGCTCCTCTGCCTCTGGTCGCGCATGGCCCGACCCCTTGCGGCCCGGCGCGGATCCGTCCAAATGTTTTGCGCGGGAATAGTGGCCGTGCTTGCGCTCACCTTCTATATGGCGCTGACCGTCCCCATGCGCTTCGGGCTTCTCGTGCTGATGCTCGTCGCCGTCGCCCTTGACGTTCTCCTTGCTCCATTGCCTCCGGAAGAGGAAGCTCCGACGGCACCGGGAGATCGATCCGAGTACTCGGCGCTCGTGTCTCTGACTATCTGCGCCTACAGCTTGCTCAGCTTCGCCTTCCGCACCGTGTTCACACCTTCGGCGGATATTTCGATTGCCACTACATCGTTTGCGGGCGTCGTAGTCACGGGGGCTTTCGCGCTCTACTTCCAGAGAAGGGTCTTTGTGCTACGCACAGGCCTCTGGCTTGCCTCGGGCTTCGTGCTCCTTATTTGCTTGAGCGCCCTGCTTGTCATCCTTTTCCCCGAAAGCGGCTTACACCTCATCGCCTTCCTTCTCAACACGGCGGCATTCCTCCTGGGAGGACTCATGTTCTTTCTGCCGGGCATGTTGGCAGGCGCTGTCGGAAAGCCCGCCTGCCTCGGCTTTCGCCTGGCGGCGTTTCTATTCTTCGCATCGCGCCTCGCAAGCGAGATCCTGGTTACAGTCTTTGCCCTCGACCCTCCCTCGTCTTTGGTGCTCGCCCTGATCTTTCTCGTGATCTCCCTGCTCGTGCTGATATTCGGGTTCTTCCATATTGGCCTTCCCCATCGAGCGCCCGCCACTGCCAGCGCCTCGTCGCTTGAGGACAAATGCGCTCACCTCGCAAAGGAGCACGACCTCACCGAGCGCGAAGCGGCCGTTCTCGTCCCCTTGGCCAAGGGGCACACGGTGAAGTCCATCGCAGAACAATCCACCGTCTCCTTCCACACCGTGCGCTCCCAAGTGCGCAGTATTTATCTGAAGCTGGGCATTCATTCGCGTGAGGAGCTCCTGGAGAAGCTTGAGCCGCTCCCATAAGCGTTGATTTGCGAAGCTCGCCCCATTCCACGAGGCCGGCGAATCTCAAACCCTCCAGATCACTGCGGCATTATCCGAGAACAGCGGGCTGGGCCATTGCAAGTATCCAACAAAAGCGCCCCGGGTCTTGAACTGCCTCCCATTTCTTGGACAAGAGAAATGGGAGGCTTCTTTATGTCAGGAAGACCGCTTTACGATGTGGAGCTGCGCCGGCGTGCTGTCGAGCTTTACGAGGCAGGGCATGGGCGCGACGTGATCTCGCATCTACTCAACGCTCACGAAGGAACCGTGAGAAAATGGCTGGACACATACAGGTCCGTTGGTATGGGAGCTCTAGTCGCTATAGGAACAAAGAAGACAGCGTGTTCGTTCGAGACCAAGGTGGCCGCCGCCAGGGCGGTCGCAGACGAGGGCATGACGAAGCCCGAGGCCATGGCCGAGTTCGGGATCGCCTCGACCAGTCCTTTGCAAAAGTGGTTGAAGACCTATCGGGAGGGAGGCCCCGAGGCTCTCGGGCCCAAGCCCAAGGGCAGGCCGAGGGGCGCGAGGGCCGCGCTCAAGAAGATGACGCGCGAGCAGGAGCTCGAACGGAAGGTCCAGAAGCTCGAGGCCGAGAACGCCTACTTAAAAAATCGATCACCCTGAAGGCGGAGAAGCGCTCTCGAACCGCGAGAAAGCAGCGGTCGTGAGCGGGCTTTCAGGGCTGCACCATCTTCCCGACCTGCTGGGAAGCCGCCCGGCTTCCCAGATCGAGCTATTGCTACGCGCTGTCCCATCCCAAGGCTCCGACCCGCCCCGAGCTCTGGGATGCTGTAGGCGAGATCTTCTCGCGCACCGCCAACGGATGCGGCCATCGCCAGGTAGCCATGTGCCTTCGCGCCGAGCAAGGAATCGTCATCGCCGACAAGACCGTGCTGAAGATGATGCACGAGATGGGCGTGAGCTGCGGGATACGTCGCGAGACCGACTACCACAGGTACAACTCCTACAAGGGGAGGGTCGGGAAGACCTTCGAGAACGTCATCGGCCGCGACTTCGAAGCCGCCGGTCCCCGGAAGAAGATGGGCACCGACATCACCGGGTTCAAGCAACCTTGGGGCAAGGCCTATTTCGCGCCGATCTACGACTTCGGCAGCAAGGAGATCGTCGCCTGGTCCACGTCGCTGCACCCGAACATGGCCCAGCAGTACGAGCTGCTCGATCGGCTCTTGGCGAAGATGCCCGAGGAATCGGCTCCTGTCCTGCACTCGGCATCCGGGGCGGGCACTACCGGTGGCCCGGCTGGGCGGCGATATGCGAGAGGTTCGGCCTCGTCCGGAGCATGTCGCGCAAGGGCCGCAGCCCCGACAACGCGCGCATGGAGGGCTTCTTCGGCACGCTCAAGAGCGAGTTCTTCCACCCGGCGGACTGGTCGGGGTGGTCGCCGGAGGACTTCATGGCGGCGCTGGACGAGTGGATGCGCTGGTTCCGCGAGGGACGCATATCCCAGAGGCTCGGGTGGCTCACGCCCGACGAGCGCCGCGCCGCGCTGGGCTATCCGGTGCCGTAGGATGTACAAGAAAACGTCCGCAGTCCCGACGGGCAGAAGAGGATTACATACTTACGAAAACTGGCAAG
>CAUWMI010000170.1:0-5422 GCA_963559755.1 uncultured Slackia sp. | reverse complement strand
ATCTAGCCCCTTGTGCGCTTGCCCTCTCGTGCGAAGCACGTTCGGCCGCGCGGCGGGGCTATCTCCGGCACCTCGTCGCGTCTCGCTGTTTCGTTCCGTGTCTCGCTAGCTTGATAGCTCAAGTTACGGTTACGAGGCGCTATTCTTTTTTACGACACTTTGACATTCCGTATGCGAATAAGAGCGGGTGCGTTACAATGTGCGCGGTATTTAACAGGGCGGCTTGAGCCGCCGCGACAGACAGGAGAAATCCCATGGCAATCGATAAAGAGAGGGTCGCAGAGGTCCTCAACCTCATCCGCCCCAGCCTGCAGAACGACGGCGGCGATGTGGCGCTGATCGACGTGGCTGAGGACGGCACCGTCACCGTGGAGCTGCAGGGCGCTTGCAAAGGCTGCCCCATCAGCCAGATGACGCTGACCAACGGCGTCGAGCGCATTCTCAAGGAGCATGTGCCCGGCGTGACCAGGGTCGTCAACGCAGGCTAGCACGTTGCGCCGTTCGTCTGAACGGCGCTTTTTGTTTTTTGAGGCACCGCGACGCTGCGAAAAACTGCCGATATGGTGGTGTTTCGGCGGCGTCGCTTTTCTTCTGCGTATCATAAGGGCGGCAAGGATTTGATTAAGGAGGACCATCATGGCGCATTGTTGGGATTTGCGTGGCTGCGATGAGGAGATGCAAAGCCGCTGCCCGCACAACACTCCTGGCGAGCCGTGCCCGCCTGACTGCAATTTCGCGGCATGCGACCGCCCGACGCATCAGGTGGCGTATGGTCTGGCGATGTTCGACAACCCCGACGTCGACCGCAGCGTGCCCGTGAAAGAGATCTGCCGCGTGTGCACGTTCTTCATCCAGAACGGTCCCAAAATCAAGGAGGATAAGCCATGCGCATAGCCGTCGTCGGAGGAGGCGCATCGGGCCTCGTCGCCGCCATTGAGGCGGCACGCGCGGGCGCTCAGGTGGAAATCCTCGAAGCCGCCGATCGCGTGGGCAAGAAAATTCTCGCTACGGGCAACGGTCGCTGCAACCTGAGCAACGCGGACATTTTTTCCGAAGACTACAATCGCCCCGCATTCGTGCAGGAGGCCATGAACGTGCTTCCCCCTGAGGAGGTACAGCTGTTCTTCTCGGACATGGGTCTTTTGTGCTACCAGGAGGAAGAGGGGCGCATCTACCCGTACAGCGGCAAGGCGGCCACCGTGCTCGATCTGCTGCGCCTTGCGGCATCCGAGGCGGGCGCCGTCGAGCGCTGCGGCGTGCGCGTGTCCGAGGTCGCGCCGGCGAAGGACGGCTCATGGAGCGTGCGTCTGGACGACGGGTCGTCCGAGCAGTTCGACGCGGTAGTGGTGTGCGTGGGCGGCAATCCCGCCAAGGGGCTGCTTCCGTCCGATGTCGCCTGCAAGCAGACGCGCCCGGTGCTCGCGGCGCTTAAGTGCGACACGCGCGCCATCAAGGGGCTTTCGGGCATCCGCGTGCGTGCGCGCCTATATCTGGACGTCGACGCCCAGGATTTGCGCGATGCGTGGCTGGATGTGGCCGACCCCGAGCATGACGACGTGTCCATGGGCCCTGAGACGCGCGGCGAGGTGCTGTTCCGCGATTACGGCATTTCCGGCATCGCGGCGTTCGATATGTCGCGTTATGTGAGGCCCGGCCAGACGGTGTTCATGGACCTGCTTCCCGATATGGATCCGCAGGATAAAGTCGATTTCATCTACGATACCGCGATGGCGCACCCGAATCGCACCGCCGCGCAGGTCATGGCCGGCATGCTGCCGTCGCGCGTGGCGCGCGCGGTGGTGGTGGCTGCGGGTCTCAATCCCGATGAACCCATCATCGCCGAGCAGGAAGCCGTGGTGCTTGCCATGGTGTCCGAATCGTTCGGGCTTGAGGTCAAAGGCATCGCCGACCCCAAGCAGGCGCAG
This sequence comes from uncultured Slackia sp., assembly GCA_963559755.1. Lineage (GTDB taxonomy): Bacteria > Actinomycetota > Coriobacteriia > Coriobacteriales > Eggerthellaceae > Slackia. The sequence goes on along the minus strand of CAUWMI010000170.1, from coordinate 3,497 downwards.
GTTATGCGCGGCGGCTATGCCGTGAAGCAGTTCGACCCCCACACGATGGAGTGCATCGCGCATCCGGGCCTGTATGTGTGCGGCGAGGCGCTGGACATCGACGGACGCTGCGGCGGTTACAACCTTCACTGGGCATGGACGAGCGGCATGCTCGCGGGGCGTGCGGCGGCGGACGTCGCCTGGCAGTCGTTCATGGGGTAGATATGCTCGAAGTAAGCAACGTGCGCCTTCCGCTCGATGCGGGGCTGCCGCAGGGCGAGGGCCTTGCGCGCATCGCCGTCGCGCGGGCGCTGGGCGTTAATCCCGATGATATCGTGCGCATGCTTCTTGCGAAGCGCAGCGTGGATGCCCGCAAGAAAAGCGACGTACACTTCGTGGCGACCTATGTCGTAGAGCTTGCTGCGAACATGGAGGCATCCGTGGCTGCGCGCGGCGCCGTGTCGCCTGCGCGCCTGAAGGATTTAGGCGTCGGCGACGACGCTTTCCATCCGCTGCGATTCGACAGCTATCTGGGCGAATATCGTTTTGGCAAGCCGTTCGAGGTTCCGCCGCGTCCCGTAGTGGTGGGCGCGGGGCCTGCGGGCCTGTTCTGCGCGTGGGCGCTTGCCCGCTTCGGCGCGAAGCCCATCGTGCTTGAGCGCGGCGATTTGGCGGAAGAGCGCATGGGGGCGATCGAGCGCTTCAACGAAGGCGGCGACCTCGACCCCGAATGCAACATCCAGTTCGGCGAGGGCGGCGCAGGTCTGTTCTCCGACGGCAAGCTGACCACGAACATCAAGAATCCCCGCTGCAAAGACGTGCTGCGCATCTTCGTCCAGGCAGGCGCCCCCGAAGAGATTCTTTGGCAGGCGAAGCCGCATCTGGGTACCGATAACCTGGTGGGCATCGTCTCGTCGCTGCGCGAGCAAATCAAGCGCATGGGCGGCCAGGTATTGGCACGCACGCGGTTCGAGGGCTTTCGCTTCGAGAGTGGCAAGCTTACGGGCGTGTACGTGCGCGATGCGAAGGGCGAGGCGCGTTCGATCAAGACGAATGCATGCGTGCTTGCCTGCGGCCATTCTGCACGCGACACGTTCGAGGTCGTGCGCGACGCGGGGCTTGCGATGGAGCGTAAGCCGTTTGCGGTGGGCGTGCGCATCGAACATCCTCAAGAGCTTATCAACCGTGCACAGTACGGTGCGGCTGCCAATCATCCTGCGCTTGGCGCGGCCGACTACAAACTGGCGGTTCATCTGCCGGACGGGCGCGGCGTGTACACGTTTTGCATGTGCCCCGGCGGCGAGGTGGTTTGCGCGGCCTCCGAAGAGGGCGGCGTGTGTGTGAACGGCATGAGCCGTTTCGCCCGCGATGGCAGCAACGCCAACGCCGCTGTGCTTGTGGGCGTGGAGGAACGCGACCTGCCGGGCGATGACGTGCTTGCCGGCGTGGAGCTGCAGCGTCATATGGAGCGCGCGGCGTACGCGGCGGGCGGAGGCACGTACGCGGCGCCCGCTCAGCGCGTGGAGGATTTTCTGACACATCGCGCCACGAGCGTCCAGGCGGGGGAGGGCAACTCTGTGAAACCCACCTACGCGCGCGGCGTGGCATGGGGCAATCTGCATGAGGTGCTGCCCGCTTTTGTCGCCGACTCCATTGCGGCGGCGCTTCCGCAGTTTGACAGGCGTTTGCATGGATTCTCCTCGTCGGACGCGGTACTCACGGGCGTCGAGGCCCGTAGCTCAAGTCCGGTGCGTATCGTGCGCGACAAGGAAGGATTCCAGGCGCGTTTCGCCGACGGGGCCTCGTGTGCGGGCGTGTTCCCGTGCGGCGAGGGCGCGGGTTATGCGGGAGGCATTATGTCTGCGGCGGCAGACGGGCTTCGCGTGGCCGAAGCGGTCATGACGAGCCTGGTGGGCGAGAAGGCTCGCGGCTGAGCCGGATGCCCTCTGCGCTTGTATTCCGCGCTTCATCTATAATTCTCGCAAAGGCGCCTTTGGCGCCGCCGATGTGTGCCGCTTGACCCCGGCCGCATACGAAAGAGAAAGGCTGTCACATGTCTGTGATGTTCATCGAATACCCCAAATGCTCCACATGCAAGAAAGCCAAGAAATGGCTGGACGATCACGGCGTGGAGTATGTCGACCGCCATATCGTGGAAGACAATCCGACGGCGGCGGAGCTTTCCGAATGGCATGCGAAGAGTGGCCTTCCCATGCGACGATTCTTCAACACGAGCGGCATGAAGTACCGCGAGCTGGGCATCAAGGCGAAGCTGGATGCCGGCATGTCCGACGAGGAATGCTTCGAGCTTCTGGCGACCGACGGCATGCTGGTCAAGCGTCCGCTGGTTGTGGGCGATGGCTTCGTGCTGGTAGGATTCAAGGAGGCTGAGTGGGAAGCGGCCCTGCTGTAGGTCTTCCTGCTTGCAAAGGACGTCATTTTGACGGTGAAACCGCTCGAAACGCGGCATTTCGCCGTACATTTGACGTCCTTTGTACAATGTCTTCAGCACAACGAGCTTTGTTGAAAGGAATACCATGGCGAACGCTGCTGTACGTCCTGAATTGATTGAGATGCTCGCGCGCATCGTTGGAGAAGAAAACGTGCGCGCGAACGAGCCTATGAACGCGCATACCACGTTTCAGATTGGTGGACCGGCCGATGTGTACGTGGCGCCTCGTTCTGCCGAGCAGGTCGCCGCTATCGTGAAGGCGTGCCGCGAGGCCGATGCGCCGCTTGCCGTGGTGGGCAATGGCAGCGACTTGTTGGTTGCTGATGAGGGCTTGCGCTGCGTGGTCATGCAGATCCTCGACAACATGGCCGACGTACGCGTGGAGGGCACGCGTATCGTAGCGCAGGCGGGAGCGACGAACGCCCAGGTCGCGCGTGCGGCGCTTGAGGCGGAGCTCGCCGGCTTCGAATTTGCCAGCGGCATTCCCGGCACCGTCGGCGGCGCTGCGATCATGAACGCCGGCGCATACGGCGGGGAGTTCAAGGATGTGTGCGTGGAGCTCGCCTGCGTGACCCCCGACGGGGAGTTCGTGCGCGTGAGCCGCGAGGATGCCGACTGGTCGTATCGCCACTCCATGATGGGAGATGCCGGCTACATCGTGGTCGAGGCCATGCTTGAGCTTGCTCACGATGAGGTCGCCGCCATCAAGGAGCGCATGGATGACCTCAAGGCCCGCCGCGAGGAGAAGCAGCCGCTTGAGATGCCCAGCGCCGGCAGTACGTTCAAGCGCCCCGAAGGTTACTTTGCGGGCAAGCTTATCCAAGATGCGGGACTGCGCGGTTATCGCGTGGGCGGCGCGCAGGTGTCCGAGAAGCACACCGGGTTCGTGGTGAACGCGGGCGGCGCCACAGCGGCAGATGTGCGCCAGCTGATTGCCGATGTGCAAGATCGCGTGTTCGAGCAGTTTGGCGTGAGGTTGGAGCCCGAAGTGAAGATGTGGGGGTTCTAGCCTCAAAGGGGGAGGAGGAAAAGGATGGTTCCTTTTCCTCCTCCCCCTTTGGAACCC
>CAUWMI010000169.1:0-5451 GCA_963559755.1 uncultured Slackia sp. | reverse complement strand
ACATTAGCGTGACATACAACACGTACACCCACCTTGGATTCGAGGACGTGAGGGGCGACATGCTCCGCATGACGGATGGTGCCGCGTAAGCTAAAGTGTACGAAGTTGTAAATCCGCGAGGTTTACAACCGAATTTACAACTTTTGCGGCGGAAAATATCCGCTCATACACGAGTCGATTCGGGATTCCGCGACTGGGCGATGACATACGAACAGCGTTTATCACCTGCGGAAACCCTGATATTTGAAAGGAAATCCAAGGATGCACAGAATCATGTTCGTATGCCACGGCAATATTTGCAGGTCAACTATGGCGGAGTTCGTCATGAAAGACCTGGTGGCAAAGGTGGGACGGGCCGATGAGTTCGTTATTGCCAGCTCTGCCACCAGTACCGAGGAAATCGGTATGCCCGTGTATCCGGGCACCAAGAAGGTGCTGCGCGCCCACGGCATTTCCAGCGACGGCAAGCGCGCGGTGCAGCTGCGCGCGGATGACTACGACAAATACGACCTGTTCGTGGGTATGGATTCCGCCAATATCCGCAACATACGCCGCATGTTAGGCGGCGATCCGGCGAGCAAGGTGCATAAGCTGCTCGAATTCCCCGAGGGAGTGCCAACTGATGCCGCGTCCGATGTGGCCGACCCCTGGTACACCCGCGATTTCGACACGACCTACGACGACGTGCTCCGCGGCTGTCAGGCGTTGCTCAAAGCGCTTTCGCCCGCAGGAGAATAAAGCGACCCTCGTTCTTCTACTGGAGCTTTCTCCATCTTTCGAAACATTTAGTCAACGGCACTTAGATTTTCTGCAAAAGGGGTTGAATCCCAAAGGCTGGGTGCTAGTATAGCCAACTGTTAGCACTCGATGGGTTTGAGTGCTAGCACTCAGAAGCCGCGACGAACAATCGCATGCGTCTTTAAATGCGATGCTCGTTGCGCACGACCGCAAGGTAATAAAAGGCAACAGGGAAAGGACATTCCATGAATCTCAAGCCTTTGGGAGATCGCGTTATCGTCAAGCGCGACGAAGCTGAAACCACCACCGCGTCGGGCCTCATCCTGGCCTCCACCAGCAAAGAGAAGCCACAGAGCGGCATCGTGCTGGCTGTGGGCGAGGGCAAGCTGGACAAGGACGGCAATCTGATTCCCATGCCGGTCAAGGAGGGCGACCGCGTGCTGTACGGCAAGTACGGCGGAACCGAAATCACCGTCGAGGGCGAGGAAGTGCTCATCCTGCGTGCCGACGATCTGTTTGCGGTTTACACCGACTAACGTTGCGATTGCGAAGCGCTCGCGGCTCCAAATCGTGGCTGGAGCGATGACGATTCGCAAGTAAGAGCTGATTTGTAATCAGTGTTCACTTAGTAAGCTAGTTTCCGAAAGGAAGTTTAAGAACATGGCTAAGGAAATCAAATTCCAGTCTGAAGCCCGCAGCGGTCTTGCCGCCGGTGTTTCCAAGCTTGCTGACGCCGTCAAGGTGACGCTTGGCCCCAAGGGCCGTTACGTCGCCCTCGAGCGCAGCTACGGCGCTCCCACCATCACCAACGACGGCGTGACTGTCGCTAAGGAGATCGAGCTGGAGGATCCCGTGGAGAACATGGGTGCCCAGCTGGTGCGCGAGGCTGCCACCAAGACCAACGACGGCGCGGGCGACGGCACCACCACCGCCACGCTGCTCACCGATGTCATCGTGAACGAGGGCCTGCGCAACGTGACCGCCGGCGCCAACCCGCTTGCCGTGCGTCGCGGCATCGAGAAGGCCACCGAGGCCATCGTCGCCCAGATCAAGGCTGACGCCATCCCTGTGTCCGGCAAGGAGCAGATTGCTGCCGTCGGTACCATTTCCGCTGGTGACGAGTCCATCGGCAACAACATCGCCGAGGCTATGCAGATCGTAGGCACCGAGGGCGTCATCTCCGTCGAGGATTCCCAGACCTCCTTCGGTGTGTCCATCGAGACCGTTGAGGGCATGCAGTTCGACAAGGGCTACGTGTCGCCCTACATGGCCACCGACATGGAGCGCATGGAGGCCGTGCTGAAGGATCCCTTCATCTTGATCACCGACCAGAAGATCACCTCCATCCAGGATTTGCTGCCGCTGCTGGAGAGCATCAACCGCTCCGGCCGCCCGCTGCTGATCATCGCTGAGGACATCGAGGGCGAGGCCCTGGCCACCATCCTGCTGAACAAGCTGCGCGGCATCCTCAATGTGGTCGCCGTGAAGGCCCCTGGCTTCGGCGATCGCCGCAAGCGCATGCTGGAGGATATCGCTATCGTCACCGGCGCTCAGGTTGTCACGCCTGACTTCGGCATGACGCTGGCCGATGCCACCATCGACATGCTGGGCACCGCTAAGACCGTCAAGGTCACCAAGGATGACACCACCATCGTCGACGGCGCTGGCGACAGCAAGGCGATTGACGATCGTATCGATCAGATCAAGGCCGAGATCGAGAACTCCGACTCCGAGTTCGATCGCGAGAAGCTGCATGAGCGCCTGGCCAAGCTCAAGGGCGGTGTCGCGGTGCTGCGCGTGGGCGCTGCCACCGAGGCTGAGCTCAAGGAGAAGAAGAGCCGTATCGAGGACGCTCTGCAGGCAACCCGCGCGGCTGTCGAGGAGGGCATCGTTGCTGGCGGCGGCGTGGCTCTGCTGCACGCGCTGCCCGCTCTGGATGGCGTAGAGTGCGCGAACCATGACGAGGAGGTTGGCGTTGCCATCATCCGTAAGGCCATGGAGGCGCCGCTGCGCACCATCGCCCAGAACGCTGGCTTCGAGGGCTCTGTCGTGGTTGAGAAGGTCAAGGGCATGGCGAAGGGCGAAGGTCTGAACTGCGCCAACGGCGAGTTTGGCGACATGATTGCCATGGGCGTGTCTGACCCGGTGAAGGTCACCCGCACCGCTCTGCAGGCTGCCGTTTCCGTGGCTGGCCTGATCCTCATCACCGAGGCGACCGTCAATGAGATTCCCAAGGAGGGTCCGGATCTGTCCGCCCTCGCGGGTGCCGGTGCCGGCGGAATGATGTAATGCATCTGCGCTAAACATAGAGCATTGCCTTCAAGGCGGCGGCCACTCGGTCGCCGTCTTGTTGTTTGGCGGCAAAACGCATGCGATTCTGCGTTGTTCCGCATCGTGGAACACCCATGCCGTACGGCGGTTTGGGGGCGTTGTGGGGCGTCTTGCGGCTCTTTAAACTTCGGGTCATACAAGCCCGCAGGGAGGCGGGCGGGGTAACGCGCCAGATGCTTGAACGCAAGCGAGGGGCGTGCCAAGCCGCAGAGATATTGCGGTTCTGGGGTTTGGCGAAGCTCTCAGTGCGTTGGTTCCGACGCGAAGCTCAAGACCCAAAGGTTAGGGGGACGTCATGACCGCGATGCAATCAATGAAGTCGGAATCCACTATGGAAAAGGGGCTGTCACGCCGTGGGTTTGTGACTGCTGCCGCAATGGGGCTGGCGGGGGTAGCGGCCGCGGGGCTGGCAGGATGCTCTCCAAGCCAAGCGGGCGAGAAGGCCCCTTCCTCCGCATCCACGGGATCGAGCGTGCCTTCTTCGTGGGATGGCGAATACGATGTCGTTGTGTGCGGAGGCGGCGGCAGCGGACTTACTGCGGCGTATTCTGCGCTTGAGAATGGGGCGTCGAGCGTGCTGGTGCTTGAAAAGGCCGGCACCACGGGCGGAACAACCGCTCTTGCGGAAGGCGCCATTCAAGCAAGTGGCACCACATGGCAAAAAGAAATCGCTGGCGTGACCGATGACAGCCCGGAGCTTCATAAGAATTTTTGGATGACCGACGGCGAGGGGCTTGTCAAAGAGGAACTTGTGCAATGCATGGCTGACAATGCGGCCGATAATCTGCAGTGGATGGCCGACAACTTCAATATCACTTTCTCGAACGTGTTCGGATGCTATCCCACGCCCTATATGAAAGACGAATACATGCGTGATCGCATCCATCTGATTACTGACACATCCGACGAAACGAAGACCGGAGGCGTGGTGTGGGCCACCAATGCCCTTGCCGCCGTGCAGGAAAAGGGAGGCGAGGTGCAAACCGATACGGAAGTGGTTGACATTTACCAAGACGAAAACGGCACGGTTGTAGGCGTTGCCACCAAAGACGGCAAGAACTACAAGGCAAACAAGGGCGTTGTGCTGGCAATGGGATCAATTGACCACAACGAAGACATGGCATTCAAGTATGACCAGCAGCAGTATTGGGATATCAAGACGCAGGCCGTTGCTACTGCCGCAACCAATACAGGCGACGGCATTCGCATCGGAATGGCGCACGGCGCCGATACGGCGTTCCATGGCGCCGTCGACCTAATACTCCAAACCTGGAGCTACACCAACAACCAGAACCCCGAAATCCCCTATATCCTGATCGATATGCGTGGCAACCGATTCGTGCGCGAGGATACCACGTACGCCTTCCATTGCCGCGCGATGTTCAACGCCGCTATGGCCCAGGGCGGCATGGATGGGTGCACGTACATGCTCATGGACAACAAAATGCTGACGTCGGACGCTAAATGCTCCTGGTCTGATAACGCATCGGACGGCGCGGATGCTCGCAAGGCGGCGCTTGATGACGGGAGCCTGGTGCAGGCCGACTCGCTTGACGAGCTTGCGAAGGCGCTGGGCATGCCCGCATCCAATCTCAAAGCTACGGTCGAATCGTGGAATGCCGCTTGTAAGGCTGGGGAAGATGCCGCTTTCGGGCGCGTTGTCCAGTTGACACCGCTCGATGAGGCTCCTTACTTCGCCTGGAAAACCCAGAACACCAACATTGGGTCTATTGGCGGGCTCCTGATCAATACCGATGCCGCAATTCTCGATACCGATGGGAACCCCATTCCGCATCTGTTCGGCGCCGGCGTTGACACGGCAGGGTGGATTGGGCCGTACTACCCAGGTTCCGGCACCTGCCTCCAGGGCGCGCTCAATTGGGGACGCATTGCCGGCAGGAACGCGGCGACTACGGCATAGCTGAAACAATTAATTCTACTGAGCAGTTCGATATAGGGCAAAACCGCCGGCAGCGTCCCTCCTCGCACCGGCGGTTTTGCACAATGGGCGCCGCTCGCTGACGAAGCTGCAGCGTAAAGGCTCACTCGACGTATCCCATGCGTCGCGAAATGCCCGCCGCCGCACGCATAACCTTGTGCGCCACGGCGGCAAAGTCTTCCTCGGGGAGGTCGCCGTTTGATCCGCTTACGCCTACCGCCGCAACGGCCTCGCCGCTGAAATCGAAAATGGAGGCCGCAATGCATCGGTGGTCGAATTCCGATTCCTCGCAGTCGGCCGCCCATCCGTTTCGTCTGACGGTGCGCAAATAGCGCACGAAATCCCTTCGGTTTTTAATGGTGTTGGGCTTATGGGGCTCAAATGTAAATTCGAAAAGCGCCTCCTCAAGCTCTTCAGCCGAAAGACACGACAGAAGCACCTTT
>CAUWMI010000168.1:0-5452 GCA_963559755.1 uncultured Slackia sp. | reverse complement strand
AGGGAATGCTTCCCATTAAGGGTGATGGCGTGCTGAGACAGTTGCAACCCTTAATGTCCCCACAGGAGGAACGACATTCATTGAGCATGATTGATGTACCTACTGAGCAAATATGCTCAATACAGTGACTAGGGGAATGCTACGCAGCGAAGAGAATTGTTTCCAAGGGTATGAAATTGTTGCGAAGAGATCTTAATGGCGGCGGTGGGGTGGGTCTGATATGGCGCGTAAGACAAAAGGGATTGATTCGCCTAGTGCCTCTACCTGGGTTCTTGAAAAATGGGATTGAAGATGTGATGCTCACCTTTGCATGTTTCACCCAGGTTCTGCGTTTTGCATACTGCAGCAACCTTTGCGCGGCTTTTTCTCCAATTCGCTGCGCTCGATGATTGAACGAAGGACTGATGCGTTATGGCCAGAAGAGTAGTCCCCCTGTACACCCCTCGATACGTGCCCTCAGGGGAAGAGGTGGCAGTCATTGATACAGTGCATGGAGCCATTAGGGTTCAGCTGTTCGGCAAAGAGTGTCCTGGCACTGTGGGTAATTTCGTTGAGCTTGCTTGCAAGGGCTTCTATGACAAGCTTAATTTCTATGGCAAGGTCGACAACGATGTCGTAGTGGGCGGATGCCCTACGACCAGGCCCCTGAGCCCGCATCAGGTGGTTATGGCCGTCCGTGAGCAGTTGAGGGGCATTCATCCTGGCATGAAAGACTGCGGGTATAGGATTCGTGACGAATGGGCGAGTAATCCGCTTAACCATCATGAAGACGGTACGCTTTCGCTCACCCATCGCAATTCGGAAAATTCCGGTAGCTGCCAGTTCTTTTTCTCGCTTTCGGAACATCCTGAGTATGACGAGAAGTTCACGGTATTCGGTAAAGTTATCGATGGCCTCGATGTTGTGCATCAATTGCGCATTGGCGATTTGATTAACAGCGTTCGTATCGAAGGCGCGCATGAGATGCCTAATGATGACGAAGAGATTATTGCTGCGGATGATGCGCAGGTTGCCGATGCCGAAAAAGCCTGTGAAGAGGCTGTTGCTCAGGCAGAGGAAGCTCGTGAAGAGGGCCTGAGCGCTGAGGAGAAGGCCGAGATCATCGCCGGAGTCAAAGACGGAATCGTCGATGAGGGATTGCATAATCAGGCTGAGGCATTGCGTGGCCTTGCGCGCGTGCTTGCAAAACGCCCTGTCATTTAATCTTGGCAGATTGTGGGATGCCTGAGGCGTCTCGCGGCGGTAAAAGTATTTAACTTGCAGCGCGAGAGATCAGAAGGAGAATTAATAAAGTGGCCTGCGAACGAGCGATTCACAGGCCACTTTTCATAAGGGCTTGTTTCCCTTTATTTGGGCTGCTGCGTGTCTTCCACGAGGTCGATAAGATCTTGCTGCTTGTGGATATCGACTTTCTGATACACCTTCTCTATGTGCGAGCGCGCTGTGTTTTTCGCGATATGGAGGTCACGCGCAATAATCGGGAGGGTGCGACCTCGTGCAAGGAATACAAGTACCTCACTCTCTCTGGGAGTAAGCTTGTGTCTCTTAGCTATTTCGTCACATGCTTCTTCGAGCGACAGCGGCGTAGGTTGGGTGCTTTCTGGTTGCTCGGCTTCTATTTCGATATCTTCATGCTGCTCAGAGGCCGTATTGCTTTCGTCGGGCTCAGGAGAGGCACTTAAGGCGCTTTCGGGAATGATGAGAAACGCAACAGTGAACAGGAAGACAACCGAAGCGAGCACGATGGTGGTTGCATCAATAAAGCCCGATGAAATTGCCGGGGCAATGACCAATCCTCCAACCATATATCCGATGCCCATGCCGAGAATGGTGAAACCGACACCGCATCCGAACACCGCAATCGCATCACGGCCATCTTCTCTGGCACGCTCGCTAAAAATGACCCAAGAGAGCAGGTCGAAAAGCTCGTATCCGAGGCAGACGATCGCAACAGAAAGTATGGGTTGCGTATCCGAGGCGAGCGCGACCGCCGCCAATCCAAAAGCCATGATGGGACAAGAGAGCCGGTAGGCGAGCAGCATGTTTTTCATAGGCTTCAGGAAACGGGAGAATGCCAAGAAGAGTGCACCCACGAGGATAAGCGCACACGTCCCGCTGCCGCCTAGATGTACAAGGGGGTCTATGCCTTCCTGCGGAATGGCGTCAAATACGCGCACGAGAAAAGAGAATGCGCAGATAGAAAGCAAAAGGCGCAGCCCTGTGCGGTCGCACCCCGCACGCCATGATTTGCTCGATATTGGTTGCTCTCGATGGCTTAATATACTGATTTGACTCTCGACATGCTTCGAATCGGCGGTCAGCGACTGATTAGGAACGTTGTTTTCCGCCTGCGCGTCTTCGCTCGCACCTTCACTATCGTGGGAATACTCGTTTCTTCCGTATTCGAGAAGGAAAATGCCAAACGAAGCGACTGGGAGAACCATGGAAACAAGAATTCCCAGTTCAGGTGATATTATTGCAAGAGTTATTCCTGTGACGATTGCCGCCAAGGAAGTGCAAACGATAGAAAAATGAGTGTCATGCGCGGCAAATCGGGTTCCCCAGCATATCTGAAGCAAACCCGAGCCAACGCCCGATGCAATAATTGCCGTGGTGAACAGGGGGAGCGATTCGAGAATCGAGGCGGCGATTATGAGGACGCATCCTGCGGCGATGCATCCTGCGGTGACTCCAAACAGCGCTCTAAGAGGAATATTCTTACGTGAAGCCAAAAAGGCGACAACAAATGCGCCTGCAGAACCGCTGAGCAAGAACGGCCAGTTGATTCCGTTCGGGACGAATGCAAATGAAAGCGTCAATGTGAAGACGATCCACGCACGACAGAAGGCGAAGCCCATCGTGACCATGGTGCCGCTTAGTAATGACTCGTCATACGAAAGTAGGCGACGTTCGCCTTCATTAATGGTGTGATGCATATCCCCTCCCTAGATGGGATTGAAGTATAGGAAAGAAGCATTTCAAGCGCTATGGGATTAAAGATGTGAGGTGCTTTTCGCTTGGCAGTAGGAGCTAAATTTCTGCAGGGGATTCCAATGAATTATAAGAAATTAGCTGCATTTTTATAGGATTGAGAATCCTATATTTTGGCTGTGAACTGGGGATTCACTGTTTCTCCAAAAAATCGCACTGTTTATACGATGATTGCTGATGCAACGGTTCGTAATCTTATGCCCATGGACAGAGCGCGTCTGACAAGGAGGGGCGCCGCCGCATCGCGGCGAGTCAATCTGTTCTAAATCCATGAGGAGGAGATTCTGTATGGAGAACAAAGGGCTTTCCCGTCGTTCGTTCCTGAAGGGCACCGCTGCTACTGGTGCTGCTCTCGCAGGCGCGGCCGCTCTGGCGGGCTGCTCGGGTACCGCTGCTGGTAGCTCGAATCCGCTTGCTGAGATTCAGAAGCCTGAAAACGCCATCCCCGAGACGTGGGATGCCGAGACCGACATCGTTGTTGTCGGCTATGGTGGAGCTGGCATGTGGGCATCTCTCATCGGTTCTGACGAGGGCGCCAGCAATGTGACTGTTCTTGAGAAGGCTCCCGTCGAGGGTGGCGGCAACAGCCGCATCAACAATGGCGAGTGGACTGTCATCAAGGATTCCGCCAAGTTCAAGGAGTACTGCACCGCATTCTCCCAGGGCCAGATGGAAGAAAAGATGATTGACGCCTACATCGCTGAGGCGGAGCGTCACACCGAATATGCCGATAAGTACGGCATGACCTATGAGGTTGCCGAGCAGGCTCTCGCGGGCACCATCCCCGAGTATTGGTTCCTCGATGACGGTGCCTATGCCGGCATCATCGGCGTTGCCGACGTTGAGGGCTTCGGCATGACCACCTTCCATGAGCTCGAGGCGAAGCGTGCCGAGCTTGGTCTGCCCGTTGACATCCAATTCGACTGCCACGACGAGCACCTCATCCAGAATCCCGATACGCGCGAGATTGTTGGTGTGCGTTACACCCAGGGCGACACCGAGAAGACCATCAAGGCCAAAAAGGGCGTCATTCTCACCTGCGGCGGCTTCGAGTTCAATGAAGAGCTGAAGAACAAGTATCTGAAGATTCATCCCTTCAAGTTCGAGGGCTGGGAGTGGAACACTGGCGACGGCATTCGCATGGTCGAGGAAGTCGGCGCAAAGCTGTGGCACATGGACATGGTTATTTCCACCACCGCCATGTGGACCCGCGACCCTGAATACGACTTCGCCATCTTCGCGTCCCCGATGTCCAACGCGTACTTCAACGTCAATCGCCTGGGCAAGCGTTTCCAGAACGAAAACGCAACGGGTGGCACCGCTCACAATGGTTGGCATACCCTGATGTCGTTCAGCGACGCGATTGCCGACTATGACCGCATCCCCACGTGGACCATCTTCGACCAGAAGGGTATCGACGGTGGCCCGATGGGCACCCAGCAGGGTGGCTCCTTTGAGTGCGGCAACTACACCACCGACCTCCCCGACGAGATTCGCGCATGGGACGGCTGGTCTGACGACAACCAGGCCGAGATCGAGCGTGGCTGGGTTCTCAAGGGCGATACCCTCGAAGACCTTGCTGCTAAGATCAAGGAATTCGACCACTGGATGGATTACGAGACCCTGAAGGCCACCTTCGATGAGTATCAGTCCTTCTGCGATGCTGGCAAGGATGCGCGTTTCGACCGTGAGCTGACCAAGGAAGACAAGCTTACCGAGGAAGGCCCCTACTACGCGATTTCCATCTATCCCGGTTCTTGCTCCACGCTGGGCGGTCCGAAGAAGAACGAATTCGCTCAGGTCGAGGATCCCGCGGGCAACGTCATTCCTCGCCTGTATGCCGCTGGTTGCTTCGGTAACTTCCAGGCTTACACCTACGGCATCACCGGTGGCAACAACTCCGAGAACATGGTGTGGGGCCGTATCGCTGGTCGTCACTGCGCCGCTCTCGAGCCTTGGGACGCCGAATAGCATCTTCTTGCCTTATGTGAGCTAACGCTCACGATGGCGATGCCAGGCATCGGGCGGGTGGATTTCTCTCCCTCCCTCTCGCCCGCCCGACCTTGGCGATATCTCAACGGCCCGGTCGACGTTGCGCCGACCGGGCCTTTCCCTCATCCAATGGAAGGAAACATCTGATGGCTATCACTTCTACGTCGACGCATCGCGCCAAACTGCTTGTCAGCTTGGGGGTCGTTGCGTTCGCCGCCTTGCTGGCCGCCGCTATTCTTTTGGCGTCGGGCTGTGCACCACAGGTTGCAGCTACTGAGCGCGGCCAAGAAGAAGAGGATCCGCTGCTGGCTCAGCCGGTTGACTGGTCGATTGATGATGATTGCGAGATTTGCCACGCAGCTGAGGAAGCGACTATGGTCGACGAGAATTGCCCTCAGGCAAGTCTTCATGGTGACATGGAATGTCTTGAATGCCACACCGCAGAGGACGCTTTGACCGAAACTCATGC
>CAUWMI010000167.1:0-5574 GCA_963559755.1 uncultured Slackia sp. | reverse complement strand
GAATCATACTAAACTCGACTTTTGCAGCGGCGCTCATTGGGTCGTGGCGCACATTTGCTGCCAGCGCTTGAGCGTGGGCAGCACCGCCCCCAAAAGCGATGCGGACTCATCGACGCTCCAGCCCATGGCTTCGGCCATGCGGGGCGCGCACTCCTCGATCATTTCATCCATCGTGGTCTCATAGGTCCAGTGGCCGTTCTCGTAGCACCAGCGACAGAACTCGGGGTTCTCGGATCCGTCGGCCTCGTGGGCAGTTTGGCCCGGCTCGGTGAACATCATGCCGCAGCTCTGGCAATAGTGCTCGGGCATTTCCAATAGTTGCGTGATGGGCACGTCGAGCGTGACGGCGATGAGCTTGGTCATGTCGATACCGGGCGTCGTTTCGCCTGTTTCCCATCGGCTGACCGCTTGGCGCGTGATAAAGAGCTTGCGGGCGAGGTCTTCCTGGGTGAGCCCGCGCTCGCGGCGTAGTTTGGGAAGCACGTCTTTGATGGCCATGGGGTTCCTCCTGGAGATATGCGGCCGATTCGTGGCTTCCATTCTAGACAATATGGGGAATCCGGGTCGAGCAACAGGTTGTTGCGAAACGATCGCATCCGCCCCTTGGCACTCGATCTTCTGAGCAAAGTTGTCCAGTATATCGAACATAATCAATGTCATTGTGTTCGATATGCTGAACACAATGACATTTGATGCAGGGTTTTATGCACGCGGCGGGACAATGACGTCGTAGCGCACGGCCTTGCCCGTAAGGGAATAGCTGGGCTTCGCACCCGCGAGATAAGGACCCTTGGGTGGGCGCTTGATGACGACCTTGCGCGGGTGTGCGGCGAGTGCCGCCTGGAGCATGGCGTTGGGATCCTCGCAGGGCTGCTCCAGATGGTGAAGCAGCTGGAACTTCTTCTTGACCGCCGCACTTTTCGTGCGTGCGGGAAACATCGGGTCTAGGTAGACGACATCAGGGGTTTCGGTTATTTCGGAGAGCGCGGCTACGCTATCGCCTTCGACGAATTGCATACGCGCGACGGCCTCGGCCAACTCAGGCACGTCGGCGGCGCGGCGCAAGGCATCGCGCAGCAGCGCGGCAATCACAGGATTGCGCTCGAACAGTAGCACGCGAAATCCGGCGGCAGCCAAAAGCATCGAATCCTGCCCGAAGCCGGCGGTTGCGTCCACGGCCAGAGGCGCTTCGACGCCCTTTATTTTGGCAGCGCGCACCAACAGCTCCTGCTGAAGGCGACCTTGCTTGATGCGGGGAATCATCTCGCTGAAATCGGCGCGCAGCGTCATGCCGTCGCCCGCAAGCGTCAGGCCGGCATCAGTTTCGAGCAGATCAAGGCCGTCCGGGAGGGCTGCGGCGGGCGCGCTTTCGGAGAAGGTCAGCTCCTCCTGCGCGTGCCTGCTGCGGGCGGATTCATTTCGCAAAATCGCAGTCTCGTCGCTCATCGATCCTCCCAGGGCGTGATGACTACTTTGAGACAATCGTCTTCGTGCGCCTCAAACGCGCGGTACGCCTCGAGGATGTCGTTGAGCGGGTAGCGCTTCGAAATGAGGCAGCTTGTGTCGAGCTTGCCCGCCTCGATGAGCGCCATCACTTCGTCCAGCCCGCTCGCATCCACGCCGCCGGTCTTGAACGTGAGGTTCTTGCCGTACATACGGGGCAGGGGCAGAATCTGGTCTTGCTCGTACATGGCCGATATCACCACGACGGCGTTGGGGCGTGCGATGCGCCATGCCATCTCAAAAGTGGTCGGGCCTCCCGCAGCCTCTATGACGGCATCGGTGCCGCCGTGGCGCGTGAGGGCCTGAACCGCCAGTTCGATGGTGTCGAGGCCCGCGTCGCCGTTGATGAAGCGATCGGCGAGGCGGAGCTTTTCCGCAAGCTCTACGCGCACCGGGTCGCGCTCGATGAGGATGATGCATTTCGGGTTGTACAGGCGGGCACACATCATGGTGGTGATGCCCACGGGCCCGCCGCCGATGACGGCAACCGTGCTGCCCGATTTTATCTCGGCGATCTTCGCCCCCCACCAACCGGTGGCAAGGATGTCGCCCAAAAAGAGCGCGTCTTCGTCGCTCACGGAATCGGGGATGCGCGTGCATGCGTTGGCGGCGAAGGGGACGCGCACGAACTCGGCTTGGCAGCCGTCGATGCGGCATCCCAACTCCCAGCCGCCGTGGTTGCAGTTGTTCACCCAGCCGCGCTTGCAGAAGTAGCATTCGCCGCAGAAGGTCTCGCAGTTCACGGCCACGCGGTCGCCGGGGGCAAGTCCCGCCACGTCGCCGCCCACTTCTTCGATTACGCCCACGAATTCGTGTCCCAGAACGGTGTCGGGAAGCGCGCGGGGCACGGCGCCGCGCATGATGTGCAGGTCGCTCGTGCAGATGGTGGAGCGCGTTACGCGCACGATAGCATCGGTCGCTTCCTGGATGTGCGGCATCGGCCGCTCCTGCAGCGAGATATTGCCATGCCCGTCATGTACCAGCGCTTTCATGCGTGCCTCCGTCTGTTGCGAAATGTTGCAATCGCGGCCATAGTCCGTAATCCGAGATTCGTGATGCCAATCTTAGCGAGGAGGGGAGGTTGCGGCAAGACGAGGTAGGCCGTTCTCTCCAGATGAAGAGTCGAGACGAGCTAGCGCCTCACTTCTATCTGGCAGCTGGCCATGGTGGCAAGCGCCGCTTCGTGCGCCTCGGGCGTCACACCGGCGCAGCAGCGCGCGTCCACGCTGATGGGAACCTCGGGCATGAAGCCCTTGAGCATAAGCGCATTGGACACCACGCAGATGTCGGTGCAGAGCCCCACGAGTTCGATGCTCTCGATGGGTTCCTGTGCGTTCTCGCGGGCCAGATCCTGCGCGAGCTCCATCGAGCCGAACGTGATCTTGCGGTAGGTGGGCAGGTCGCGCTCGGCGCGGATGCTCTCAAGCGCTTCGGCGAGTTGCCACCCGTGCGTTCCCTCTATGCAGTGCTCCACCGGCAGGTTGCGCCCTTCCTGCGTTTGCAGATAGTCGGGCTGGTGCGTGTCCAACGTGAAAACCACGCGCCCGGGAAAGCCCTGCACCTTGCGCACCACGGCATCGACGATGGCCTGCGCCTCGGGCGTGCCCAGCGCGCCGTCGATGAAGTCGTTTTGCATGTCTACCACGATGAGGTATTTGCTGCCCATGTAAGCCTCTTTCCTGTCGGCGGGACGATTGCCCGCCGCATTTGACTTGCTCCAATTGTTGTTGGGCCTCATTGTGCACGATGCATGTGTCGTTGCCGTTTCAGAATGGTGGGGATGCACAAATATGCAGCATAGGGGACGGTAATTGGCGTATACGTGAATGGGACGCCGGCAGCGCGGCGTCCCATTCAAGGGAGGGGAGGGTATGGGTTCGCCGACAGCCTGGGTGCCGGGCGAATATGCTTCGTAAGGAGCGTACTTACAGGTTGGCGACCTGCCTGCCGCACAGCATGCCGAAGGTTACGCAGCGGCCCGCGTTGAGGCCGGCGGCCAAATTCGGGTAGGTTCCGTTGTAGTAATTGCCCGAGTCGTTGCCGATAACGTACAGGCCCTCAATCGGCTGGTTCTCGGCGTTGAGCGCTTGGAACTTCGTGTTGATCTTGATGCCGTCGAGCGTGCACAGCACCATGCCCGAGAGCTTGCAGCCATAGTACGGAGGATTGCGCAGCTCGGACAGGCGCCAGGCCTCCTTGCCGTACTGGGTGTCTTCCTGGGCATCATAGAGGGCATTGTAATCCTCGACGGTCTTCAGGAACGTCTCCTTATCGATGCCAAACGCGTCGGCAATCTCCTCGAGGGTGTCGGCCTTGATGATCAGTCCGCTCTCCACCATCTCGTCAATGATAGCTGCGGTTCCGTCCACGCCTTCGGGGTCCATCTGGTTGGTGCCTTCGCGCTTGATCAGCGTCGAGCAGCCGATGGTGCGGAAGCGGTCGATGTCCTCGGGCCAGTTGGAGTCCCAGATGTTGAACCATGCGCGCTGAGAGCTCTTCTGTGCCAGCGCGTGCGGCAGGAAGTCGTACGGCGAGGATTCGTTGGTGATGCGCTCGCCTTCGATATCCACCTTTAGGAAGGGCTGCGTCGCCATATGGAAGTACGCGAAGTCCATGTCGAAGGGGCTGCCGGGCAGCTGGTCGGGACGCATGAGGCCGCGGTCGAAGATCATGCAAGTGGGGTTGACGTCCTTGACGGCGCCCGCCCACAGGCATGCCTTGATGCCCGTGCCCTGGGCGTTGAAGTTGGCGAAGGGGACCACGCCGCACAGGCTCTTGGCGGAATCGGCCTGCAGCGCCATGAACATGTCGGCGTTGTTGGCGTAGCCGCCGGTCGCCACGATGACGCCCTTGGAGGCGTTGATGCGGATGTATTCGCCATCGGCGTTGGATGCGTAGGCGCCAACCACCTTATCGCCGTCCTTGATCAGGCACTCGAGGCCGGTCTGGTACCTGAGCTCGGCACCGTCCTGGGCGAGGAAGTTGCCCTCGATGAGTTTGTAGGTCACGCCCTCGGCGCTCGCCTCGTCCTTGCCTGCCTTGCCGTTGTCGAGCATGGCGCCATGGCCGGTGGGCCAGCACTTATAGCGGGTCTCATGAGGCGGCATGAGCCACTCGAGGTCGATCTTGCACTGATCCACGCCGTCACACAGCTCGCAGTACCAGTCAACAGCTTCGGCGGAATTGTCGGCCCACAGGCGATGCAGGTCGAACGAAGAGTTATTCAGCGAATAGTGCACCAGGTCGTTGCAGATTTCCAGGGGGTCGATGTCAACGCCGGCCTCCTTCTGCTTCTTGGAGCCCACGGCGCCGATGGCGGATCCGCGCAGACCAGTGCCCACCTCGTATTTCTCGATGAGAAGGGTTTTGGCGCCTTCCATGGCGGCGAAGTTGGCCGCTACCAAGCCGGAGCATCCGGCGCCAACCACCAACACCTCGGTGTCGACGGTTTCGACGCAGTCCTCGTCGGTGATAGCAGGCGCCTCACCCAGCCATGCGGGGGTGTCGCTCGTGGCGGCGGTTGCTTCGGTCGTACCCTCCGCAGGGGCGTCGCTCGTTTCCTCGGAGCTCGAGCTGGTCGAGGGCGAGCAGCCTGCCAATCCCATGGTGGCTGCAGCGCCTGCGACAAGCGCTCCTGTGAGGAAGTTGCGACGAGTCAGTTCGGTCTTGCTCATCCTTGTCTCCTTTCATTGCGAAAGGCGTCTCCCTCGCGTCTTTAGCATAGTCCCCTGATGTCGTCCGGCGGGGTTTCGACCTCACCGGTATCGACTCCACTACTGTGCGTCTTTTTGCGCGCATGCGCCATCGTGTTAACACGTGAATTCTCGTTTTGCCAGGTCAAAAGCATCCCCTGTTTCACGTGAGTTGCTTATGGGGATGTATCAAACTAGAATGGCGCTGCAGAGGGGTTATGCGGTCGGAGGGAAATATGCTTGCTTGGGTTCGTTCGCTCGATTCGTTTCTGGAAAGGGCGAGGATTAGGTATTTCGGCCTTGGCCTACTGCTTGCCTGGGTCTATTGCTCCTGGTTTTCTCATGGCATCTTTTCGGCCGATAATTCTGTGGCGGCCTT
>CAUWMI010000166.1:0-5633 GCA_963559755.1 uncultured Slackia sp. | reverse complement strand
CCTAGTCCTCTAAATCCGCAATCTCTCCCATCTCGGGAATCCAAATGCTCGAAGCATCTACGCGTGCATCGGGAAACTCCGCCTGCTCGGCAATCGTGGAAGGGATGGTTCCTTCCAGCTGCCCACGCACGCTCTCGACGCGCAGCAGGCAAAACTCCCTGATGGTGTCCACCGCGAGCTCGAAATCTTCGTACGAGCAGAACGCCGTAGGATCACGCTCCACATAAGGGGCAATCATGCGAAACGTTTCGGCCATCTTCGCCTCAAAGGCGCCACTGTCGAAATAGCTCGCCAGGAAATCGGCGTAAAGCGCGTGATAAACATCGAAGCTCTCGTCGTACTTCATGAGGTTGTGGTACAGCGGGCGGTCGAACATGACCTCGCCCTCTGCTGGCGTGTCGATGGGATAGTTCACGTAGAGCTCGGCATCATTTATAGGGTCGGGCATGCCCAACGAATACGTAGCGAACGCCAGATTGTAGTCCCACGGAATCATGGAGAGCACGCCATCCTCCTCGTAGAGGAAGTAGTTGTGGCCCGTTCGCCCGAGATAGCTATCCATGTTCACCACAAACGTCTGCACCACAAAATAACGTAGCACCTCGTCAATATTAACGGCCTCCTCCAGCCCCTCACCCGTCGAGAGGATGCGGAGCGATTCGACCAGCCGCGCCTTATCGGCATCGTCGAGGTCGAACCTCGCTGTGCGGAATATGTTGTCGTAAAGCGCAGGATCGTCGCCCATATACCGCAGATGGACATCGTGATTCTCATCCTCGAGCGACTTGTAGTCGGGCTTGTACAGCTGACCATGATCGGGGCCGAAATTACGCTGCGCGAATGCGTTTTCGGGTTCTTCGACCGCGAGGAACAACCCCCAGGGCTCGCCGTTCACCGTCACCCAGGCATAGCTCGAAGCCGGCGTGGGCACACCCATATGCTCCATCATGTCGAACGCAAGGTAGTTCTTCATATATGAGTTGTCTTGAAACGCTGCATCGAGCGACATCTTGTCCAGACCGTGGTAGGTGCCGCCTTCGGCAAAATGGTCGAATTCGACCTTGAGGCTGTAGCGGTCCAGGCCGTATTCCTCCACCAGGCGGCGAGAGTTGTTGCCCTTGGCGCGGATGCCTACCGATTCAAACGTTTCGCCGTCAATTACGAGATCGCATTCGGCATACTCCTCTTCGGGCGCCACGGCGATGAACGCATCCCAGTCGTCGATGCGAATGTCCACCTCGTGCACGCGCCCATCGTCAAAGAGCCGACTCATATAGGCGGGAGAAGACGACGCAGGCGTTAGCCCGAAAGTGAATCCTGCGGCGAGGGCGGCAGCAACCGTCACGGCAAGAACCATGGCTACGACACATGCGATCTCGAATCCACGCGACCTGAGCATCAAAGACCCGCTATCCCATATAGTCGCCGTTATAGGACACGAGCGCGGTGTGCGTTACGCCCTCCATGGCGGCAAGATCGTTGACAAACGCCGAGGAGCCGTCTTTCAGGCGCACTTCGTAGTTAAGCTCGACCGCACCAGGCAGGATGCTCTTGCTCTTGAGCGACGTCGCTCGGGCACGCTCTTTCACGAATGCGCACGCGCGCTCCTCCGCCGCCTCGTCGGCGCAGTGCAGAACGAGGATATAAGGGCGCTCAACCTGCTTGCGCATGGAAATCGCCAGCAGCACAAGACCGATGAACATGCTGCCGAACACCGCAAGGGGGATCAATCCCGCGGCCAGCACGATGCCCGCCGCGATGCTCCAGAACAGGAACACGATATCCATGGGCTCTTTCACCGGCGTCCTGAAGCGCACGATGGACAGCGCGCCCACCATGCCCAGAGACAGCACCACGTTGGTGGAAATCGCCAAGATGACGAGCGTGGTGACCAGGGTCATCACGATGAGGCTCGCCCCGAAGCTTGCTGAGTACATAACGCCTGAATAGCTGCGCTTGTACACGAGGAAGATGAACATGCCCACGAGCAGCGCAAGCACCATCGCGATGGCCGTATCCACCACCGAGACCGACCCTACGCGTTCGAGAAAACTCGAGTTGAAAATGTCTTGAAACGTGGTCATTGGACATCCTATCCGTATTTGCGGCACATGGCGTATTTGGAGTAGGCTGTGTGGCGTCTGTTGGGAATCTGCACCGCCATGCGCACGATATCGGGCAGAAACGCGTCGTATTTGACCTCGACCACCACAATCCCGTCGTTTACCGGCAGGCCGAATGCGGCATCGAGAAAATGCTCGGGCGTGATGCTACGCAGGTTGCGATCGATGGTCACGCGGCAGTTGCCGGGCGCGTACGTGTACGCTTCACGGTCGTAGGCGGTCACGATGCGAGGCGCAAGCAGCTTGCCGCGCATCTTGCCGTAGAGTTCAAGCTTGAGTGGCTCGTCGCTTTCGAAGAGAAAGTCGATATCGCCCGCAATGATGCGACGTGCTTCTTCAGGGGTCAGGCGCGCCGACCGCTTGCTGCACAGGCCACCCTGCTTGATCTTCTTCTCCAGCTTCACAAACGAGGGGGCGCTGCCGTAGTAGCGCAGGCGGAACTTCTCGCGGCGGTCGATGCCCTCGATTTTCTGACGCAAGGCCTCGTCGTAGGGTGTGTCGAAGTAGAGGCTGGTGATGCGATAGGCTCCGTCGGGGCCCGCATGCGCGTCGCGCCCGAAAAGAAGTGCGAGGCGCGCAGAGAGCACGCGCGCCTCGGCATTGTTCACCTGATGCTTGAGCTCATGGCGAAACGTACAGGGCGGATATGCGCTAATCGTCGTAGCCGGAATCGCCATAGTTGCTGTAGCCGGAATCGCCGCCGCCGTAATTGGAATTGCCGCCACCGTAGCTGGAGTCGCCATAGTTGGAGTTGCCTCCGCCGCCACCACTGGGCGGGGTCACGGGCACAGGATCAGGCGTAGGCGTGGGTGTGGGGTCGGGCGCGGGGGCCGGGGCGGAGCTTCCGCCGCCGGAACCGCCGGAAGATCCGCCGGACGGCTTGGAGCCTCCGCCGCTGGACCCACCTGTCGAGGGCTTGGTGTAATTGGAATCGCCGTAATTCGAGTAGCCGCTGTCGTTATACGATCCGCCACCGCCGGAGCCGGCACTTGACGAGCCACCCGAAGATGCCGATCCGGAGCTCGACCCGCTCGAAGGCCTCGTGTAATTCGTGTTGCCATAATCGGTATTGTCTTTATCGTAATCGGTCTTGCCGGCGTAGTCGGTCTTACCGTTGTCTTTATCGTCGTTCTTTTCGTCGTACCTGGAATCGCCATCGTTATTCGGGCCGTAATCGGTGTCGTCGTAATCCGTGGCTCCGTCATTGCTGGGGCCGTAATCGGTGTCGTCGTAATACGACCAGCCATAGTCGGTGGTACCAGAAACGTTGAACACCGCGTTCACCTTGTTGGTATGAGCGTAGGAATCGGCACCCTCAACCACATCATTGAGGAAGTTGTGAGCGGGCATGTGCGAGCCATCCTCAAGCTCGATCTCGATCTGGCGGCCTTCGCCCTCTACCTCTTCGACCAGGTAGCCCGCCTCGTTGAGCTTGCCCATCAACGCCTCGACCACGCTGCGGCATGGCTGCCCGATAAATTCAGCGTCATTGGGAACAAGAGCGCGGCCATCATCATTGAGACCTTCGACCTTGACCACGTTGCCGCTCTTGTCATAAGAAACAGCGATTTCGGGATTCACGCGCAGAATAATCGTGCCATACACATTGTCCTCGGCGGCAGCAACCGCCGCATCGCCGGACGTGATCGCCGGTGCGCTTTCGGCCTCGGCCTGCTGCGCACACCCCGCAATCAATCCCCCGCACAACGTTAGAGAGAGCATGGCGGCAAGGAGGACGATCAGTCGCTTCTTGGTCATTGTTCTCACATCCCCTCATAGGCTCGGAACACTTCTGTGCTAGGAACCTTCGCGTCGTCGGGCGGAACTCGGCGGCGCGCGAGGATGGATGCCAAAAGCCCCACCTTGCGAACACAAAGGTCGCCTCTCCCTTTTCTTATCAGGGAGAATGCTGATAGCGAAATTGTTTCATACAAAACGCTGTCCAACAATGGCATTTTGGGCGAATGACGTGCGCAAATGTAAATTGTTTGTCAAGGGAATGTAAAGCAGCGAGGCCTAACTCCTATAGTACCCACGCAGCCCTTGCCCATCCACGTGGCGCACGATGTCGCCGCGCTCTACCAGACAATCGAGAATCACGAAGCTTTCGCTCACGATACACCAGCGCAGCGCGGGGTTGATGGCCAACCAGTTACTGGTGTCCACGCTGAACTTGATGCTTTTCACGATCTGCTCGCCCGTGATTCCCGGGCGCTCGTCCACGTAGCCCTTGACCTCGGCAAGACGCCGCTCGTGATGCCTGATCAGGTGCAATGTGCGCTCACGCCACTCGGGCAAAAGAGGTCCGTGGGAATGGCACAACAACGAGACATCCATGCCGGCGACCGCCCGCAGCGTACGCAGATACGAATCCATGATGCCACGCGCCGACGGATGCAGCTCCAAGACGGGCGACACCACGAAAAGAATGTGGTCGCCGCCGAAGAAAAGCCCGCTTTTCGGCTCGTAGAGCGACAGATGGCCCGGCGTGTGCCCCGCCGTATCCACCACCTGCAGCGCATGGGAGCCCACCGCAATCCGATCGCCCGGCTCGACCAGGCACACGTTTTTGCCCTCGAAGTGCTCCTTGCCCTCGTGGTCCTCGTACGAAGCGTAGACAGATGCCTCTTCCTCGGGAATCCCCTCCGCGACAAAGCGATCAAGAATCCGCTGCTTGAACCCTGGAATCGCGCGCTCTTCGTTCAGCTCGAAATCGCGCTTACCTATATAAAGAGGGCGTTTTGAAGGCACGATGCGCTTTACCAGCCCAGCATGATCTTTATGCAGATGGGTGAGAAAAAACGAGGTACGCTCCGGAACGGCCCCGATGAGCCTCAGCGCCTCCGTAAGCACCGCCAGCCCCTCTTCGCTGGGAGCCCCGGTATCTACCACGAGACACTCCCCTTCGTCGCAGAACGCGTAGCAGTTCGTGGAATCGGTGGTGATATTGGGATAGGGCACGCGGATAAGGTACGCGTCGGGGGCATCATGGATCTGCCGGAGCAGGCCCCCGTTTCCTATAGATATGCCCTCATGCACATTGTCCATATCCTCACACTCTTTCATGCATTGCGCCGCGCTGCCGCACGGAGCCTCATTCGGAGCCGCCACCTGCGGCCCAACGTCCGATGGGGAAATGCCCCGTCAAACGAGCAAGCGCCCTGATGGATTGGGAGGCACGCCTCAAAAGCCCAACGCTCACGCTTCTTTCTATCGTGCCCATGGTACTGCGAAATGCACCATGCGTCATGACGTCGATGCCGAAGGAGCTGGCTTCGCGGCATCATTGGGCAGAGGAGCGGCAATCCGGGCCAAAAAGAGCCACAGCCAAAATGCATATCGCTGCATACAATGCGCCGTTTATCGCTCAATATTCATCCACTAATCGTTCCAATTTGCATAAATACTCAATTTACTGAATATTAACAATTTCTTATTGATTTTCACGAATAAATATTCGATAATGCCAATACTCCATCGCGATAAAGTGTTGGAGCCCGCCTTTGGGGT
>CAUWMI010000165.1:0-5683 GCA_963559755.1 uncultured Slackia sp. | reverse complement strand
CGCAACGGCCCTGTTCAAACGACTTCTTTCGCCCGGTGATTATGTCGCTTATGACGTCGTAACAACAAAGAATGGCCCTGCTGCGCGCTGCAAGAATTTTCTCAATGGCCACGAGGAGTATGTGCCGGCTTCTTCGGTTCGACAGCTTGGGGGCCGTCTTCGCACAGCAAGCGTATATGATCGGTTTTGCAGGACGGCCTCTTCTCTTGGTGTGAGTGATTACGCGGTTCGAGATGCGATGTCCAAAATGATTGTGTGCGATGTGATTCTGGCAAATTTTGACAGGCATTGGCGGAATTTCGGATTCATTCGTGATGTGGTGACGCTCGAATTGCGTCCGGCGCCGTTGTTCGATACGGGCAATAGCCTGTGGTTTAACAAGACCGATGCAGAGATTGCGGCGCGCGATTGGGCCTTTATGCCCAGGCCATTTGCGCATAGTGTTGCCGAGGCGCTGGCGTGTGTGGATTCTCTTGAGTGGTTTGACGCGTCTCGACTCGAGGGGTTTGTCGAAGAGGCTGTGGGCATTCTTGAGCAAAGCAAACACGCAACAAGGCTGGGGAGAATCGACTTCATCAGAGAGGGCCTCGAAAAGAATATCGATACCGTAATCCAGGCCACGTGGGTGCTTGGTCCGCGCATACTCCGTGGACGCTAGTGGCTCAGATCGAACGCGCCACGCATTTCTGTTTTAAATTCTGTATTCGAACACGAAATTCCTCACTCTCAAGTACAGAATTTTGTACAGTATTCCGAAATTCTGTACTGTTCGATGACGATTGCTTGAGTTGTTTCGAAGGGTGGCTTGCATGGCGATTGAACCGGGTGCATATCGGCATTTCAAAGGGAATCTGTACTGGGTGCTTGGGGTAGCGCACCACTCTGAGACCGAGGAGTCGCTGGTGATGTATCGCGCGCTCTACGGCGAGGGCGGTTTGTGGGCGCGCCCGCTGGCGATGTTCCTGGAGCCAGTCGATAGGGCGAAGCATCCCGATGTGGCGCAGGAGATGCGCTTCGAGAAGATCGCGAACGACGCGCCCGAGGTTAAGGCCCTGCGCGCGGCGCATCCCGAGTGGTTTTGTTAGAGCCTGCTCTCGTAGAGCGAGATGATTTCGTCGCGATTGTGCGTATCGCACTTGCGGTAGATGCTGCGCAGGTGCGATTTCACGGTGGACTCACTGATGAACAGGGTGTTCTCGATGTATTTGAGTCCACGTCCGGCTAGCCACAGCTCGAGCACGTCACGCTCTCGCGGTGAGATGTCGTAGTCGGCCACGAAGGCATCCAGTGGATTGGGCGCATTGGGATCGGGCGCGGTGGCGGCCGTGTTGGTGTTGGTGGACGCCGTGCCAGATGCGGGCGCTGCACCGGACGTGGCACCCATTCCGCTCTGGGAGAAGCCCGTGTTGGCTGCCGCGCTGGGTTCGGCAGCCGCGGCTTCCGCGTTGGACAAGGAGTTGGTGCTGGACGCGGGGCCGATGCCGGGCAGGGAGCCGACACCGGATGCATCAAGGGTGCCTCCGGCAGCATCCCCGGCACTTCCTGCCATGCGCGCTGCTGCGCCATCCCCGGTCGCCTCGCTTGTGCTTGCGCCAATCTTATCACGTTTCGGCTGGTCATCTCCCTCGTCCTCAAACCCCACGTCGAGCATGAGCGAGCCTTCAGAAAACGCGAAGCCGACCGCCGCAAGAATCAGCATGAGCGCTACGGCGAAAAACGCCTGCGGCTGTCCGATAAACAGCGGCGCGAGCACCTGCCCCAGCGAGCTGCCGGCGCATTCCGCAATCCACCCCACGGCAAACACATGGTGCGGTCGTACGGGTGTCTTTTTGGCCAGCAGTGCCAGCACCGCCCACATCACTACTTCGGCAATGATATAGGCGTAGAACACGAGCGATGCGTTGATGCCGATGGAGAACGTGAGCAACAGCACCAGCGCCGCGAATGTGAACATCAGAATTTTAAAGAGAATCGATGGGTCAATCCGTTTGCGCACCACGAATGCGCTGGCGATGAAGAACGCCGTCACACCCAACGGCACCAGGAGCGAAATGGGCGACACAGCGCTCGAAAAGCTGCCGAACGCCGGAGCAAGCATGCCCAGCAGGTTCATGATAAAAAACGTGATGGCCAGCCCAATAAGTGTGCGAATGGGGAGCGCCGCTGCCACGATTTCCACCACGCTGCGATCGGCGGTGGGGTTGGGGTTTTCGTCGTAGGGCACACGCTCGGCATGGATGATGGTCTCGCCTGCGCCCGATGCGGGCAGCACCACGAACGAAAGCATGGGCAATAGCGACACAAGCACGCTCGAGGTGGTGGAGTCGCACGACAGGATGCCCCAGCACATCAGAGCGGAGAGCGTAATCGTGCAACCTGCTAGCACGATGACGGCGCGCGGTTTGAGGCGGGCGAACACGTCGAACCACGCCATGATGAGAACGATGGCAAAAAGCCCCGAAAGCGCAAGCCCCGCGAAGCGCGTAATGGCTACGGACGAGGTTGCGGGAAACGTGCACAGCAGCGTACCGCCCGCCATGAGCAATGCGGAGAGCGCCACCGTGCCGGTGCGTCCTGCGATGGAGGGGAATTGCTTGGTGAAGACGAGGCTCGCCAGACAGGTGATAAGCCCCGGGAGCATTGAGGCGGGTGCGGCATGCACGGCCGGTGAGCCGATTCCAAAAACGGGCGCGATGAGCAAGATGACCGCCCACGCGCATACGCATGCATACCCAAGCGCGTAGCGAGCCTGGGCTGGTGCCATATCAACCGTGCGAAAATCTACCATGAAATCCTCCCCTGCGAATTATGGCACAAACCGTTTGCGTGGCTATCCTCGCGCAGAAGGGTTGAAAATTATTTCTCGTGGAAATCGTCAAATTCAACCATAAGGGTTGATGCGTTTCATCAGGCAAAACGAGTACGCGTGCGCAAATTGGCTCGCAAATCAACCATAAATCGCCCCGACTTGGCACGCCGCGAAAAATCGCCCTTTTTACATTCATCCCTCTTTCGACCCTATCGGTTGGTGCGCACGTGTGGGTGCGCGGCGCACAATACGGGCATCGCCGCGGCGGAGGGATGCCGCGGGGTGCGTCGCAGTAAGCGGCTCGAACGTCGACAGGCATTTCCCCTCCTAGCCATCGCCCGACGCTCGTCGCCCATCGCAACGCAATAAGTCGCGAACCCACAGGGGCGTCGCGAATCGCAAGGGTGCGAGCCAGCCGCTCGCGCCACCTGAAACCAAAAGGGAACAGGGAGGATTAAAATGTCCGAAGAAACCAAGGGTCTCACTCGCCGCAATTTCCTGTCTGGCGCTGCTGTCGCCGGTGCCGCTCTTGCTGGCATGGCCGGTCTGAGCGCGTGCTCGCCTTCCACCGCGAGCAGCTCCGACGACGCCGCTGCTGACGATGCCGCTACCACCACCTCCGGCACCACGGTTGGCTTTGACGGCACCGGCGTTATGCCGTGGCTGGGCGAGGCTCCCGTGATTGACGACTCCGCCGTGGAGGAGACCATCGACGCTGACGTTGTTATCGTTGGTCTGGGCTGCGCTGGCGTTCCTGCCGCTCGCGCCGCTGCCGAGGCGGGCGCCAAGGTCGTGTGCCTCGAGGCTTCTCAGCAGCTGAACAGCGCTGCATCTGACATGGCCATCTTCGGTGGCGAGACGCAGGCCAAGTGGGGCCGCGGCGACGGCTTCATGGACAAGAAGACCGTCGTGAACATGCACATGGAAGAGTGCAGCCACCACACCAACTACAGCATCATCTCCAAGTACTACGACATCTCCGGCGAGGCGCTCGACTGGTTTGTTGCCGGTAGCCCCAGCCTCTACATGGTCAAGGACAGCAGCTACGAGGAGATCCCTGAGGAGAACCAGGCCAACTACATGTTCCCCTACATGTATCCCGTGCCTGAGACCTACGACTACACCAAGGAAGACCTGCCCTGCTATCCTACCTCGGTCGGCTTCTCCAGCCTGGCCACCGTCATGCAGGACAACCTGCAGTGCGCCATCGACGCCGGTGCTGACGTGCGCTACAGCACCAAGGGCATCGAGCTGATCACCGACGACTCCGGTGCTGTGACCGGCATTTACGCTCAGGCGGACGGCTCCGAGGGCTACATCAAGATCAACGCTCCCGCTGTTGTTCTGACCACCGGCGACTACCTGGGCAACGAGGACATGATGAAGTTCTATGCTCCCGAGTGCGTTGAGAACGGCATCCAGGTCCTGTCCATCGACTTCGACGCCGAGGGCAACTACACCAACATCGGCGACGGCCACAAGATGGGCGTTTGGGCTGGTGCTGCCATCGAGCAGTGGCATGCCCCGATGATCCACCACATGGGTGGCGGTGCTGGCGCTGACGGCCGCGGCGTTATCGGCAACAACGGCTTCCTGTGGCTGAACCTGCGCGGCGAGCGCTTCATGAACGAGGACATCCCCGGCCAGCAGCTGGAGAATCAGGTTGAGCTGCAGCCCCAGCGCAAGGCCTACCAGTTCTTCGATTCTTCGTGGCCCGAGCAGCTGAAGTACTTCCCCGCGGCTCACGGCGTGGCTTGCTTCTATCAGGACGAGCCCCTGCCCGACTACACCGCTTCTGGTCTGCGCATCAACGTGCGCACCCCCGAGGACATCGACACCGCCGTCGAGGAAGGCCGCTGCCTGAAGGCCGACACCATCGAGGAGCTGCTCTCCCAGATCGAGGGCATGGATGTTGAGACCGCCAAGGCTTCCATCGAGCGCTACAACGAGCTGTGCAAGGCCGGCGAGGACACCGACTTCTTCAAGAGCTCGCAGCGCCTGTTCGCTCTGGAGAATGGTCCGTTCTACGCGGCTGAGTGCGGTTGCGCTCTGACGCTGGGCAACCTGGGTGGCATCGAGTCCGACGCCGATTGCCACGCGTACAACACCAATCGCGAGCGCATCCCCGGCCTGTATGTGGCTGGCGCTATGCAGGGCGGCCGCTTCGCCGTGCAGTACCCCATCTCGCTGAAGGGCCTGTCCGCCGGCATGTGCATGGTGTACGGCAAACTCGCTGGTGAGAACGCCGCTGCCCTGGCGTAAGTTCACTAGCTGGCGTGGCCTGCCTGTTGGCGCGGCCTGCTAGCAACCACAACCAACTCGCGGGCGCATCGGTCCCATCCCCTCCCTTTACCGATGCGCCCATCTTCTGCTGATCCCCGCTCCGGTATGCCTCTCAAAGCGCCGGAGCGGGTCTTTTTGTGTGGGCTCCTTCACCGCGTGCCCCATTGACCCTCATGCGCGTGTCCCCATGGACCCTCATGCGCGTGCCCTCATTGACCCCTCATGCGCACTGTCTCCCCATGGACCCTCATGCGCGCCGCCCCCTAGACCCTATGCGCGTGGACGCTTTCTCGCGCTTTGCGCTGGCATGGCTCGGTGCCGGCCGGTATAAAAAACGCCTTATTGGCTAAGATTTTCGATGTTCGGTAGAAAAACAGCTCTATTTGCGTGGTGAATTCGGGCTCAAGGCGCCTTTCGAGAGCCCTTTTGCGCACCCTTTTGCTGGGATTCTTTCGCCGACAACCGCAAGGCCCCAGGTCATAAGGTTTCCTCTTGCGCCATCTCGCCATACGCGCCGCCGATGCCCTCGCGGATGAGCTTGCCACCCCCGCAAATGAGGCCGTTTTATACTCGACCCCTTAAAAGTCAGCC
>CAUWMI010000164.1:0-5725 GCA_963559755.1 uncultured Slackia sp. | reverse complement strand
GACCGAGAGGGAGCGATGCCGCTCGCCAGTCGAGCGGCATCAAACGCGCGAAGATTCGGCGCCTCGGCGCGACGCAGCGTCGTAGCGTCTCATCGAGTAGTTTCGCCGGCTGGAAAGTCGGCGAAACTTAGTACACCATTCCCATCGCTTCGCGCACTTCGTCGAGCGTCGCGTTGGCGATCTCGTTGGCGCGCTTGTTGCCCTCGTGGAGCACGTCCTTGATGTAGTCCAGATCATGCTCGAGCTCGCGACGGCGCTCGCGATGCGGCGCGAGGAAAGTATTCACGCTCTCGGTCACGTACTTCTTGAGCGCACCGGCACCCGCATCGCCGATCTCCTCAGCGATTTCGACCTCGGTGCGACCCGTACACAGCGCGGCGGTGGTCAGCAGCGCCGACACGCCGGGGCGGTTCTCCTTGTCGAACGTGATGCGACGCTCGCCATCGGTCTGGCTCTTCTTGATGAGCTTGGCCGTTTCCTCCTCGGTGGCGCCCAGCATGATGGAGTTGCCGTAGCTCTTCGACATCTTGCGGCCGTCCAAGCCGGGAATCTCGATAGCGTCGGACAGAATGCCCTCGGGTTCGGGGAACACCTGGCCGTAACGGTTGTTGAACGTACGGGCAATCTTGCGCGTGACCTCGATATGCGGCAGCTGGTCTTTGCCCACGGGCACCACGTTTGCCTTGCAGAACAGGATGTCGCACGCCTGATGCACGGGGTACGTGAGCAAAAGGCCGGTGAGTTCGTGGCCGCTGGCCTCCATCTCGGCCTTCACGGTGGGATTGCGCAGCAGCTCGGCCTCGGTGACCAGGCTCAAAAACGGAAGCATGAGCTGGTTGCATGCCGGCACGGCGGAATGCGTGTAGATGATGGTCTTTTCGGGGTCGATGCCCGCGGCGATGTAGTCCATCACCATGTTGTACACGTTGTCCTGGATGTTCGCCGTGGTGTCACGGTCAGTGATCACCTGGTAGTCGGCGATGAGCACCATGCAGTCGATGCCGGCATTCTGCATCTCAACGCGGTGCATGATGCTGCCGAAATAGTGGCCCAGATGTAGGCGTCCCGTAGGACGGTCGCCCGTAAGCATGCGATACTTGCCGGGATTCTCCGCGAAATCGGCGCGAATGGCATTCGAGCGCTTGAGGCTAGCTTCAAAGCTTCCTTCGTTAGGCATTGGTCGGACCTCTCTATCGACAAAATACGTTTTGCACATGAACGTGCGCTATGGTACCACGAACAAGCGCGATGGCGGAAAACGACGAAAGCAAGGCAACTAAAACGGCACTTCGTCGTACGTAACGCCCCGCAAACCCCATGCGCCGCGCTCTGCTATAGTACGCATCATGAATTCCTACACCACCATAGAAGGCCGCGCCCAGGCCGAGATCGTCGAGAAGAAGAGCCGCTTCATAGCAAGCCTCGCCCATGTGGAGACCGAGGACGAGGCGCTCGCCTTCCTCGAAGAGATTCGCGTCGCCAATCGCATGGCGCGCCACAACGTGTATGCCTACGTGCTGCGCGAAGGCGGCGCCGGCGCCGCGGGGCGCGTGCGCTATTCCGATGACGGCGAACCGCAGAAAACCGCCGGCCTTCCCACGCTCGAAGCCATCCAGCATGCCGACCTCACCGATGTGGCGTGCGTGGTCACGCGCTATTTCGGCGGCGTGCTTCTGGGCACGGGCGGCCTGGTGCGCGCCTACACCCAAGCCACGCAGGCGGCCATCGAGGCGGCGCGTCTGGTGGTGGTTTCCCGCTGCGTGGACATTCGCATCCGCACGCCGTATGCGCTTTACGAGCAGGCGGCGCGCCTCGCCGACGACTGCGGAGCCAAAACCCTCGACACCGCCTACGCCGAGGACGTCACGCTCGCCCTGCGCATGCTCGACGGCACGCAGGAACCGCTGCTCGCCAAGCTCACCGAGCTCTTCCGCGGCAAGGAAGATGTCACGGTGAGCGACCCCGTGGAGGCAGCGTTCTAGGCGCTCGGCAGCAATCGCCGCCGCACTGCCGCGCCCCTTCCCCGTCGCATTAACAGCCACTGCGCCTCGCTTTATCGTTTTGTGCAAAAGCGCCGCGAAATGGAGAACATCCCTCCCCGCACCTACGATTTCCTCGAAAGAAATCATGGACATGGTGCGCGAGCCGCCCGGCAATGCGCACGAAATGCGGAGAGCGAGGGCGATCATGAGCGGACCGAAAACCAGCGACCTCGATGTCGAAAGGCAGACGCAAGAGCGCCTGCAACGCGCACGCGACCGCATCACCGCCGCGGAGGCCGACGCGCTGCGGCAAATCGAAAGCCTGGAGGCGGAGCTGCGCGCGTATGCAAAAGCGCATGAGGGACTTGGCGATACGTCGAACGCGCTCGAGCATATCGTGGCAGAAGCGATCGATTCCGTGCACGCGGCGGCGCATTTCACCATGGGCGGCAGTGTCGATGCGGCCGAGCGCCACGCGAGCCGAATCACCTCCGAGCTCGACGCGATCGTTGCGCGCGCCCACAAGAAGATGGCCCCTTGCATCGACCGCATCCAGCGCTCCCAGGCAAGCGAGGCCGACAGCAAAAGCGTCACGTCGTTCGCGCGCGCCCTAGAGCAAAGCGGCACCAGCAAAGACATCGCCGCCGCACTTGACGCGCTGACCGCAGCGGCGGCCCGCAATGTCTCGGCAGAAAACGTCACAGCCCATACTGCCCCAGCGAGCGCCCGCTCCATTTCGAACAAGACAACAGCAACATCATCCGCCGCCCCCGCTTCCGCCGACGAAGTGGCAACCCTCATGGGCATCCTCGAGCACGCGCGCTCGATCATCATGCGTGCCGAAACGCTCGAATCCGATCGCGCCGCGCTCTCATCCATCGCCCGCGAAGCGTCCAAAGCGGCGGAGGGCGCCGCCGCACGAGGCAGAACGCTCACATCGGCCGAGGTTGCCGGGCTCACGACGCAGGCCCGCATCATCCAATCCCGCATGGCGGCCCAAGAACAGCCGCTTTCCCACGCCCTTACGCACATCCGCGCACTCGAAGCGCAGTTGGGGTTCGATGCCGCGGCATGCCCGCGAGCGTTCAAGGACGCCGATGCCGTATACGCGCGGCTCGACACGCTGAAGGCAGCCGTGCGCGAGCAGGACAAGCAGCGCTATATCCGCTCCTGCATCGACGAGGTCATGCACGAACACGGCTATGACGTGGTGCGATCCGTCGACTTCGCGGGAAACGCGACAGGCAAGCATCTGATGTTCACCGACTCCTCCGCAAGCGCCGGTGCAGGGGCCACAGGCATCCATGCGTTCTTCACCCCGTCGGGCGACATGATGCTCGAGGTGGTTGGTCTGCACGGCGAATCCGACGGCCTTGAGCACGATCGCATGAACGCCGCCGCAAACGCCACAGAGGCCCAAGGCCTCCTGGCCGCGCAGACGCAATTCTGCGCAGTGTATGCCGAAATAGCCGATGACCTCGCAAAACGCGGCGTTATCAACAAGGTGATCCACAAAGCGGCGCCCGACGTGCGCCACTGCAAGACCATCACGTTCGCATCCGGCAAGAAAGAGGGCGCAACGCCCGGCGGCAAACGCATCGACCGCAAGTCGGGTACGCAGGCAAGCGGCAAAACGGAAAAGCGCAGCACGAAGGCGTACGGTACGGCTCGAACGGGCGGCGTCAGCGCGAAGCGCCCCGCCCCCGCGAAGCCTTCCGAAAAGCGCCGACGCCCCGTCCAAAAGCCGCACGCGAGAGAGATGAGGTAGGCCATGTGGGAATGCAGATGCGGATTCGCGAACGACGACAGCTCACCTTCATGCGTGGCATGCGGCGCGAGCGCGCCGGCGCGCAGCGAAAGCCCGGGTAGCCTTGTGCTGACCAATCTGCGCACGAAGCAGCGTATCGAGATCACGCGGCCGGGCGGCATCATCGGTCGTGCCGGAAACTTTTGCCCCGACAGCTTTTCGCCGCGCGTGTCGCGCGTGCACCTGCTGGCAGAGGCCCACAACGGCGGCAACTGGACGTTGGAATTCGTGGGCAGGCACAAGACCGAGCTCGACGCCGCCGGCGTGTGGACGCCGCTCGAGCCGAACATGCCGCGCGAAGTGGTGGGGGGCGAAAAGCTGCGCATGGCCGACATGCTGTTCCGCATCGAGGTGGTGCCGGGGAGCCCCGTCATAAGCCAATCGTGTGCCGCCGCAAATGTCCTAGTCAGCGAGGCGTGCGATGCCCTGAACGTCCTGATCGACGACGGCCCCCATCCCTGGGACGTCGAGGCTAGCGGAAACGGATGCGAAAAGGATCGATTCGCCCCCTTCGAAGACGCCGCCGATGCCGAACGGGAGGAACACTGCGCCGATGACGAGGATTACGCATACGAAAGCGCTCCCGAACCGGACGAAAACGACGATACCCCTCAGCAAGTCGGATGGGTGGTGCGCTGCCCCGTTTGCGGCACGGCATATCCCGTAGAGGGCCCCGATGCGCGCGTTGACGTATGCGCGGCATGCTTCGATCCGCTCGACGGCGCCAAGATATCGCGCTGCGCACCTCAGCCCGTGTACGAATAGGAATGCATCGGAAAGGAACGATGATGCTCATCGACAGGGCATACGCGCCCGTGGTCACGCTTGGTCCGGAAACGCGCATCGCGGTTTGGACCGTCGGATGCTCCAAGCAATGCAAGGGCTGCGCGAATCCCGAGCTGTGGCGCGCGAATCCCGCACAAGAGATGGATGACGCGCAATTCGCCGATGCGCTCATCGGCATGGCGCAGCAAGGAGGCATCCGCCGCATCACGTTTTCCGGCGGAGACCCCTTCGAGCAGCCTGAATCGCTCGCACGCGTGCTCGCCGCCATCCGCCCCTTTTTCGACGACATCCTTGTGTACACCGGCTATACGCTCGAAGAGCTGCATGGCTTTGCACATGGGACCCTCGCCCACCTTCGCGGCATGTCGCATGACGACGCTCCCTGCGCTGCGCCGCAACCATGCCAGACGCAGTCACGTCAATCCCCTTCCGACCGGGCGCATCACGCGTGCCTCGCGCAAAAACGAATCGCCGTGAAAACCGCCCTCGACCTGATAGACGCCCTGGTCGACGGCCCATACATCGAATCACTCAACGACGGTATCTGCGCTATGCGCGGATCGTCCAACCAGCGAGTCCACGTGTTTAACGACGCGCTACGCGACGATTACGACACATCGCTCAAGCAGCCGCGCCACATCCAAAACGTCCACTTCGGCGACACATTCATGTCCATCGGCATTCACGGCAGGCCTCAAGAATCCTAGTGGCCACCCCCGCACGACCCTGCCTACACCAAGGTTTTGTACAAAACGCCGGAAGATTATCGCGAAACGCACGACTTCCCTAGGATGAAGACGATCGCACAACAGGGAGGCGCCCCGGCAAACGGGGAGCGCTCCGAAAAACGAACAGGGAGGTCATCATGGCACTCACCCCTCCGTGGCAACGGGAAATCGAGAACTTCGTAGGCATCAAATCGGCCTTCATCATCGAAGGGAACGTGCATGATCGCTACCCCTTCTACGAAAGCGAAGCGCCGGGCACCGCACCCGCGTTCCTCGAACTGGAGGAACTGCTCCCCCGCTTGTTCGAACGCGGAGCCGCGCGCAGGCGGGCTCCGCAAGGCATGGCGACACCGAACGCGCCTGCCGCTTCGGCCCCCGCTGCCGCCATGTCTTCCGCCCCTGTTTCCGCCGCGGCAAGCGCC
>CAUWMI010000163.1:0-5742 GCA_963559755.1 uncultured Slackia sp. | reverse complement strand
TTCATCGCGCCATTCCCTCGATTTCTGACCAAAACCTTACCGGATTCTTGTCACAATCCATCAGGCTCACCACGGCCAGAACGCAACCGCGCCCGCAGCCGTTCTCGGTCTCGATAGGGAGCACACCCCCATCGTTGCCCCTTTGTAAAATGTAGCGCTTTAACGCAGTAGAGTGTTGACGCAGCGAAGACGCTACGTTATCCTTCGTCCAACGTTTTCGAGCAAACCGCCAAAACGTCGGATTCTGCAACCAACGCCGCGCGCCCTGCGGCACCATGAAAGGCACTGCGTGACCATCGCCTCCAACATATCTTCGAGGCTCGCCGAAACCGGCTCGCTTGCGCACGTTCGCGCATGCGCCGTCCAAGGTGCCATGGGCAGTGCCGCCTTTTATGCAATCTATTCCTATCGATATCTGTAGCACGCGGTCGGGCAGTCCGTGTCGGCATCGCATTTGCGATGACCTCGCCCGGTTCGTGTGCGCCTTCGCCGCTTGAGCGGCGTTTCTTGTGCTGAGCATCGCGATGAGAGATCGCTTTCCTACGCTTCGCCCCTAACGCTTCGCTTTTGGCATCGTGCTTCAAGCGCCGCATGCCGCATCCAGCGCAAAGCCCCAGCCTTGCGACCGCAGCAAAAGAAACGCCCCGTCAAGCACCCCTACCCGGCTACGCGCCAACGGGACCCCCCCAAATGTCCCGGCGCCGCAGCAGCCCGCACCTCCCGACCGGACACCCGCGCACGACCTGCTCGCACAACGCCACGGCACAAGCTATCCCGTCATTTTACGCAGCAATTCGCCCGACTCGACCAGATCAGCGACCAAATGACGGGGCTTCCGTGCCGATTCGCCCACGGCACCCAGGCAGTGCGCACCAAGCACTTGCACCCCTGCTCGATAGGAACCACCATGCTCGTCAAAATCATCATGGTCGCAGCGTTTGCCGCCGTGGCCGTAGGAATCGGATTCATTTGCCGCCGCCACGCCGCCAGCGTCGATGGCTTCGTCCTGGGAGGACGCAACGTGGGCCCCTGGCTCTCGGCGTTCGCGTTCGGCACCTCGTACTTCAGCGCCGTCATCTTCGTGGGCTACGCCGGCCAATTCGGGTGGAAATACGGCCTAGCTGCCACCTGGGTGGGCATTGGAAACGCCATTTTGGGAAGCCTGCTTGCCTGGTGGGTGCTCGGCCCGCGCACGCGCGAGATGACGCAACGCCTGCGCGCCTCCACCATGCCGGAATTCTTCGGCAAGCGCTACTCGAGTCGAGCCCTGCGCATCGCGGCAGCGGCCATCATCTTCGTGTTCCTCATCCCCTACACCGCCAGCGTCTACAACGGCCTTTCGCGCCTGTTCGGCATGGCATTCGGCTTGCCCTACGAGGCGTGCGTCATCGGAATGGCGCTTGTGACCTGCATCTACGTTGTCATCGGCGGCTACATGGCCACCGTAGTGAATGATTTCGTACAGGGTATCGTGATGCTATTTGGCATCGTGGCCGTGGTGGCTGCCGTGCTCGCCGGCAACGGCGGGTTCAGCGAGGCAGTCATCGAGCTTTCGCAGGTACCGGCGGAAGGCACCGAGCTGCAAGGCGCGTTCGTGAGCATGTTTGGCCCCGACTTGCTCAACCTCCTAGGCGTCATCGTGCTCACCAGCCTGGGCACCTGGGGTCTGCCGCAGATGATCCAGAAGTTCTACGCCATCAAAAGCGGTCCCGCCATCAAGCAGGGAGCCATCATCTCCACGCTGTTCGCCATGGTGGTGGCAGGCGGCAGCTACTTCCTGGGCGGGTTCGGGCGCCTCTACGGCGACCAGATCGCCTTCGCCGCCGACGGCACGCCGGTCTACGACTCCATCATTCCCACAATGCTGTCCGGCCTGCCCGACATCCTGGTTGGACTCGTGATCGTCCTGGTGCTTTCGGCCTCCATGAGCACGCTGAGTTCGCTCGTGCTCACCTCGTCCTCCACGCTCACGCTCGATCTGATCAAGGGCAACCTGGTGAAGGATTTCGGCGAGCGCGGGCAGCTTCTGTGCATGCGCGGGCTGCTCGTGGTGTTCGTGGTCATTTCCGCCGCAATCGCCATCGTGCAGTACAACAGCTCCATCACGTTCATCGCCCAGCTCATGTCCATCAGCTGGGGCGCCTTAGCCGGTGCGTTTCTGGGCCCGTTCCTTTGGGGACTCTACAGCAAGCGCATCAGCCGCGCTGCTGTGTGGGCAAGCTTCATCATGGGCGTGGGGCTGACCACGGGCAACATGATCATGGGGTTCGTGGGCGAGCCGCTCATCGCGAGCCCCATCAACTGCGGTGCCATCGCCATGCTGCTTTCGCTGGCCATCGTGCCGCTGGTGAGCCTGGTCACCAAACCCGCGCCGTTTGAGCTTGAGATTGCGCACCCCAGCCGCAAAGGCGCCATCGACCGCGAGCTTGAGGCTGAAGCGCGCGAGGCAGAGGCAGGGGCTTCGATATCCGAGCAGTAGGTCAGTGCGTCCCGCATCGAGCATTTCAGCGCTTCAAGCTCTTCGCGTGATCCGAGTGCTCCGAGCATTCCGCATGATTCGAGCGCTCCGGGCATTCTGGGCATTCCGAGCGCTTCGAACGTTCCAGACACTTCGCGCATTCCGAGCGATTCGAGCACTTCGAGCGGTCCGAGCATTCCGCGCACGTCGAGCACTCCGAGCAACCCAAGCGCTTAGAGCGCATCAGGCCCGGTTACTTACGCCCGCACGACCAGGCCGCCGGACCCTCGCAGCGGATGACACCATATCGTAATTGCTTGCGCCTGGATGGGCAGCCCGATTGGTGGGTTTGCCCGTCCAGGCGCAGCTCGCGCGCGTATGGCGCATCTGCAAACCGTGCTCAACCGAGCTTGCTCATCCGGAATCCGGACGCAGCTCGCATCTTTGAACAGGCCCGAACGCCGTCGCCATTGCGCCACCGCCCCGTTTTGTCCATCTAACGCAGTGTCGCGCAAACAAAGGGCGATTTGCTGCAGTTTTCGAGGGCAGTCCAAAGTATATCGCCGTTGGACTCATGGTTTCCCCAGGTCATAGAGGCGCCAATTATGGGCTACTTGGCATGATGGGTGAAAACTGCAGCAAATCGCCTTTTGTTGCAACTGCTATCCCGCCAGTTCCGCGGAATCAAGCACTCCCGACCGCGGATAGTAGGTAAGAAGCACTTCGCT
Organism: uncultured Slackia sp.; assembly: GCA_963559755.1. GTDB lineage: Bacteria > Actinomycetota > Coriobacteriia > Coriobacteriales > Eggerthellaceae > Slackia. Next base: position 2,556 of record CAUWMI010000163.1, on the reverse strand, counting down.
CCCTATTTCGGTCACGCCGGCCACCGCACACCGGTCGGTCTCAGCTACGGTCACGTGCACCTCGTTGCCATCCTGCGCAGCAAAGGAAAGCGAAATCGTGTCCTGGCGAAAGCCCGCAAGCCTGCCCGTGGGATGGTGCTCGTCGAACTCTTGCAGCACGCACGCGACGGTGCGCGGCCCCGTGACCAGATCAGATGCCACCTGCGAGCCAATAATGAGCCCCGGAATAAGACCCACAAGCATAAGCGCGGCAAAGAGCAAAAGCACACCTACGTTTGAAAGCATGGTGAAACGGGCGCCGCTTCGCACACGATGGCGCCTCCATAAAATGATGGCGGCAACGCACGCCGCACACACCACCGCAACGAGCGCCACATGCGCAAACGAGTTCGCCCTGTCGAGGGAGGAAAACGCGCCCAATGCCAGAATCGACCCGCCGCCGTAGATGAGCAGGTTGAGCAGCAGCATTACGACCTCGCGCCCTAGCACCGCCTTGTCCGCTCCCTGGATTGCGTTATCGGTGCCCGATGCGAGGCGGGCATCGGGCCTCTTCGCCGCAATCGCGGGCGATGCGCGACGCCCCATCTCAGAAAGGGCGGACGCTTTTGCGGCAGACCCCTTCGCACCGGCATGCGACCCCCAAAAGATACGGCGACCCGTAGGCGCAATTGTCTCAGCGACAAACACGGTAAGAAAGAGACCCATCGAAACCCCGAGAAGAGCGAACCCCGCCGCAAAAACAAGCCTGTTTACAAGCCCTGCAAACCCTACGGAAGGCCCCCATTCGCTACCGAAAAGGCACGCGAGACAGCACGGTAAAAGGACGGCGCCCGCAATAATCAGCGCGCGCCGCCATCCGGTTCGTCTTTGGTCTGTTGACGTTTGGGCCATATATCAAGCACATCCGCGCCGACCGCCATCGCCGGCAGACGGCCATGGCCCTTAGCCCTCGATAATCTCCTCGTCTTCCTCCACGTACTCGTATTCCATATCGGCATGAACGCCCAGCCAATCAAGAGCGTCCTCGATCACGGCATCCTTATCGAACTCGTTGAAAATCTCATGGTACAGGCCGGCATAGATGCGCAGGCTCTTATCATCGGAGGCAATCTCGTCAAAGAACTGCAGGCTGTCCTTGGGGTCGACCAGGCCGTCGGAGCCGCCATGCAAAATGAGCACCGGGTCGGTAAAGCGACCGGCGTTCTCCTTCATCCACGCATGCCCCTTGGAAAGGTTGCGGAACAGACCCAATGAGATTTCCTTCTCCACGTACGGATCGTCCACGTAGGCCTGCACGACCGCGGGATCAGAGCACACGCCATCGCCCAGCTCGTTGGGAGTGTAGTCAAGATCGTCGCCCTCGGCGGCAGCGGCACCCGCGCCCAAACCCTTATTGTCACGCGTCCATGCGCCGGAAAGCACATAGCCGTCCACCTTGCCCGGGAACATATGGCCGTAGAGAGCAGAGCAATAGCCGCCCATGCTGTGGCCGATGATGAACACGGGGATCTCGGGGTTCTCATCGATAGCGCGATCAACCACTACGTCGGTGTCCTTCGCAATCTCGTCGAAGGAGCTGTAGTACACCTTCTGACCGCCGCTGCGACCGTGTCCGCGATGGTCGAAGCGATAGACCGAGTAGCCCTGCGCATTCAGGCGCGCAGTCAAGTAGTCGTAGCGACCCTGATGCTCGCACAGGCCATGCACGATTACCACCGCAGCACGCGGCATGGTAACCGCATCGGTCTTGCCATACAGCTCGGTGCCGTCAAAGCTCTCGAACGTGTACTCTTCAGCCATGGGAATCGACCTCTCTCTCGGAGACAACCCGCCGCAGCGGGAACCACGCGCGCAGGCATCGGATTGCAGCATTCGCAAGCCGAATCGTGTCCGCCACGCCTTCATGCGAATTATACCGCGCCATGGGTGCGAACGCGGCGACGTGGCGGCCGACTTCCGGCCGCAACGCACACCACACCCCGCATGTCATACCCGCTCAAACCAACGCGGAATCACCCACCCGTGCGCTCCCCTTTTCGAGTTGCATCGCGCTCCGCGCTTACTGCACGCCGGCTTTTCGCCCCGCTCCCAGGCGCTCGAATTTATGCGCTGCGTCTTTGTTTGACGCCTACCGCCTCTTTGCCCGGGTACGCTTCCTACGCCGCCTTTGCCGCTTTTGCTGCCCTCTGCAGCTTCTTTTTAGCGATTGCCTTCCCCTTGCCGCACTTCGGCTTCGAGAGCAGGCAACGCTTGCTGCAGCACGGACACGTGAAATCAGCGAGATTGATGGTCGTTATCTTTGCGGCATCCGCAGGCTTTGCGACTCTTGCTTCCGCCTTCTTCGCAAGCTTTTTTTTTGGCTTCGTTCACGTCCTTTTTCACGCGCTTTTCTTCGGTCTTACGCATGGCCTTCTTCGTGCTCTTTTTCGAACCCTTCTTGGTGGCTTTTTCGGCGCCTTTCTTTATGTGCTTCTCTTTTTTCGACGCGGTCTTTTCCGTCTTTTTCTCTTTCGCCATGGTGCTCCCCTTTTCTCGTTTTCTGCATCATAGCGCATA
>CAUWMI010000162.1:0-5750 GCA_963559755.1 uncultured Slackia sp. | reverse complement strand
TTCTCGGTTCGTTCGCCATCGGCAAATACCCCATCACGCCGCCCGAATTGGTGAACACGATTTGGAATTTCCTGTTTAACCCCGAAGCCGCCGACATCCAGATGCAAACGGCGCTCCTCAATATTCGCCTTCCCCGCATCCTGGTGGTGCTCATGGTGGGAGCCGCCCTCTCGGTGGCGGGCGCGGCCTACCAGGGAATGTTCAAGAACCCTCTCGTGTCGCCCGACCTTTTGGGCGCGTCGGCGGGCGCGAGTTTCGGCGCATGCGCGGCATTGCTTCTCAATATGCCAAGCGCCATGGTGCAGATTTTTGCCTTCGCGGGCGGCATGATCGCCGTCGGATGCGTGATCTGGCTCATCCGCGTCATCCGCTACGACGAGCTGCTGGGGCTTGTGCTGGGCGGGATTCTCATATCCACGCTCTTCCAGTCGGGGGTTTCGCTGGTCAAATTCATGGCGGACGCCAACGACAAGCTGCCTGAACTCACGTTTTGGCTGATGGGAGGCTTTTCGCGCGTCGATCAATACGACGTGTTCGCCATCACCGTGCCCATGCTCGCCGGATTCGCCATCCTTTTGTTGGAGCGCTGGAAGCTCAACGCACTGAGCTTCGGCGAAGAAGAGGCGAAAAGCCTCGGCATCAACGTGACGCGCGTGCGCATCGTGGTCATTTTCGCATCGACGCTCATTGTGTCCATCTCGGTCGCCGTATCGGGCGTCGTGGGATGGGTGGGTCTGGTGATTCCTCATCTCGCGCGTGCGCTGGTGGGTCCCAATTATCGCTCGCTCATTCCCGCCTCCATGGTCATAGGGGCCATTTACCTGCTGCTGGTCGACGATGTATGCCGCATGCTGCTAAGCCTTGAAATCCCCATCGGCATCCTCACCTCCATCATCGGTGTGCCGTTCTTCATCATCATCTTCAAGCACAACATGAAAGGGTGGTGATGGCATGCTTTTCAACCGCGCAGCCCATCCTGAAACCGAGCGATGCCGCCTCGATGCGCAAAACCCGCCCGCAACCCGCGGGAGCTTTCTAGAAATTCGCAATCTGACCTGCGGATACCGTCGAAAGAAAATCGTGTTCGACGCAAGCTTCAATATGGACGCGGGCGAATTCATGTGCATCATCGGCGCCAACGGATGCGGCAAGACCACGCTGCTCAAAACCATCTTGGGGCTTTTGCCGCCCATGGGAGGGGCCGCGTTTTTGCAGGGCAGAGACATCGCAGCCATGAGCGACCGAGACCGCGCCAAGGAAATTGCCTACATTCCCCAGGCGCATACGCCTCCGTTCCCGTTCTCCGTGGCGGACGTGGTGCTCATGGGCCGCACGCCGCATATCGGACGGTTCTCATCGGTGGCCCACGAAGACAAACGCATCGTGTGGGAGGCGCTTGAGACCCTGGGCATCGAGAACCTTGCCGATCGCACTTACACCAAGCTCTCAGGAGGGCAGCGGCAGCTGGTGCTCATCGCGCGTGCATTGGCGCAACAGCCCAAGCTCATCGTGATGGACGAACCCACCGCAAGCCTGGATTTCGGCAATCAGCAAACCGTGCTCTCGCGGATGCGTGAGCTTTCTTCGACGGGCGTGAGCGTACTGATGGTGACGCACGACCCTCACCATGCCATCTATTGCGCCGATTCGGTGGTGGTCATAGACGCCGGGCACGTGGTAGAGAAGGGATCGCCTGAAGAGGTGATCACGAAGTCGAGACTCGAGGAGGTGTACAGCACACCCTTGGACGTCCTTGACGTCACCTGCTCGAACGGCATTCATACGCGCGTTTGCGTGCCGTTGTAGGACAGATGCAACGTTTCCCAGAAACATGGTGCGACTCGCATGGCGCGGCGCATCGAAACAAATATGTTACGCCGGCTGCGCCCTCGCACCCGGCAACCCCTCCCCGAAAGTAGCACGACGATCGAAAGGAATCACATGCTGAAGAACACATTCGAGGAAGACCTTGCGACCGCGGTGGCGTGGCACGGGCACCTTTGCGCCGGCCAGGTGCTCGGCACCAAAATAGCGCGCCTGGGGCTTGAGTATATGGGCATCGATGATCCGGCATCGTATCGCGATCTGATTGCATTCGTCGAGGCGGACCGCTGCGTGGCGGATGCCGTGTGCAGCGTGGCATGCTGCAAGCTCGGACGCAGAAGGCTGAAGTGGTTCGATTACGGGAAGATGGCCGCCACGTTCTACGACATCCCTTCCAAGCGTGCGGTGCGCATCGCCATCGTGAGCGACAAGAAGGCTCCCGAAGGCGCTGATATAGCGGCGTTCTTCAACTCCATTCCCGATGAAGAGCTGTTTCGCGTACAGGAGGTTCAGGTCGACCTCACCGAGGACGACCTGCCAGGCAAGCCGCGCCACAAAGCGGTATGCGAACGCTGCGGAGAGCGCGTGACCGACGGGCGCGAACGAATCGTAGGGGGACGCGTGCTTTGCGCGGCATGCGCGGGAGAAAAGGTGTATTACCAGGTCGCACACACCGTCAACGACCCCAAATCTACGGAAGACGGCGCTCTCGAGCCGCCTCTTCATCTGCTGCGCCGCGATCCCTGGTCGATATATGACATGCTGATCGACGGCGTTCCCGATGACATCGCAGTCCTTGACTTCGCCCTGGGCACCTCTTGGAGCTATGTAACCGCAGAATGCGGATGCGGAGTGGCGATGACCATGCGGGGCGGCGGCGCAAGCGTGCGCAAGGGCATGTGGCGACCGACGAGCCTCAAGGATATGGCACGCCTGTCGAAAAACTGGAACCTGCAGGACGCGACGCTGGGCATTGCCGCGCTGAACGCCTGGTACTCACGGCGCGAGCTGATTGACCCCTGGGGCGCCGTGTACGAAGAGGCCCGCCAGCTGGCGCCGTCCGAACGTAAGCGCGAGGCCCTCCATGAGTTCCGACCCGCCATGAAAGACAAGAAGGTCACGGTGATCGGGCATTTTCCGCATGTGCTCGACCTTGCGGACCACTGCGCCGAGCTTACCGTGCTTGAGCGCAATTGCCGCGAAGGCGACACGCCCGACTCCGCCTGCGAGTTCATTCTGCCCTCGCAAGACCTGGTGTTCATCACCGGAACGACGTTCACCAACAAGACGCTACCGCGTTTGCTGCAGCTTACGCGCGACGCCACGTGCGTGATGACGGGGCCTAGCGTGGTGGCCGATCCGCGTCTTTTCGATTTCGGCGTAGACGTGCTTGCAGGCAGCGTGGTGGGCGACCCCGAGAAAACGGCATACTGCGTGAAGAACGGCAACGGGCGCCTTTTCGGCGAGGCGATTCAGATGATGCGCGTGTGCCGACCGGGCCTAGATATCGAAATCGCGGATTAGCGGGCGGCGAAAGGTTGTCGGAGCCCATTAGGGATTCGTTGGGGCTATTGGGGCAATCGGGAGGCCATCGGGGCTATTGGGCCCATTAGCCGATCGGAGCCCATCGAGTTCATCGGGGCCACTTGGAACCCATCGGGGCTCATCGGACTTCATTAGAGTGGAAAGGTTCGTTCATGCTTCTCATTCTCACCGGGGATGTCGAAATAGGTAAAACCACCTGGCTGACGAAGGCGGCGGATGCCCTGACTGCGGCGGGCGTTCGCTGCGACGGCGTGCTGGCTCCGGGCGTATGGCAGCGACGTGCGGACGATTCGCTCGATAAGCTGGGGATAGATAACCTGCTTCTGCCCTCGCACGAGAAGATTCCGTTCGCACGGCGGGCCGACCTAGCTCAGGCCGAAGGAGTTTTCGACGAAGGTGCGCAATCGGCAAAGGCACAGCTGAAGTGGCATATCTCTGATCGCGCGATTGCGCGCGTGAACGCTCATTTCGATGCCCTGATGGAAGAAAACGGGTACCCTGTTGAAAACATGCGTGGCGTAGAAACGCAGGCCGCGATGCCTTCTGACAAGGAGCGAGGGATTGCGCCTGCGCCCGCTGCGGCCGAAACGACGCCTTCGAGTGATTTGGCGGCTGGCTCCGACCCTTCCTTGCGATGCCAGCCGCCTTCATGCCGTCAATCCGAACCGGAACAGCGACCAGGGCAGCGACAGAGGGTTCTCATCGTGGACGAGCTCGGACAGCTCGAGCTGCTGCGCGACGAAGGGCTGACGAGCGCCGTGCGCATGCTCGAAAAAGGTCCCTGCGACATATATGCCCATGCGATTTTGATTGCCCGAGATAGATTCGGCCTGGTGGAAGCCGCAGAACAGCGATTCGCAGCCTCATGGGGAGGAAGCGTGCGCATCGCGCCGACCGATGATGCCTGGGGGCGATGGGTGGCGCCGCTGATCGCCTGACGCGTGATGTAAGCCTCAACGCGATTCCACCTCGTGGGTTCAAATCCTTTTGACCCGCAATGCAAAACAGGCCCGGACGTTGCCGGACCTGCAAGATTTCCTATGGCGGAGGAAGTAGGATTTGAACCCACGAGAGCTTTCGCCCTGCTTGTTTTCAAGACAAGTGCCTTCAACCACTCGGCCATTCCTCCGTAAGCCGTATGAGTTTACCACAACAGCATTCGCCCACGCCACGCGATCCTTAAACAGGATGCCTCGTTTATCGAAACTGTTGTATCATGCATCCATAATAGCCTCAGCAAAACCCACGGAGGAAAACCCATGGAATTCCGCCACGCCACGCTTGCCGACCTCGACGATGTGATTCGCGTTACCAGCGAAGGGCGGGCGGCGCTTGCCGCGTTCGGCCTCGATCAATGGCAGAACGGGAGCCCCACGCCGGAGCGCCTGCGCGCCGACATAGAGGCGGGGTACACGCGCGTAGTTGCAGCGACCGAAGCAGATGAAGCCATCGACCGTCAAAACGGCCTGCCGCGCATCGCCCCTGGAACCATCATCGGAACCGTCGCCTTCTGCCCCGATGGAGAGGCAGATTACTCGTGCGTCACTCAGGGCGCATGGCTCTGCGATTCCCCCAACTCCCCTGATGAGGCACGCGCGACGGGAAGACGCATCGAGTACGTCACCCTTCATCGCCTGGCCACATCCGCACAGGCGGTTCGCCGCGGCGTGGCGAGTCTCATGGTGAAGCGATGCATTGACGACGCGCTCATTCGCGGATTCCGCAGCGTGCGCGCTGATACTCACGAAGGCAACATCCCCATGCAGCGAACCTTCGAGAAACTGGGGATGAAGCGCTGCTGCGAAATCGAAATCAGCAATCCGCTCGAAGCGACCAAAAAGCGCGTCGGTTACGAGATCGTACTGTGGTGATCTGCCCGAATCGCCCATAGATATCTACGCATCACGAATCGCATCGGCTCCCACGATGCGCACTGCGCCCAACGCACATCATAGGTGTTGCGTCTACTCGTCCTCATGGTGTGCGCTGGATGCAGCGCATCGTGCCGCACACGTTGGCCCATCTGCGACTCAACTCATCCGATAGCTGCTACAAACTGCATGAATAGTATCTTTTGACGGGGTCCGTGCTAAAAGCTTCGAGAATAGTATGCTTTTGGCAAGCCCCGTGAGACTCATTTCGCCCTTGTCGCCCCTTGCACAGCAATCAAATAAATCCGCTCCGGCCCTGACAGCCTTCTGGCCTGGGGATTCGCCAACGGGTGCTTTCGAACCTTTTATCCCCCTGTCTCCCGGTCGGCTTTCAGGAAGTACTATTCTCGCGATTTGTAGCACGAGACGCCCGAAACAATACTATTCACGGCTTTTTTAGCGGCAGCCTGCCCCCATTGGGCGCATGACGTCCTAGATCGCCCGCCATCG
>CAUWMI010000161.1:0-5787 GCA_963559755.1 uncultured Slackia sp. | reverse complement strand
TCTCAACGAGGAGATCAAGAACAAAATCAAGGCGGTGATGTCCTTCTGGAACTCCGTCGCCATGCGCGATTGGATGATGGATAAGAACCTGCGAAGCGGCACCATCCAGAACGTCAACATCTTCAACGCCGTGGACAGGCACAACAAGTTCATCCTCGACATGCTCGATGCCATCAGGTCCGACATGATCGATAGCGGAGTCGATCCGAACCTCGTCGACCTGACCGGCGAGAGGCCGCACTACCCGCATCAGGACTTCTCCGATCCCACGCTCGACCTCATGGCGAACAGGGCGATCGTGAACTCCACGAGGGGCGGCGCCTCCACCAACGTCGGGCTCAACGGTGCGAAGACGCGCGCGTACGCCGGATTCGACTTCATCCCGAGGGACTACCGCTCACCGGTTGCTCCCATCGCGCTCGATTACAACGGGCTGATGGGCCTCGTTGAGCAGGACCGAAAGTCTATTGATCCGGACGGAACCTCTACCGGATCTGCCGGATACAACAGGTTCATCGGCGCAAAGACGTGCATCGGTGGCCCGTGGACCCCGGAGCCCGATAAAAATAACCAGTGGGGCTGGGAGCTCGGCACGTTCACCGAGCGAGACCTCAGCGACATGAGGGCCGATCCGACCAAGAAGGTCCTCATCTTCGACCCGATCATGTCCCCCAACGGCATCGACATCAACTGCACGCATGACGCGTATAACGCCAACGGCTGCGATTTCCAGATGACCCTTGCCATGATCGGCCGCCTGCTCGACGGTACGCAGGAGGGCATGGCGCTCAAGACCGCCAAGACGATCGGCAACGTGAACCACATGTCCCAGGACAAGCTGAAGATCGACGGACTCGATTACGGCACCGACTCGACTGACATGTCTGCGCTCAACAAGTACAAGGCCGGATCGCCGGATTGGGAGAAGGCCCTGGTCGTCATTAGGGAACAGGCCCGTGACAACCTTATCGGCTATCGAGATAAATGGCGCAAGAACCTCAATGCGGTATTCTCCGGTGACGCCAACAAGGTGCTCGGCATGGGCAATGCCGAGGCGCTGCATTTCTCGCAGCTGATCACGCCGTTCGTCGAGGTAGAGGTTGAAACCCTCGATGCCTCCGGCGAGGTCGTCGGCACGAGGACCGAGCTCATCGACTCCATAGATCTGTTCGCTACGGATGATATACGTGGGTTCAGGGATGCGATCGCCTCCATGACGAAAGATGGGTCGAGGGTATCCAGGATCATCCCTGTCGCCGTGAATCCCGAGGAGATCTCGATGAAGATCCAGCGGGAGGTAGCGGCAGCCATCCGTAAAGGCGGCAAGAAGAACAGGCAGGGGATAGCCCTCGATGCAGCCACGCATTGGCGAGGCAGCTACTCCAAGACCCTGAGCGTCGGCGATGTCCTTGCCGACTTCTCGCCGGTCAAGCCGTCCTCCTTCGAGTTCGCCATCGGAGACGACCGAACCTCTCCGCTCGGAAAGTTCCTGGACGAGCTCTACGGATCCAAGGCGCTGGAGATCCCTGGAAACTCTCGCTCCAGGATGGACTACGACGCCATCCCCGATAAGACGATCAATACGGCATATTCGAGGATGAAGGATGCCGTGACAATCGGACCGAACCCTCGAAAGTTCGAAGTCGATAACAGCCTGTCGTATGCGACGAGCGGTCGCCTGTCGGTGAACGGAATGCCCCTGCCGGTGAAGGCGTTTTGCAAGGACAGGGACAAGCTGGGTGCCGGTGTCTCCGGAATCGACTCCGTGTCCAAGATGTTCGAGCCGCTCAAGAATACAAGGGAAAACCAATGCCAGCCTCCCAAGGCCGGAAACAACCCGGAGACTGCCGGCATCGTCTTCTCCGATACCGAGTTCCTATCTGCGCTCACCTGGGCGATGAAGTACCAGCAGCTCCTCTATGTCCCCGAGAAGTACGTGAGTCCCGGCCTCGTATCCCCGTATCCAATCGTCGGAGATCCGGTGCTAATCGGAGGCGAGAAGTTCAACGTCATCGCACCGTATAAAAATGACGCCCTCAGGCGTGCCAGCCTTAGGCGCGGCAAGGCCGCCGTCATGGACTTCGATCCGGCCAACGTGGCCGTCAGCGTCGCCGGCGGATTCACGGTGACCATGGGCGACGGCGCGAGCTACGTGAACTCCGAGACCATCGGTAGGCGCGGACTCACGTTGCAGGACAACCACAAGAAGATAGACGTCATCGACGACCTGCTCTCTGATGGCAAGGGATCGAACAGGAACGTCAAGGGCTATTCGCTCTGTACGATCCAGGATATGGCCGAGCTCGCATCGCTGAGCGATAAGAACCTTGAGAAGAGCATGGTGTTCGGACGTCAGTATTCCAAGACCTCCGGCTCTGACATCGACAAGACGAAGGCCATGATCGACATCCGCGATGCCGTGTCCTATATGGCGAACAACGGCGTCAGCAAGCGCGATTCCGCATCGAGGGGAGACGTCCTCGCCTTTGCGAAGATCGAGTACATCGATGGATCTGTATCCTATGCACCGATTACACTCGGAACCGGCGCGCCGTCGAAGATGCTCAAGATCAACGTCAAGCAGGACGGCAGCGCCATCAAGATCGACTTCGACGCCATCGTGTCCATCAAGGATGACAGCGATAGGGAGTTCGCGCTGAAGTACGCGATCCACTCGAAGAGCTACAAGACCATGGCCACCGTGCTTGACAAGTTCAAGATGCCCATGCTCGGCGTCAGATACACAGATGAGAACGGCAAGACCGTGGATGCCCTCAGGGCCGACATCATCTACAACAGCACCACCGATGAGAACCGAAACAGCGACGCCTGGCTCAACATCATGAAGTCGAACCTCATGTACTGGGTGCACGCCAAGTCCGGCGGAAGCCTGCTGTACAAGAGGGTCGATGGCGGAGACTACCAAGTGAACCCATGGCTCGACAAGTGCGGCCTGTCTCCGCTTGAGATCAAGTCGCTTCTCGAGGGAACCGATGTTCGCGTGTGGAGGAAGATCGTCAACCAGAAGATCGACCTCGTCGATCCCGCGACCGTTCCGGCTGATTCCACGGTGAACGATGTCATCAGGCACGTCATCGCGAACAACATCAGGGATGGCATTCCCAACACGTATTTCTTCTCCGCCATAACCAAGGAGTCCCTCGGCGGCAAGACGCCAAAGCTGCGCGGGAAGATGTTCAGCTTCTCCTCGATCGACCAGCTCAACAGGAAGCAGACCCTTGAGCTGTTCAACGCCATGGATGATAAGTGCTGCCCTCCTGGTCTCGTACATAAGTTCGATGAAAACGGCAAGCTGGCCGACAGGAAGTCAGTCATCTCCACCACGTTCGACGAGTACGGCAGGATGATGCAGTACATCGGAAGGGGCGATAACGGCAGGCCTGTATACATGGCCGTCGATGTGTCCGTCGGAGATGCCATGACGCTCGGCGTCGGAACCACGATGGACCGCGTGTCCGCCTCCGCCGCCTACAGCCTCCAGCACTCCGAGAGGCAGGGCTTGTCCAGGGCGCTGACCGAGCGCGAGCTTGATGCCGTCACAAAGGACACCATGCTGCAAATCGGAGACTACGGCGCATTCAATGACCGGAGCCTCCGCGGCGAGGGGTCCACGACGGCCTACGAGGGTATCGGCGCCTCTGCCTATCAGTCCGACATCGCCGCATATGTGGAAGCCGCGGACCGTGGCTCCCAGCCGATCATGGCCAGGGATCTCCATGAGTTCGAGGCCAGGAAGCGCATCGCGGAGAGCAGCAAGATGTTCACCGAGAGGCTGCCCATCGTCATGGCTGACAACAGGAAGTTCCTCGGATCTGTGGACAGCATGGCCACCGTCAAGGAGAACGACCCCGATTACGCGAGGAAGCAGTCCCTGCACGGCGATTACACCATGGTCAGGGATGCCCTCGGCATGGGCGACGGGGGCAAATGGCTGACGTGGGACCGCTTCATGATGCTCGTCAAGCGCGACTGCGGAATCACCTATAACGACGGCAAGGGAACGTTCCAGATCACCGTCGACCAGATTCACGAATCCGCCCTGCGCATCAAGAGGAACATCGAGAAGACCGGCCTGCCGATCGTCGCCGCGAACAACAACGACGGTTATTCCAGCAGGTACTCGCTTCCGATGCTCCTGCCGTCCGAGAAGTCCTACTTCTGGCAGTTCGAGAACATCCGCAACGAGAACGGCGGAGACTTCTCGAAGTTCGAGGAGAACATCCTCGCAGAGGGCGACAGGGCCATCGAGCTCATCACGAGGATCCCGGCCACCCAAAAGAGCGCCGGCCGTGGCGAGAGCGTCATGTCCAAGAAGAAAAAGAACGCGCTTCTCGCCGCGTGCGACTGGATGTACACGGAGAACGGATACGCTACAAAGTCCGGAAGGATCTATGGCGATACCTACTCCTCTGACATGATCAGGGATTCCAACGCCTTCTTCGAGGCCCTGTTCGACAACGAGTCGCAGCAGGAATGGAAAGAGCTCCTCATGGAGACGACCGAGGAGGTCGCCGAGAAGCTCAAGGACTATAGGTCCCTATACAACGCCAAGTACACGATCACCACGCTCGATGACTCCGGGAGGACCATCGTCAAGGTCAAGGCGAACGATCATGCCGCGATGGAAAAGATCTTGAACTTTGCGACAACGACGTCGCAGATGATGGGCGTCATGTCTCCGTCCGTGCTGTTCGCCAACTATGCGGACAAGGCGCTGTCCACCAATGCCATGAAGCTGGCCATGAAGATCGGCAGGGATTACGGCATCGGATCCTATGCGACAGATGTCGACGTGAACCAGGATCTCGTCAAGCAGTTCTCGCGCGACCCGCTCGTGCTGCGATTCTGGAACGCCATGCGCGACGCCGCCATCGATGGAGACGAGCAGCTGTTCTTGGCCACCGTGAAAGACGAGGCCGATCTCACCACCTGGATCGAGACCCGGGGCAACCGCAGGAACAAGATCTCCGACATGGTGTTCAGGGGCATCAACGGAGGCGATTCCTTCGCCAGCGTCCAGATCGAGAACTTCATGAACTACTTCCTCGCCCTTGAGGCGAAGGATGGCCATGACTACTGGTTCCAACCCGTCAACGATTCGAACGGCCCGACGGAGACGCGCATCGAGCAGATCATGGCGAGCGACAATGCGTTCAGGCTGTTCGTCGATATTTTCGGAGGCGGCGTCTCCTTCTCCCTCGATAACGCGATGGTCGCCCAGAACAACGCGCTCAGGGGCGACATGGCGCAAAGGTCCGTCCCGTCGATGCTCTACAATGACTTCATCAGGCAGCATGGCTCAGCCGCGAAGTTCTGGTCGACCACGATCGTCTCCAGGTTCATGCAGGCCCGCATCAACCAGGGCGGCAGGATGCTCAACTGGATCCTCCCCATGTCCGCGCTGCATCATGCGACCATCGAGTTCCTGACCTCTGAAGGCATGGCCGACACCAAGATCGGCCAGAGGGCCAGGCTACTGCACATCGAGGACGCCAGGACATTCAAGAGCTTCAAGATGGCCCTGGCGAGCGATGCCCTCCACATGGCGCCGGCTGTCCTCGCCGCAATCCTCCTGGCCATCCCCGGCGCCATCGAGCCACCTGAGGACGATGACAAATGGGGCAACCCGACGGACTGGCTGTTCTTCGGTCACAGGATCTATCCCGACTGGGAGCTCGAGTCGATCATGGGCATGGCGCTCCCGGCGGCCGCCTTCTGGAAGTCCTGCGCCCTCGGCAAGCCCAGGGTCGACTTGCTGACCAATGG
>CAUWMI010000160.1:0-5808 GCA_963559755.1 uncultured Slackia sp. | reverse complement strand
GCAGCGGGTACTCGTGCTTCTCGTCGCACTCATGGAAGTAGGTCTCCCAGTTCTCGGACTCCATGTAGTCGCGATAGGAATCCACGATCAGCTGCTGCTCGTCGGACAGTTTGAAATCCATGTCAACCTCCTGTAGTTTCGGATTTCACCTTCCGGTCCTCCGCCTTGCGGCTTCGGGCCGAATTACCAAAGACGTACGCCATATCAGGCGGGCGTATGCGCCTCATGAGCGGTGCCCGGGAGGGCTGGGTGGACAAAGGAGGCTTCCAACTGCGTACCGCTCATGAGAAGCATGCGTTGATCATGCGTCTCATAGGTCTTGTCAAGGGGTTTCACGGGGCGGGCAGGCGGTATGTCTTGCCCGCCCCATAACTGATGAGAGTTCCCGACGGTCACGTCGTCGGCAGGGGGTCTTACGCGTTAGTTCTCAGCGTTAGCAGTGTTGGCGACAGCGTGCTTCTTGACGGTGCGCAGGCACATGATCAGCATCACGATGCCGAAGACCGCGAACATGATTTCGAAGCCGAAGATCATGTCGTACGCCGCGGTGCCGGAAGCGTCGATCATGGAGCCGTACCAGGTGTGGATGAACACGTCGGGCACGAAGCCGATGACGGACAGCAGGCCGGAAGCGGTGCCGAAGATTCGCATCGGGATACCCAGCTCAGACAGCGGAGAGGAGCCGATGGAGAAGGCGCCGTAGGTGAAGAAGCCGAACACCACGACCAGGGCCAGAGCAACCATGGCGAGGTTGGTGTCCTGAGGCAGGACGATGAACACGCCCAGGACCACGATAGCCATCACGAAGCAGCCGAGAATGGTCTTGGTGGACTTGATGCGAGCAGCGATGACGCCCAGGACAGGACCGGCGAGCAGGCCGATACCATAGGTACGGATGAGGCCGGCGACGTTGACCATGTTGGGGTCGGCGCCCATGGCGGTCAGGTACGGGGTGGTGTAGGTAGCGCCCTGGTACACGCAGTACACTGCGAAGTACGCGAGGCATGCCCAGATGACGCCGGGGGTCTTGACGGCCTCGAGAGCGTCGGCCAGGCTGAACAGCTTGGAGTCCTTGTTGATCTCGCCCTTGAAGTCGGGGATCAGGATGTAGGACAGAACACCCAGCAGAGCGATCAGCACGCCCAGGAAGATGAGCAGAGCCTGCACGCCCTGAGCGGGCACGGGGATAGCGGCCACGATGGCAGCGTTGATCAGGCCGATGACCAGGCCGGCAACGCCGTAGATGGAGTAGCTCACGCCGATGCGGGCGGGATACTCGTTCTCCTCGCAGCACAGACGGATGACCTTGAAGCGAGTGCCCCACCAGATGAGGATGGAGGTGATGCCCATGCCGATGAACAGAACATAGCACATGAACAGCGAAGGCAGCGTCGCATAGATGAAGGTCAGGATGGCGGTGCCCACGAAGCCAACCCAGGCCAGGGTGCGCATGCGGAACTTGTCAGCCACGATGCCGGAGGGCAGGTAGCAGATGAGGGCCGCGATGCCGTAGCAGGACACCAGAGCGCCGAGGTCGGCGTTGGTGCAACCCAGAGCCTGCATCAGGGGCTCGTAGAACACGTTCTTCAGATACATCGGGGTGTAGATGATGGAAGAACCCATGGAGATGAGGATGATCAAGAACCACTTGTGCAGACCGCTGAGGTCCTTGTAGGTCACCTCGCCCTTGCTCTTAGCAAGAAAAGACATTGTTTTCCCTTTCTCAAGTAAGGCCTGCGAAACCCTCTCACGCTTCGCAGGAATCCAGACGTCCCCTTCTTGCTATAGCCCTTGGAAGATCGTTCGCCTAAGGTAAGGTTCGCGTTCGCGCGATTCATGTTCGCTTCGAGCATCCGAGGAATATAGATAGGAACGGGAATCGTCTTGCCGTCGTCGGACGGCTTGCGTTTCGGCCCCCTTAGCCGACGTGCATCCGCCTCCTTTCACGGGTGAATGCCCCTTGCCCCCACTCGCATGCTCAAAACCTTGCCTGGCATGCGCATTGCGGGGTGCAAGACCAGATGTGGGCATTTTGTGCCGCAAAGAGCAAAACGGGTATCGCTCGAACGCCATGAAATCCTCATTACCTGAATACTCGCTATCAGGTTTTTTTCGACTACTCATTTTTTAGGGATACACCTCACGTGGCGTTATCTTGTATCTTAGATGCGTAACAATTCTGCAAGGGTTAAGTAATCACCCCCTATTGCTCCTCGAAATGGAGTACTGTTTTATAGGACGCGATGATAGATAGTTGGGTATTCCATAGGAAGCGAGGATGCCTTGGAACAGATTTCAGGCTCTGCCGCCACTAAATTGACGGAGGAAACCAAGGAACGTTTCGGCTTGTACTATCTCGCCACCACGCTGCTGCTCGCGTGGTATTACAGCCTTTGGTTCACGCCCAACATCTTCGTGCATAGCAATTTACTGTCCGATAACGTCACGTTTTCGTGGCTTGCGACACTCGCCGCGTCGGGAATCGCGTTTCTGGTTCTGGCGAATCTCTTTAATAAGATAGATAAGCGGCTCTATCAGATGCCGTCGCTGATGATCATCGCCGGTGTCGTTGCCGCAGGGGCCACAGCGTCTTACACGCTGTGGAGCGACGCCGTTTTAAACACTGTAGCGGCACTCGTGATATTCCCTCTCCTCTTCGGCCTCTCCAACGCCATCATCTGGATCGGACTGGGCGAATATCACGCCCGTAAGAAGTCCTCGTTCTCCACCCATAAGTTCCTGGGTGTGTTCGGCGCGGTGATGCTCGCCTCGATGCTTTTCACCACCATTGCGCCTCACATCGTGGCCGTAGCGTTTGTGACGCTGCTCCCCATCGCAAGCGTGGTTCTCTACCTGTATGAAAGCAAGGCGCTCGGTGCTACCCCGCTCCCCACGCTTCTCCCCACGGACACGCGCAAGAAGACGCTTAAACCCACGGTGATCATCTCCGTGACCATCTTCATCGGATGTGCGGCCTGCTACTACAACATCGCCATCATCCCGTCAGACATGCTGAGCCCGGGCGGCATCTGGCCCGATGACATGTCGTACGTGATTGGCATTTCGTGCTCGGCCTTGGCCGCCGGCGTTATCGCCATCTGCCAGGCGACCATCTCCAAGAACATCGTCACCTACCGTTTCCTCCCTTGGCTGCTGGTGGCCACGGTGGCGGCGATTTCGCTCTTCGTGAACGGCGACCCCTTGCTGTATCCTTATTCATTCATCATCACGGTGGCAATCGCCGGCATTTTCGAGGTTATGCTAATCGGCTACTTCGGCACGCTTTCTGCTAAGGGCTTTGTGGCCACCGCCATGGCTTTCGGCATGTCCAGCGCCGTGGTGCGTCTGGGATTCTTCTTCGGCGACAGCGTGGCCGTGTTCTACGAGCAGAACCCCGTGCTGCATGAGCAGCTTTCCACCGAGACAGCGATCGTCTTCCTGTGCCTGCTTGCCATCTGCCTCATTCCGCTCATGCGTCAGGAAAGCGTGATTCTGCAGCTCACCACTGCCCCATCCAAGAACAACGAGGTTGAAGAGGTGTGCGACGCCGCCATCGCCGAGTTCGCGCTCTCAAAGCGCGAAGGCGAGATTCTCAAGCTGTTCGCACGTGGCTACACCATCGACAGCATTTCCAAGAAACTCGTCATATCGCCTTACACCACGCAAACGCACGTGCGCCACATCTACTCCAAGATGCACGTACACAAGCGCTCAGAGCTGCTTGACTACATCAACATGCACCGTTCCGAGTAAACCGCTCTTCGAAGACCGTCCTATGGCTCACGCATAATCCTTAATGGGGCTCAGTCTGGTCAAATAGAACGGACAATGAGTGCAACGCTTGTTGAAAACCTTCCATGTGGTCATTTCTGAAGCGAATGGGCGATTTCATAATTTAAGAAACCAGGCTAGCCATCCAATACATGCCCTTCGACGCAACACAATGCCTCGTTTCGTTCGAAACAAGCTCTCATCTATCGTTCGGCGAGCGATTTTGAGAAATCAGAACGGAACGCGAACAAGGTTGCCGCCCATTCGGTTCAATTTTGACCGTCAGGCCTTATGCAAACGCCTTTATCGCCCAGATGACTTAAAAAATGACCAGCCGATAAGCCTACTGCTCGGTATACGCAAAACAAGTATGTGGCTGAACGGGTGCTGCCCTAGTGGCATTGTAATCCGCGGCCAAATACGGACACACTTTTTGTCCTATAGGCCAAAAAAAGGACCGAGAGTTTCCCGGTCCTTTCAATGCATTATAGCGAAGGCGGCACTCAGCACCCGTTATGGGTTCGATAGAAGAAGCCTTCGGTATCCGCGATAGGCTTAGCCGAAGCGGTACTCGATGCCCATCGTGGGCTGCGGGTTTTCCCACTTCTTGATGATGGTGTCGCCGCAAGCGACGCGGCAGGTGCCGCACTCGAGGCAGCCGGCGTAGTCGAAGGACTTGCGGCCTTCCTCGTCGCGCTTGTACAGCGCGGCCGGGCACACCATGATCAGCTTGTCGAACTCCTCGTCGGAGGGCTCGTCCACCAGCTCGATGTGAGCGTTGGACTCATCGACCTCGTACTTGTTCAGCGACAGGTACTCGTCGACGTTGACGGTGAATTTGATGTCTCGACTCATAGGGCCTTCATCGCTCCCCTCACGTCCTTGAACAGGTTCATGAAGCCGACACCCTTGATGATGGGCATCATGGTCTTCTTCATGGGCGGCACAGGGGTGCCGTCAACGACGAACATGCCGTTCATCATGTCGCGGATCATCTCCGGATAGCCGCAGAACATGCGGTCGAAGTGCTCCATGAAGTTAGGCACGTTCTTGAACTGGCGCAGGTCCTTGAGGACGAAGGAGTTTTCCAGGGCGTCCACGTAGCACTGCAGGCCGGCCTTGGAGGTGTCGCCCGCGTCGAGCGCCTTGGCGGCAGCCTGGCCCGCCATCTGGCCGGCGGCCACGGCATAGTCCATGCCGCGCACCGTGTAGCCCAGGTTCACGCACATGGTGGCGTTGTCGCCGGCGATGAGAACGCCGTCGGCAATCAGGTCGGGCATCGTGGTGATGCCGCCCTCGGGAACCATGTGGCCGGAGTGCTCCACGAGCTTGGCGCCCTTGAGCACGGGGGCAACCTCGGGACGGTTCTTCAGGTCTTCGAGCATCTGATACACCGGCACGGTGGCCTTCTCGGCCGTGGCCTCGATGCCGGCCACGATGCCGATGGAGATGGACTCCTTATTGGTGTAGATGATGCCGCCGCCGAAGGTGCCATGGGTGCAGTCGCCCGCGAACAGCCACGCAGCACCCTCACCGGGGTTGCACTGGAAGCGCTTGTCGATCTCCTCCTCGGAGAGCTCGAACACCTCCTTCACGCCCACGGCCATCTGGGCCGCGGAGGGCTTGGGGGCGCCCACGGCCTGCTCGGCGAGCAGGGAGTTCGCACCGTCGCAGAGCACCACGACGTCGGCGGTGATCTCATCCTCGCCGGCGAAGATGCCCACGACCTTGCCGGAGTCGTCCTTCACGAGCTTCTCCACGGCGATGCCGTAGATGAACTCGGCGCCGGCATCCTCAGCCTGCTCGGCCAGCCACTGGTCGAACGTGCCGCGGAGCACGGTGTAGGACTCCTTGCCATCCTCCAGGAGCTTGTCGGAGGCGAAGTCGATGGTGAAATTGGAGTCGGGGGACATCAGCGAGATGCGCTCGTGAGAAACCTTGCGCTCGAACGGGATCTCGTCGAAGTTGTCGGGGAACACGGCGCGCAGGCAGTGGCCGTAGATACGGCCGCCCGTCATGTTCTTCGCGCCGGCGTAG
>CAUWMI010000159.1:0-5968 GCA_963559755.1 uncultured Slackia sp. | reverse complement strand
CGTGGGGGTCGAGCTCGTTGGCGAAACTGATGTGCCGGAGGGGTGCGGGCGGCCATTGCGTTCGCCGGAGGGGTGCGAACAATCACTTCGTTCGCATGACGCGAACTGGGGAGGGGAGAATACTGCTGACGGGAGCTTAGACGGTACGGCCAGCGTCGTTGCCGGAGCGGATCGCGAGTGCGATGTTAAACGGCTCATTGCAGTCGCCAACAGCGTAAGTCTCAGACACAGAGCAACCGTCGATCAGCGAGGTGTCGGGCAGCATGTCGCCTGCGTTCACGATGGCATCGCAGGGGATGGTCACCGTGGTGCCGGTCTCGGTCTGGATGGTGATGCTGGCATCCCCCACTTCCTGGATGGAGGAGCCGGGCCACACGCGCAGGCCAAGGGCGTACAGGGCGGTGGTCATGAAGCGAATCGCGTGCTGCGACTGCTGCATGTCGAGCTCTTCATTGGCGCTCGGAGTCACGATGACGACGTTCTTCTTGTGGACGGTCAGCCAAAGAGCGCAGTCGAATGCCTGGGCGTTCGAGCCCCACACGACAACGTTATCGCCCATCTCGGTCATCATGAAACTATCGAAGTCCACCATCTGCACCGAATCATTGCCGGAAACGGGGGCCTCGGGGCGCTTGCCGCCCACGGCGAGAATCACGGCATCGGGCGCCTCGGAATCGATGAACGCGGAGTCGACCTCTTTGTTGAGCTCGACGGAAACGCCGTTCACCTCAAGCTGACGGGAGAGGTAGGCCGAAAGGTCGGTCAGGTTCTCGTGGGGGCCCTTAACGTTGGACGCGAACTCGAGCTTGCCGCCCAGCGCGCCGCTCTTCTCGTAGAGCGTGACCTCGTGGCCGCGCTGCGCAGCGATACGCGCAGCCTCCATGCCGGCGGGGCCGCCGCCGATGACCATGACCTTCTTGGTGGTCTCAGCCGCAGGAACCTCGTAGGTGGCCGGGCCGCCCTCGCGCATCACGCGCTGGGTTAGGGCGTTCACACGGCAGTAACCCATCTGGGCGTTCATCTCGTTGCTGCCGATGTGGCAGTGGAGGCAGCGCGTGCAGGGCGCGATCTCATCGAGACGGCCTTCCTTGAGCTTGTTCACATACTCGGTATCAACGGTGAACGGACGGTTCATCAGGTAGAAGTCGCACTTGCCGTCGGCGAGCGCCTGCTCGAAGAAGTCGGGTGCATGGGCGGGGTCCATGTAGGTCACGGTGCCGCAGGGGATGCTCAGCTGCTCCTTGTAGCGCGTGACAACATCGAGCAGCATGCCGGCACCGCTGTGGTTGCCGATGAGCGTGCCCTGGAAATGCTTGTTGAAGTCGAACTGGGTGGCGAAGCCGCTTGCGCCCTCAATTCCGTTGAGGATGAAGTAGAGGTCGCTCGCGAACTGGCAGGGGTGGTTGCCCAGCGGCCCCAGGCGTAGGTGCATGGAGTCGGCGCCAGCCGCCTCGAACATTTTCGCGAACTCGATTCCCTCTTCGATGGTGGTCGCCTTCGTCTGGAACGCGGTAACCTGGTTGTCGAGGGTCATGAGCGTGGGGTTGTTGGTAATGTTGTCCAGCTCCTCGATGCAGTCAATCAGAATCTGGACCGCGAAATCGTCTCCGCAGGCCTCTTTGATCTTCTGGATGCACTCAACGACAAAACGCGCACGGTTCTCGAGGCTGGTCATGCCGTAGTCGTCGGTGCGCGTGTTGTGGTAGCGCGAGAGGAAGTGCGAACCCAGGTTGAAGCCTGCCGCATTGATCTCCATGGCCTCGAAGCCCATGGCCTGCAGGTTCTTGGCCACCGTCACAGCACGCTCCTCGGCGGCGAGGATGTCGTCGACGGTCATGTTGGGCACATCGCCCGAGAACGCCCACTGGCATCCGAGGTGCGCATTGTATTCGGCGCAGGCCTCAGAGAGCTTCTTGCCGAAGGAGATGACCTCGTCGGTAAAATCGCCTACGGGGAGGAACTCGCCTTCAACCCAGATCATCTCGACGCCGCCCTTGGCGAAGTTCAGGTAGTACTCGAACAGCTCGTCGGTGTAACCGGCGAGATAGCACGCCGAGCCGGCTGCGGACTTTGCCATGCGATTGCTGATTTCGATGGAACCGAGCTTCCAGGGCGAAAGCAGCGTAGCGAAATCGGTGGTGTTGCCGCGGTAGTCGTAATCCTGGGGATTGACGTAGGCGGTGTGCAGAAGCTCCTCGGTGGCTGCTTCTTCGGTTGCCGTCGACGTCTGCGTCTGCTGCGGCGCGCAGCCAACAAGGCCGGCCCCGGCAGCGGCTGCGCCGGCTACGCCGATGCCGGCGAGGAACTGACGACGCGAGAATTCCATAATGCCCTCCTTATGCAGTGCGGTAGGTTGCCGCATTCCCTTGCGATGCGGTGCCTTGCCAGGTTAGCGGCGCACGCGGCGTGGCGCTTCACACGGCCTAGGTGAATGTCATGTGGAGGTGCGATTCTAGGCGTTTTCTCGCGCGTATTACACGAAACGCCACGTCAAGCGCCTCACACCCGATTGGTGAATTGGGCTGTTATGAGCGACGCGGGGCAAAAAGAATGCGAATAATCGGCCTGGTTGTGGCAAACTGTACAGGTTCATTGGTTCTTGATTGCGTTGGGGGAGAGGGCGAGCGCATGAGGGTTTCTGCGAAAGGGGCGGGCTTTGATGCCGTCCGCATATGCGCATGCGCGGGATACGCCTCACTCCTCTGCATTCTTCAACTCCTGCTTTGGGGCGGTCTGCCTCTCGGTGAGTGCATGGGCTTCGACGTCTCTGACGTGTTGCTGTGGTGGTCCGTCCCTCTGTGCGCGGCGCTCGCGCTCTCCCTATTAGGCGCCGGGTTTGTCGCGGTGCGTATCTCATCGCGCATCGGTGCGCGCGTGGCGGTTTCGGTGGGAGTTGCGGCGAACTTTGTTGTCGCGGCATCGTACACGCTGCTTGGCCTCGCGCCTTCCGCATCGGGGTTCCATGTGTGCGCGCTCGCCATCGTGACGGGTTTCGGCCTGGGTCTTGTATGCGTCTCATGGGCTGATGCATTCGCGTGGTTCGATCGCGATTCCTCCATTAAGCTTATTGCGGTATCGCTCGTGGTTGCGGCTCTGCTTCATCTAACGCTCAACATTGCGGCGCCTCAGCTGCTGGTCGCCGCGTTCTACTTGCTCGTTCTTGTTGGGGCGGTCGCTCTCGCGGGCTTCTTCCGACTGAGCGTCGGGGCCGGTGTGGGTGGCGAGTCATTGCGGGGCGAGGGCACGCAGCCAATTACCGGTCTTACTGCGCTGGTCGAAACGATGAAAGCGGTGCGCAATCCGCTCTACTGCGCCGCCTCGATCGCGTTCTCGGTGGCCGTCACACGCATGCTGGCCCTCCTGCTCGTTCCCGGCGCAGGCGAAGATATCAACACACTTGGTCTTGCGGGTGTGGCGCTCGGAACCATCGCGTTGCTCCTTGTGGGCAAGCGTACGGGTGAAAGCCTCGCGAGCCGCATCTCAATTCCATCGCTGTTCCGCGTCCTGTTTCCCGTTGTGGCCACGCTGCTTCTTGCGCTCTCGATTGCGGGCGACATGCTCGCGTTGCCCGTGGGCGCCGCCGTGTTCGCTATCTACGTCATCGTATCGGCGTTGATGCTTCCCATCTGCATCGATGCGGCAAAGGAGCGCGGCGTGTCGCCTGTCTCGGCGTTCGGCCTGTTTGCGGGTTTGGTCTACCTCGCTTTCGCCGTCGCGACGCTGCTCGGCATCGTTCTGCTCGGCGGCAATGTAGCCGATTCCCGGGTCGTGGTCGTCTGCATCCTCGTCGTTCTCTACATCCTCGCGATGGCATTCGTGCTCATGGAGCGCCATGCTCGTGATTCGTTTAAGGCAGATGCGAACGGACGCGGCACTGATGAAGCTCAGGGGGACGGCATCATTCCCGCGGGCGATCAGGGCGGATCGGCTGTCGAGCCGCCGCGTGATCCTGAGCCTTCGCCTGCGTCTGACGGCCCTGACCCCATCGAGCGCCGCTGCCTGGTGCTCGCAAGCCAGCGTGGCCTGAGCCCGCGCGAAACAGATGTGCTCGTGGCGTTCGCCCATGGGCGTAACGTGGCCTATCTTGCCTCGCAGCTCGTGCTTTCGGAAAACACGATTCGCAGCCATAGCAAGACGCTCTACACCAAGCTCGATGTACACAGCAAACAGGAGCTCATCGACCTCGTGGAGAGCATCCAGCTCGATTCTGAGTAAGACGAGGGAGCCGCGCCAGCCTCCATCCCTCATGACTGGCAGCTTTTCGGTGTCGTGGAGTGTTCTGTCCCGCGAATCTGCCGCCAGGCAAGCAGAATTCCGAAAATACTTAAAATCGTGTGACGTTGCGAGGCCGGTTGGTGATTGAGAACCGTCGGTCTCGTTTGTATAGTTCCTCCTTGACTGTGGAAACCTACATCAGGAGGGCGCGCTACTGGGGATGCCTCCAGGTGCACAGCGCGCATGTCTCACGCATGGCGCTCCTCCTGACAATCGGGTCGGAGGGGATCGCATGGCGCAACCGCGCACCAGGGTGCTGCCGCTGATATCGGCGGCTCTGTGCAGCTTCATCATCGGGGCCTTCTACATGTGGAGCGTGTTCAACGCGCCGCTCATGGCTGAGCACGGGTGGTCGGCGCAGGAGGTGTCGCTCGCGTATTCGATCTACACCTTCACGTTGGGCATGTCCACGCTGGCCGGCGGCTGGCTCCAGCGAACCATCTTGTCTCGCGTGCTTCTGACGGCGGGCGGCATGGGGTTTGCGCTTGCATGGATTCTCACCTCGTTCGCCACCTCGCTTCCTATGCTCTACATCTGCTTCGGCGTGCTAGGTGGATTCTGCGACGGCCTCGTGTACAACGTGGCCATGTCGGTTGCCACCAAGTGGTACCCCGACAAGAAGGGCCTGGCTAACGGCATCTGCATCGGATGCGCGGGATTGGCCCCGCTTCTGTTCGCGCCGCTGGGTAATGCGCTCATCGAAGCATTCGACACCTCCGCGTGCTTCAGGATCTGCGGCAGCGGATTCGCGCTCGCGTTTATCGTGGCCACGCGATTTGCCGTGGCGCCGCCCGAGGGCTGGGCACCTGAGGGATGGACCGAAGACGAGGGGTCGCCCCAGCACGCTGCGCGCGACTACACCACCAAAGAGATGCTCAAAACCCCGCTCTTCTACATGCTGTGGGCGGCGTTCGTGATGGCGGCTACGTCGGGCCTGATGATGACGGGGCATGCGGCCACCATCGGCCAGCAGCTCGCCGGCCTTTCGTCGAGCGACGCCGCCGTAACGGTGGGCGTGCTCGCGGTGGCGAGCTTCACGGGAAGGCTCGGCCTGGGTGCGCTGTCTGACAAATTCGGGCGCTTTACCATGTTGGGCATGTCGCTGGCCGTGACGTGCGTGGTCATGCTCGTGTTCTTTTCCTCGGCGCACACGTTCGTGTCGTTCAGCGTGGTGCTGTTCCTTGTGGGCGTATGCTTCGGCGGCGTGATGACCGTCATGCCCTCCATCTGCGGCGATGCGTTCGGCCTCAAAAACTTCGGCTTCAACTACGCGGTGTTGTTCTCGGGTTACACGGTGGCTTCGTTTGTGGGTCCGTCGCTCGCGGCCACGGTGGTCACGGCCACGGGCTCCTACGACCTCGCGTTCACGGTGGCGGGCGTCCTCGCGGCTATCGGGCTTGCGTTTCTCATGGTAGCCGTCGTACTGTCGAAGCGCATGAAAACGGCACCGGGCGAGGTTCGCTAGCAACTGACGCAAGGCAAGGTAGCGCAAGGTGAAACAACGCAAAGCAAATTTGCTTCACGTTCGCGGCTACCTCTTGTAGCGCTGGCACAACGTGTGAGGCCATAGACACGCGCGGGTGCGTGGTTGTTCGGTGGCGGACGGGCGCGGCGGGCGCCGTGCGCCGCCGCTTGCCCTATACTTTGGCGCATGAGCAACCAGAAACGCATACAGGAAATCAAACAGGAGCTG
>CAUWMI010000158.1:0-5973 GCA_963559755.1 uncultured Slackia sp. | reverse complement strand
CGCATTTTGAGTGATATATGTCCGGAGTTCTTGCTTTAGCCCAAGGTCGGAAGGGCATAGAGGCAAACGTGGTTGGTTTCCTCCGAAAGGAGTGACGCGCCATGGCGCGTGTCTCCTTATTCTTGTGGCGTGTCGAGGGCGGAGACCTTCGATGATGGGGATAACTAAGAGGAGGAAATGATGGGTGTCGATATGACCATGAATCGCCGGAATTTTCTTAAGGGCGCCGTTGGAGCTGGCGCTATTGCAGCGATGGGGGCAACGGGGGTTGCGGGTCTCTCTGGATGTTCTCCTGCGAATTCTGCCGAGAAGGAGGCGGAGATCATCTTGGACGCAGATATCTATCAGAATGCGAAATGGACGTTTGAAATTCCGCCCGAGCCCATCGACGAATCTGAAATTAGCGAAACGGTCGATTGCGAGATTTTGATTCTTGGCGCAGGCGTCAGTGGAATTGTGACAGCGGTTTCTGCTACCGAGGAAGGGGCGGATGTCGTTTTGATTGCGTCGAGCACCGGCCCTGTATCACGAGGCGGGTCCAATGCGGCGTTCAACACGCGACTTACTCATGAGCTCGGGCTTGGTTATTCCCGAGAGGAGATTGAGCCGATTTTTCAGGAGATATTTGCGTCCAACAGCTTCCGACTCGACCAGGATAAATGGTGGCTTGTTTACGATGAGTCGGGAAATGCCATGAATTGGCTCATGGACAAAGTTGCTCCGTATGGCATCTCAACCGTCATCGAAAACAACCAGCAAGATGGCGGCAAGAATTGGTGGGATGGCGGTCCTCTCAAGACTCTTAACGTTTCTCATTCGTTTGTTGCGGAAGGCGCGAACGCCGCTGGTGCTTCGCAGCAGATTATGGTTGAGGCCATGGCGGAAGAAGCAAAGAAGCAGGGTGCGCGTATTTTTTATGAGACGACTGCCGTGCAACTCGATCGCGAGGGCGACAACACGGGCCGCGTGACGGGGTGCGTCGCAAAGCAGGGTGATAAATACATTCGCTACAATGCCTCCAAGGGCGTAGTCCTGGCGACGGGCGACTTCTCGCAGGATAGGGATATGGTTGCGAAGTACTGCCCGATAGCGCTGCCGTTCGGAAATGGAGGAGTTTACGACGGGAGTGGCCTGAAGCTTGCATTATGGATTGGTGCTGCTTGGCAGAAGTATACGCCGAACGCTCCCATGCTTGCGACGATGGGGGACGAGGTTCTTCCATGCCGCTGGCTTGCTGGTCAATAGCAAGGGTGTGCGCTACAGCAATGAGAACTGCACTTACGGATACATGCCATATCCTCAGCGTGTTCAGCCCGATGGGTGCGCGTTTCTTATCTGGGATGACAATTGGGTGCGAGATTCAGCCCCTTGGCAGGGCGATCGTGTTGGAGGAGAGCCCCGAGACACTCAAGAAGTTTATGACGTGATTGCGATGCTGTTCGATCCCAATACTGACTGGACGACAACGGATGAGTATGCTGGATTTGATGCCACGATGGCGGAAAATGCCGTAAAAGCAGATACTTTGGAAGAGCTCGCGGATGGACTCGGGCTGCCACGTGAAGAGTTTCTTGCTCAAATGGAGCGTTACAACGGGTACTGCGAGACGGGATTGGATGACGAGTTCCACAAAGATAAGCGTTTCCTTTTGCCCGTCAAACAGCCTCCGTTTTATGGCATTAAAAACGAGCCGTATACGCTCTGCATAACGGGTGGTCTCAATACCGATATTCAAATGCACGTGTGTGATTCCAACCATGATCCAATCCCAGGCTTGTCTGGCGTAGGGACGGTTGTCGGCGTTAGGGATGGGGATGTGTATGACTATAAGGTTCCTGGAATCAATCTAGGCGGCGCTTGCACCACTTTTGGATACCTTCTCGGCAAAAAACTTCCGACGGGTGAGTGGTGATTTTCGCCAATATGCTATCCCTCCTGAGGGCCTCGGCAGAGATACCGAGGCCCTTTTGCATCAGGTACGTAGCGAAGCGGAGGGAGCCTAATCGATCCTGATCTCGACTCCGATCACGCCTTCCTTCTCGTTTACGTAGACGATCCAGGCGCAATGGATGGCGTAGTAGTCGCCGCCGTCCACTTGGGCCATGATTCTGTCGAAGTCGGCGTCGTGCGGAAGGAATCCGATCTGCAGGCCGTTTCGCTGCGTAACGTAGAGTTCATTGGCTCCCGGAAGCTTGTAGATGAACGCGTCGCGTGCGTGGAGGTCGAGGTTGTCCCATGCGCGTTTGTCGATGCGCTCGAGGTTCTTGCGGACATTGTCCAGATTGAGCGGTCCATCGAAATAGAGCTTCTTGGAAAAGAGTCCCATCGTCGTTCCTTCCGAGAATCGACCGCATTCCTCGGGCCGCCACCCGGTTGAAATGCGGTCGTCTTTGACGTTGCGCTCATGGTAACACGCCCATGTGCTTTGAGAATGCCGCATTCGTTTCGCGCAAAAAGAGCCGGGCGTTGCGCCCGGCTCGCAGCGATGGTGGGTTTGCCGGAGGGTGGCCATCCTCATTGTTTTTGCTTGGATAATGAATTGCTGAATGGTGCTATTTGGGGCGGAAATAGATAAGCGCCCATTCGGGAGGGGAGCATGGGCGCTTTGGGCTGGCTGCGGTAAGGGAGGGCTCGGCGTATGCCTTACAAGGACTTACAAGGAAGCGACGGCTTTTCCTACCATTCTTCCGAAGGTGGCGCTTCTTCCCGCATTGAGGCCGGCCGCTTGGTTGGGATACGTTCCAGCATAGAAGCCGCCCTGGTCGTTGCCGACGACATAGACGCCTTCGATGGGGTTTCCATCTTCGCCATAGGGCTGCATCTTCTCGTTTGTCACGATGCCATCAAGCGTGCACAAGGTGAGTCCGCATGATTTCACCGAAGCGTAGAATGGGGGAGTGCGCAGCTCGCTCAGGCGGAAAGCCTCTTTGCCGAAGTCCGGGTCTTCCTGATTGTCGAAGTTTTCGTTTTGCCGTTCGCAGGTTGCGAGGAACGCTTCCTTCGCCTCCCCTTCGAATCCAAGGGCGTCGGCGAGCTCTTCCAGCGTATCGGCCTTTACGATGTATCCCGCTTCGACGAAGCTTTCCATTTCGGGCCCAATCCAGTCGTCCATCATCGTCGGCCAGGCATCGTGGTCCGCCCCTTCGCGGTAGCAGATGGTCGAACATCCGACGGTGTGGAATCGGAATACGTCTTCTTGCCAGTTTGCATCCCAGATTTGATGCCAGAACCTGTCTCCCTCGGGGCGTTTCGAAGAGGCACTCATGACGAAGTCGTACGGCGCGCTTTCGTTATGGAAGCGCTCTCCGTGGCTGTTGACGCGCAGGAAGGGCTGGGAGCTAAAGAAGAAGTAGCCGTAGTCGGAGCCGGTGAGATAGGCGTCGTCCATCGTCTGGTCTTTTTTCAGAAGACAGCGGTTGAACGTGAGCGAGGTGTGGACATCGTCCATTTTGGCGCCGATCCAAAGCAACGCCTTGATGCCGTCGCCTGTGCAGCTCGGGAATGCGTCGAATGTGCCCAGGCAAGAGAACCTCGTCGGCTGGAGGGCCTTGTACATATCCTGGTTGTATGCGTAACCACCCGTTGCGACGATGACGCCCTTGGAGGCGTTGATACGGATGTAATCGCCGTCGACATTCTGCGCGTAGGCTCCTACGACTCGGCCGTCTTCGACGATGAGGCTTTGGAGTATTGTGTTGAAACGCTCTTCGCACCCGTCGAACGAGGTGATGTATGCGTCGAAAATTTTCGCAACGTCCCCTTCGCGGGAAGGATACTCGCCATTAGTTCCATGTCCGGTTGGCCACTCGGCATAGCGCGTTCCTTCGGGCATATTCCATTCGAGCTGTACGACCATATCGTTTTTGGAGAGCAGGTCGGCATACCAGTCGATGGCTTCCCCGGAATTTTCAGCCCAAAGGCGGATGAGCTTCGAATTGATTTGGCCGAGCGCATAATGATCCATGTCGTTCACGATATCCATGACGTCAATCGACGTACCCTGCTTCTGCTGGAGTTTGGAGTTGACTGCGCCCAAAGCAGAGGAGCGAATGGAATTCCCTCCTTGGGATTTCTCTATGAGGAGCGTTTTTGCTCCGCTTTCCGCAGCGCTTGCTGCGGCGAAGTATCCTGATGTTCCGGCTCCTACGACGAGCACCTCGAAATCCAATGCCTCAACGCAGTCTTCGTCAGAAATCTCGGGCGCGCTTCCCAGCCAGTCGGGCGAGCTGCTGACTGGCTGGCTGTTTTCGGTTTGCTCGGGTGAAGCGGAAGGTGCGCAGCCGCTGATGCCAGTCACCGCTGCGATTCCTGCGGTTGCCGCCGCTCCGGTCAGAAACGAACGTCGGCTAATCGAAGACGTATTGCTTTTCATTGTCCCCTCCTGTGGTCGTGCTGCATGCTTCGTGCTATGCGCCGCATCGCTGCGGTTGCCTGTCGATTCGCACGAAGACTCGTCTGGGAATATGCTGTCGATTTCGAACGCCTCCCGCATCGCCCAAAAGCCGTGTTTGAGCGTTTTAACCTGAAATAGGTGATGATCCAAAGAGGGACATCTGGGCCCTTTGCGGGTATCATAGGCTGGCCACGCCGCATGCATGCGCAAGGTGGCAGGAGGGGATTGTGAGCATGTTTTCAGATGTATTTAGCAAGTTGGATGGAGTTGTGAGGCTTCGCCATCTGGGAATCGGTTTTGTTTGGGCTTGGATATACTGCTCTTTCAGTACGTCTGCGGTTTACTCGAATCGCGCAGGCGTGAGCATTAATTCCGATCCCGCATGGCTGACGTCGGCGATTTCCGTTTCGGTTCTTTTGTTCGCCTTCGGCGCGTTGCTCGCGAAGTTCGACTTGGCGAAAATCAGAGGTGTATTTCTTCTTGCCGGGATTGCGATGTCGCTTGGGACGTTTGCCTCGGCGCTCGTTGGCTCAAACGTCGAAGCTTCTTTTGCCTGTGGGGCGTTGACCGGAGCCGGCAGCGCGCTGCTGATTCTGTTTTGGGGCGATCTGTATGCGCGCATTGATGCGGAGCAGGCTGAGATTGCAGTTCCCGCATCGTCGGCGGTCATGCTTGTTTGCGTCTTCGTGTTTCCCTACATCGAGGGTATTGTGGGTGTAATAGGGGTTTCGAGCCTTCCGTTGCTTTCCGCTGTCTGCCTTTATGCGAGCTACGAAGGCATTCACGGGTCCTCGTCTTCTCTCGAGGTGGGTTTGCGCACGGGCTCCGAAAAGCGCTCGAATTCCTGTGCCAAGCGCTTTTCGCCCGTCATAGCCCGTCTTCTCTTGCTCGTGTTTTCAGCGTATTTCGTGATAGGGCTGGTTTCGGCTCTCGGGCAGGAAAGGGATTTGTTCCAGATCGTTTACGGGTTTGATGCCGCATCGTTCATCGGATCCATATCGGGGTTGTTGCTCGCTTTGTGGTTCATCTTCTTTTCGCCCCGTATTGACGTGGCTTCGCTTTTCAGGTGGCTCACTCCGTTCATGGTCGTTGGCGTCGCAATGATGGCCTGGAATTCGATGGTTTCTGAGTTTGTAACGGTCGCTATGAGCGCTGTGGCGGATACGGTGCTGCAGGTTGTCGTGTTGCTTTATTTCGTTGGCTTGGCGAAGCGGGGCGTCATGGCGCCGTCTTTGAGCGTGGGCATGAGCCAGGGTGCCGTGCAATTGGGCGTTTTGGTCGGGAACGTTTGCGGTCTCGGGGTCGCGCATACGGGATTCGAGATGTGGTCGGTTGCTATCGTCTTGATGTGCATCCTTTCCGTGTCGATGGCTTTTGCTCCTTCCGTCAACGTTCGCGATGTCCTGATTCCCGACTCGAACGATGCTGATGCGATATTCGACGAGCTGTCCGACGATGACGAAGAATGCCGGAGAAGGTCTACGATTAAGAGACTTTCGTCGGAATGCTCTTTGTCTTCGCGGGAAAGCGAGATACTTGATTATTTGTCGAAGGGGAGGTCTCAGCCTTACATCAGAGAG
>CAUWMI010000157.1:0-6041 GCA_963559755.1 uncultured Slackia sp. | reverse complement strand
CAGACGCACCACCGCCCCACCGCTTGCCCCAAAGTCAACCCGAATGATGCCAGCAAGAGCACACACGATAAATGCCGCCGAAATGCAACACAATCTCCGAGCATTGGAGGCAAGACGAGCCAGAGCGATGAAACTAAGAATCTCGGGAAACACGAGCCCAACGGTATACGAAACGCAGAACACACAGGCGGTAATGGGCGACACCAATTCAAGGCCCAAAACCGCCAAGATGCACGCGAGAACAAGCAGAACAAGCGAGACGACTCCCACTACGTGCTTGAGACACCGAGGGCTATAGCGCGCACAGAGGGCGAGCAATACATACGCAAGGGCCACACAGAGCATACCCACATCACGCGCAAACGGAAACACCGTAGCCACTGATGGAAAAACCCAAGTATTGGTCATCTGGCCCGACCACGCACACAGTGCAAGGCACAACGCCGCAACGAGTTCCCTCCTAGGAAACCACGCGCTTAATCTGCGACCGATCATGACCCATTCCCCCTGATCACATTCACCTAACCCAGGTTTGGGTATATCTCCCCCTTTGCCCAATCACCCCAATCTAGAGTGATGCGACACCTTGCACATCTCCATAGGATAACAAACGCCGCATCGGAAATGCGGGGAATATCCAAGGAGGAACTAGGGAGGCATATCATGCAGACCGCTCAATCTTTTACACGTCGCGGATTTTTAGCCGGAGCAGCCGCAGCGGGCGCACTCGCGGCTTTTTCCCTTTCGGGGTGCGCTCCGGAGGCGCAGGGTGCCGAAGGCGACGCGAACCAGGCGGAAAACGCTGTGCCGTCATGGCTCGGCGAGGAGCCTGAAATCGACAACATCGCCGAGACCGTCGATTGCGAGGTGCTCGTCGTAGGCGCCGGATGCTCAGGCCTGCCTGCGGCTGCCCAAGCGGCTCAGCTCGGCATGGATCTTGTCTTCTGCGAAAAAACCGACCACATAGCCGACACTCACTTTGATATCGGCGCCATTAACTCGCGATTCACGCCTAAAGATCACCTCGTCGACAAAGGACGCCTTCTCAACGAGCTCAATCGTTACGCCTCATTCAAGAACGACCCGGAAGTCACCAAGGTGTGGATCAACGAATCCGCCGATACCATTGATTGGCTTCTGGACCTCTTCGGAGACCAAGACCTCACGTTCTACGTGGACGAGGAAAACGGCAGCGATTTTCGCGCGGGCGGCACGGATTACTACATCCCGTGGGAAATGCATCGCCTCACGCCCAAGGGTCCCGATGCGATACCCTACGTCCCTCACAATCAGCTACTCCAGCAATATATCGAAAATGCTGGATATCAGATTTCCTTCAACCACGACCTGGTGAAGCTCGTACGCGAAGAAGGCGAGGGCGCCCGCGTCACCGGCGCGATTTTTGAAACCGAGAATGGATACAAACAGGTGAACGCCAGCAAAGGCATCGTGCTCGCCTGCGGCGGTTACGCTGGCAACCCTGACATGGTGCGGGGTATTAACCCCATCGTTCCCAAGTGTGTTACGGCGTGTGACTTCAACCAGAACAACACCGGCGCAGGAATCAAGGCCGGCATGTGGGCTGGTGCCGCGAAGGATGTCGACCCCGCTGCGATGATCTTCGACCGTGGGGGCGTTGAACCCGGAGTGGATGCTGGATACACCGAAATCGGCGGTAAGCTGATGTTCCCGGGGCACATCCAACAGCTTGGCGTGGGCTCCATGCCGTTTTTGAAGGTCGATCGCAACGGAGTGCGCATCACCAACGAATCGGCCAACTACGATGCGATTTGCCATGCCGCTGCGCAGCGCCCCGGCGGAGTGTGGTGCGAAGTCTTCGATGTGAATGCGCCCGAGGATGTCCAGCGTTTCAAGACCCAGGGTTGCTCGAACAACGTGTGGCGCAATACGCTTAATGGTCACAGCATCGATGAGGCCTATGCAGCGGAAATCGAAGCCGGTGTCATCAAGAAGGCTGACACACTTGACGAGCTTGCCGACATGCTCGGATTCGAGGGCAACGCTAAAGAAACCTTCCTCGCCACCATTGAACGCTACAACGAGCTTTACGATAAGGGCGAGGATGAGGATTTCGGCAAGGAAGCCTACCGCCTTTCCGCTATTCGTAAGGCACCGTTCTATGGCGCATGGTTCGGCGGCAGCCTGCTCAATACTCTCGACGGCCTGCGCATCAATAAATACATGCAGGTCCTTGACACGAATGGCGCCGTCATTCCCGGCCTTTACGCAGCCGGCACCAACTCGGGAAGCTTCTATTCCGGCAACTATCCCGTGTATATCGTAGGCAATTGCATGGGACGCAACATCACGTTTGGCCGGCGCTCTGTACTGCACATCGCGGGCGAAATCGCCTAGGGGACCTTACCGAAACCAATGTATCCCACCAGGGTATTTGGCATACTGAAGCTAGTGCGCCGCCGAAGTCAGAATGTCCCCATCAACGATAGCTCAATCTACCAAGTCAAACATATCCCGCCGAATGCTCTGAATACCTCCCCTCCAAACGCCCCGCGCCACCCCTCCGGCACGGGGCGTCCCATTTTCTATTGGCGCGTAGAGCGGGGTTTGGAGAATCGTGGATGAGATGCGACGAATCTTAATGCCATATCGCTTTTCGATCTCGCATGTATTGCAAAAGAATTGAAATGCGGAGCGAATGGGAATCTGCAGCCAGTTCAAACATGACCGTCACAAACGCGCACGAAAACATAGTTGCATGCATTCTTCTATCATGGCTTGCTTAATCCGACTCTAAGACTTCCTTACGCATCTCTTCAAGCATATCGAGCGCTTCTTGTTTGCTATGAACATCGAGCTTCCTATAAAGATTCCTACAATGTGAGCGCACCGTATTATGAGAGACATACATCATTTCTGCGATATGAGTCAAATCCCGACCTCGTGCCATCAACTCCAGCACTTCTTTTTCTCGCGCAGTAAGCTTATACCGCTCCGCCAAAGCGGCACAACAAGCCGGAATTAAATCCTTCTGAACAGCAACAAACCGAAGAAAGGCATCCGAGAGATCCTTGGATGGCAATTTCGCATCTTCAAGTATATCCCCCGTCCCACCAAGGGCACGCTCGCTTCCCGAGAAACCAAAAAGCAATCCCGCAATAGAAATCAGATACACCACCATCATAGAAGCGACAATAATCTGGGATAGCCCGAGCAGCTGTCCCAAAGAGGAGACAATGAGCGGCCCGGCATCCGTAAGCGTATATACGAATGCAGCAGAAAAACCGAATACTATCGAAGGATAAATCCTCCTTAACTGCGACATCTCTTCCGTAGTTATAACCATATTCATAGAGACTAAAGAGAAGCAGAAGTACGATGACGCCGCCAAAATGGGCAAAACAGAGCGAGGGACCAGATTGAGTGGCAAAAATATAATTGTTACGAAAATCGACAATGCACCATATAGTAAACGAAAGGGGAAATCGGAGCGCTTCCGGTAGAGGAGGGCCATACATAGCGCAGCCAACAGCATGGACACGATGAGGGCCATCGACAGCCCACCCCTCATCTCACTTGCAAATGCCTGGAGAACACGACTAGCGAACCTTATTACCCCCCCGTGCACAGCGCCGGTCGCCACATGCTTCGCACGCAACTCGCAAGACGCCGCATTTCAATAGGGCCACCTATCGAAAGCGGAGCATATTTCAAAGCGAACACTATCGAAGAACTCGTAGACATTTTGGCTGAAAACGGACTCAAAGATAAGGAGGCGGCATTAAAGACCATAGCGAACTACACACGATACGCCGAACAAGGTGAGGATGAGGAATTCAACGTGAATCCTTCCGAGCTATTCCCCATCAGCACACCCCCGTTTTACGCCTCCAAAAGCGTTGGCACGCAGTCCTAACCGTCTGCGGAGGAATTAGAACCAATTCTCAGATGCAGGCTCTCGACGAATCCGACGCGCCTATTGATGGATTGTATACCACAGGAATCATGACCGGCGATTTCTATGGAGGCATATACAACTTCGTCCTTCCCGGATTCAACCTCGGCGGCGTATGCGGCACCTTATCCTATCTGCTTGGCCAGCGCCTCGCAGAGCAGCAATAACGCAAGCCTCACGGAAAGAGAGCCCCTCCCTATCTCTTTCCGGCTTGGAGAGGTCGCGTCAAAGACAGCGCGGCCTCTCCTTTTGCGTAATTCAGCAGCAGATGCTTGAGCCGCCTGCCGCTCCCATCTTTCATGCATAAAAGCACACTGAGGGCAAAGGTTCTTTCTTCCCCAAATACTATCCGATCCCCAGCGCTTGCATCACGAGCAGCGCCACGGTCAGCACGGCAACGATGCCCACAGTTGCCCAGATGATCACCTTACCCACAGGTCCGCTCTTATGCACACCCATGATGCGTTTGTCGGCGGCGATCAGCGCCATGAACGCCAGCAGAATAGGCAGAATGATGCCGTTGATGAACTGCGCGGTGAGCATGACACCCATCAGGTTGAGCCCGGGAATCAGCACCACCACGGCGGCGATCACAATCACACCCGTGAAGATGTCCTTGAACATGGGCGCTTCTTTCCAGGTGAAGTCCATGCCAGCCTCCCAGCCGAACGCCTCGCAAATCACAAACGACGTGGTGAGCGGCAGCACGCACGCAGCCAAAAAGCTCGCTGCGGTCAGGCCTGCCGCGAACAGCACCTGCGCGTAGTCGCCAGCGATGGGAGCCAGCGCGCTTGCGGCGCTCGCAGCCGAATCAACTGCGATACCCTGCGGATAGAGTACCGAGCCCGTGCACACGATGATGAACCACGCCACCAGGCAGGCTACGATAGTGCCCGTGCACGCGTCCACCTTCTGCAGCATCATTTCCTCGGGATCATCGGTGACACCCTTGTCCACCACATTGCTCTGCGTGAAGAACATCATCCACGGCGCGATGGTAGTACCAATCATGGCAATAACCAGCGAGATGAAGCTCGGATCGGCTGGAATCTGCGGCACCACGGTGTCGTGCGCCACCTGACCCCAGTCGGGCCCCACCAAAAACGCCGCCACCACGTAGGTCACGAACACGAGTGACACCGCCAAGAAAATCTTCTCGACGCTCTTATAGCTGCCCTTGACCACGAGCAGCCACACCACCACAGCCGCGCACGGCACGCTCACCCAGGTGGGAACGTGGAACAGCTCCATGCCGCTCGCAATGCCGGCAAACTCGGAAAACGTGGTGGCCACGTTGCCCACGAGCAGCGCGCCCATGGCCAGCGTGGTTAGTCGGATGCCAAAGCGCTCGCGGATGAGCGCAGAAAACCCTTTACCCGTGACGGCGCCCATGCGCGCGGCGGTGGTCTGCACTACCAGCAGCAGCACGCACATGATGGGGATGACCCACAGCGTGCCGTAACCAAAATTGGCTCCCGCCGTAGAGTAGGTGGAGATGCCACCGGCATCGTTGCCAGCCATGGCGCTCACCACGCCGGGGCCCATGGCCGCCAGGACGAGCAGGAGCTTCGGACGCTTTTTGGAAGCAGCGGCCGCGCCCGAAGATGCGTCCGCCACGTCGAGAGCCCCCTCGGCCGCTCCGGGCGCAAGCGCGGCGGCGCCATCGCCATGCGCCCCAGTTGCTTGCGACTCCTGCTGAGCCGTCAGCTCGCTCTCCCGCACAAGGCGCTGAGCATCGCGATCGCCCTCGGCAACCGCCTGCATCACCTCGTCATATGACGCATTCTTTTTGATAACCATTACACGACCCCCACCACGCGCAGGAGCACGGCGGTGTACACCGCGAGGAACGCCAGGCCGCAAAGCACGCCCACCAGAATCTTGAGCCACAGGTTGGTAGTCTTTTCGCTCTCGGTGCTTTCCTCGATGACATCCAGCGCGTCATCGACCGTGACCAGACCCAACATGCGGCCCGACTCATCCACGACGGGCAACGCCACCATGTCGTACTTGGCGATGTCGTCGGCCACTTCTTCCTCAGGGTCATCGGGCGAAAGGGTGAGCATCTCGGTGTACATGATCTCGTGCAGCTGCTGCTCGCGGTGCG
>CAUWMI010000156.1:0-6152 GCA_963559755.1 uncultured Slackia sp. | reverse complement strand
TACATACACCGCCAGACGCAAATACTACAAAAAAAAGGCCGTTATACGCCGATGCAAGGATTGTTTTATCTTCACAAGATGTGCGAAATCTAGAGCTCAACGCCCTGCAGCATCGCCTTGAGCTCCTCGGCCGAAGCCTGGAGCTCGGCAAGCTCCTCCCCGTTCAGATCGAGTTCGATGATCTCGCGCACGCCTTCGCGGCCAAGCACCACGGGCACGTTCATGCACATGTCGCGAATGCCGTACTCGCCGCCCAGCTTCACGCACGCGGTCATCTCCACACCTGTGTCGCGCAGGATTGCCTCCACCATATAAAAGATACCGGCCGCCGGGCCGTAGAACGACGAACCCGTTTGAAGCAGGTCCACGATCTCGATGCCGGAGTTGCAGGCGCGCTCGCACGCTTCCTGGATGTCGGCGGCGCTCATCACGCTGGAAAGCGGCTTGCCGTCCACGGTGCAGATGCGCGGCAGGCACACCATCCCCTGCCCGTGGTTGCCCAGCACCCATGCCTCCACGCGGCTGGGATGGACGCCGAGCTTTTCGCAGATGGCGAATTTGAGACGCGCGCAGTCAAGGCGCCCGCCCATACCAATCACGCGCGTGGCCGGAATGCCCGCGTGGCTGCATGCCAGATAAGTGGTGACGTTGAGCGGGTTGCTCACGCAGATGACGATGGCATCAGGGCTTTGCGCGAGTGCCTGCTTGACCGAAGAAACCATGATGCCCGCGTTGGTGGTGAGCAGATCCTCGCGCGTCATGCCGGGCTTGCGCGCGATGCCGGCGGTGATGACCACGATGTCGCTTCCCGCCGTGTCGGCGTATTCGGACGTGCCGCGCACCTTGAGGCCCGAATCGAGCACGGAGCACATATGCATCATGTCGAGCGCCTTGCCGCGTGCGGCCCCCTCATTGATGTCGAGCAGCACGACGTCGGCAAGCCCCTGCGCTGCGATATGCGATGCTGCGGTGGCGCCTACGTTTCCCGCTCCGATGATGCTGACCTTGGCCATGGCCCCTCCCCTTTTTGATGTCCCTCTTGCTTCATTGGTTTGCGGCAGAATATCCCACCATGCGCATCGCGCATGCTGCGAGTGCGGTTCTCCATACATTTATAATGGTGAGCGGCTCGTGAAAGGATGAGCGCAACGTCGGAGGAGAGGAGCTCCCAATGGAAGATGCCCGTTTCAATGCCGGTCTTATTCGCGTCATCACATGCGAGGGGTCGTCGCTTGGCGTGCATGCGCGCCTCCTGGAAGCCGCCTACCCCAGCCTGCGCATTGAAAGCCGCTGCATTCCGGACCAGCCCGAGGGCATCCATTCGCACGAGATGGAGCTTGAGGCGGTGCCGAAGATC
Source organism: uncultured Slackia sp. (assembly GCA_963559755.1). Classification (GTDB taxonomy): domain Bacteria; phylum Actinomycetota; class Coriobacteriia; order Coriobacteriales; family Eggerthellaceae; genus Slackia. The sequence continues at coordinate 4,795 of CAUWMI010000156.1, read as the reverse complement.
GTCGCGCTGGCCCGCGAGGCGTTTGCGGATAAGGATGTCATCCTGGTGAGCTGCGCCGAAGACCCCGGTGCGCCGGAGATTCGCGCCGCGCTGCCGCATGTTCCCGTGGTCGGGGCCGGCGAGGCCGCCTGCGCGATGGCGCTCAAGTACGGCTCGCGCGTGGGCGTGCTGGGCATCACCGACGTGGCGCCCAAGGCGTACCTGCGCATGCTGGGCGCGCTCCTGTTCGATGGCGAAGGAGCGCCCCTTTCCGACGGCGAGCAACAGCATACGGGGCATGGCTGCCTCGTAGCCAACGTTCGCCCGCACGGTGTGCACACGACGCTTGATTTGCAGACGCCCGAAGGGCGTGCGGCCTGCATCGAAGGCGCCCAGCTGCTCAAGCGCCTCGGCTCCGAGGTCATCGCGCTCGGATGCACCGGCATGGCCACCATCGGCATCGCCCGCGAGCTCGAGGAGGCGACGGGGCTGCCCGTCGTGGACCCCGTACTCGCCATGGGAGCCTTCGCCGCATTCGAGGCAGCGAAGAGGCGGAGCTAGAAGCCCAAGTCCTCCGCGATCAGAATCACTTTGATACGGCCGGCGTGACGATTGTGGCGCGTGACCACGATGTTGCAGCACATGCAGCCATCGTCGTGGCAGTTGCCGCACACGCCGATGCGCTCGCAGGGCGTTCCCGCGTGCAGGCGCGTGGCGTTGGGCGGGCAGGCCATGGTCTGGATGCGCTTCACGCCGGCATCCACATCCTCCACCACCTTATTCATGCCCACGAGCACGATGACCTGACGTGGGCCGTACAGCAGGCAGGCCAGACGGTTGGAGTTGCCGTCGATGTTCACCAACTCGCCGGCGCGGGTGATGGCGTTCGCGCCCATGAAAAAGCAGTCGGCACCGAGGTGCGCGAGATACATGGCGCGCAACTCCTCGGGGCCGTTCGCCGTGGAGCGATCGAGCAGGCGGTAATCCCCCGCCTGAAGCATAGCCTTCACGCCCGTCTGTTCGAACGTGACCGTGCCTCCCCATCCGATGGATGAGCCCTGCGGCACGAGAGTTTTCACCAGCTCCACCGCAGCCGCGCTATCCTCGCAGAAGTAGCCCTCCATGTTGCGGCGCTCAAGCTGCTTGATGATGGTCTGAGCGGTGGCGGCAAACGCCTCTTTACGCGGATCGGTCATGATTCCTCCCCTTCACGCTATTTCTTCGCTGCGGGTTTCTTGGTCGACGTCTTCTTGGCCGTGGATTTTGCCTTTGCAGCCGTCTTTGCGCCGCTCTTCTTCGCGGCCGCCTTAGCCTCTTTCTCCTCGGCCTCCTTCTCCTTGCCAGGGCAGTTGAAGTTGGGGCAGAGCTTCCAGGGGCCGCGAGCGGTCTTCACCACCACCATAGGCGCGCCGCAATGCTCGCACACTTCCTCGGTGGCGATAAGCTCGCCGTACTGGGGCAGCGGATAGCTGGTGTTGCACTCGTCGTAGTTTTCGCAGCGGATGAAGCGCTTCAAAGTGCGCGGGTTCTTGGACGCGATCAGCTTCTTGTCCAGCCCCTTCGCCGCACACGTGGGACACGTGCCCACCACCACATCGGGTTCCTGGTTGGTGGGACAGTTGGGATCGATGCACATGACGCGCGGCTTGGAGCGGAAAGCCGTCACCTTGATCTGCGGCATGCCGCACGTGGGGCACTTCTCCTCCACCGCCTCGATCTTGCCCTTGGGCAAAGGATAGGTCACATCGCAGTCGGGCCAGCCGGCGCAGCCGATGAACATGGAGCGCGTCTTGGACGAAGCGCGCAGCTGCAAGTCTTTGCCGCACTTGGGGCACGGACCCACGTAGGCGTCGGCCGCGACGGCATCGGACAGGGCCTCCTTGACCTCTTCGGAATGCGGCAGGAGCTCGCGCAGAACGTCATTCAGAATGTCGCGCGACAGATCCACCACCTCCTTGCGGCTCTTGGTGCCGTTGGCGATGCCGTCCATGTCCTCTTCGAGCGTTGCCGTCATATCGGGCGTAGTGATTTGCGGTGCGAAACGACCCAGCGCATCGCATACTGCAATACCCAGCTGACTAGGCTCGATGGGGTCGTTTTGAATGTACTTTACAGTGTATAGACGTTCTATAATCGCATGTCGCGTGGCTTTGGTGCCAAGCCCCAGGCGCTCCATCTCCTGGACGAGCTTGCCCTGGCTGTAGCGTGTCGGAGGCTCGGTCTGCTTCTTGGTGCACGTAGCGCCCTTGAAGTCCACCGTCATGCCCTCGTCGAGCGCGGGAAGCTGCTCGTCCTTCTTGAGGCCGTAGGGATAGATCGCGCGGAAGCCCGGCTTCACCAGCACGTCGCCGCGCGTGACGAACGGCTCGCCGTTCACGTCCACCGTGACCTTGGTACCCTCGACCACCGCTGCATCGGAGAGCGTGGCCAGGAAGCGACGCGCGATCAGGTTGTAGAGCTTCCATTCCGAGCCGCCCAGCTTGTCGGGGTCAGCCGCAGCCGTGGGATGGATAGGCGGATGGTCGGTGGTCTCCTTCTTGCCGCGCGTGGCCGTGAGCGCGCCCTTCTTGAGCAGCTCCTGGCAGTACGAGCGGTAGGCCGGCACCTCGGACAGGCGCTTGACCGTGCCCGCCAGATCGAGCGACTCAGGGTACACCGTGTTATCCACACGAGGGTAGCTGATATAGCCGTCCATGTACAGGCTCTCGGCGATGCGCATGGTGCGCGCGGGAGAAAGCCCCTCTGCCGCTGCGGCCGCCATGAGGCTCGTGGTGTTGAACGGCACGGGGGCGGCCACGGTGCGCTTGCGCTTCTCGATAGAGGCAACGGTGCCGCACGATACGCCCTCCACGTGCGCCATCACGGCGTTGGCCTCAGCCTCACTCTTGAAGCGCGCCGTTGCGTGCGTGGCCTCGAACTCATCGGTGCCGTGCTGGAAGCCCGCCTTGATCACCCAATAATCCTCAGGCACAAACGCCATGCGCTCGCGCTCGCGCGCCACGATGAGCGCGAGCGTGGGGGTTTGCACGCGTCCGGAGCTGCGCACGTTGCCGTAGCCCGCGAACTTCACGATAGTCAGGTAGCGCGTGAGCACCGCGCCCCAGATAAGGTCGATGTCCTGGCGGCTTTCGCCCGCCTGCGCGAGGTTCTCATCCAGCGCCACCAGATTGGTGAACGCGTGCGTAATCTCCTCCTTGGTGATAGCGGAATAACGCGCGCGCGACACGGGAGCCGTGGTGTTGACCTCTTTGATGCAGCTGAGCGCGTCGGAGCCGATGAGCTCGCCCTCGCGGTCGAAGTCGGTGGCGATGATAATGTCGTCGGCCTTCTTGGCGAGGTTCTTCAGGCTACGGATGATGTCCTTTTCCTTGGGCAGCTTCTCGATGGGCGCATAGGCCAGATACGGCAGCGCGTCCATCTTCCAGGCGCCCATCTGCACGCCGTCAGCCGTGAAGGGCTTGCGCTTGGTTTTGAACGGCGGCTTGGGAAGAAAATCGGGGATATCGGCCGGGCGCACCTCGCCCTCTGCGTTGACGCCCTGCCAGCCGTCCTTCTTGCTGTAAACGATGGACGGCATGAAGTCGGGCTCAAGGATATGGCCGCGCAGACCGATGGTCACCCACTCTTCGCCGTCGCGCGTGAAGCGGTAGACGGGCGTGTTGTACACCTTGTCGGCCTTGGGCTTGCCCACCCCCAGCAGGTCGGCGATCTTTTGCGCCGCGATGTTTTTCTCGGTAACGACCAGCTTCAACGTGAATCCCTCCGATGCTGATGCGAGTATGCACGAACCGTGCGCAGCCGAGCCGCGAAACCATGCATGAGCCGCGCGTCATAGATAAATCGGTTCACTAGGATACACGATTTTGAGGGAATGGTACCGAACCGAAACCTTGAAAGCATATATATGTGAAGAGAAGGGCAGCAGAGATTGCACGCGCGGGTTCAAAACTTCCGTTATTTGCATACGCTTTGCGATTAAGTCGACTTTTGAACCCTCGACCATCGTTTTGCCGCGCTCCGAAGAGAGGCTATCGACAAAACACCAGGTAAAAGCCTCGTCTAACTTTTCTCATGATGCTCTGAGGGTTCAAAACTTGCCTTATTTGCAAACGCGGTGCAATTAGAGCAAGTTTTGAACCCGAACGATGCTCAGCAGGAGCCAGGAAGAGCGCCGTGAATGGTGCCGCTTCTAAAGCGGTAATCAGCATCATCCGCAAAAACCTAGTGCAATTCGACCGTTCAACTAGGCGGGCTCCGCTGGCATCGATGATGCACCAACTCAAAAGAGGCAATTCTTGAAGTTTATGGTGTGCAGCTGGAGCACCGCGTCGGGGTGGCCGTGGATCTGCGCGTTGTCCACGAACATCTCAGACAGCACTACCAGCCCTTCCTGAATGTATCCCATACAGGCATTGCTTTTATCCTCTATTTTCCCTCTAATTTATCCTCTATTTTACAGATATAATATCCTCTAAAATCCAGAAGAGAGGTCATGTGCCATGCATCAGGAACCCATAAAGCCTCAAGGATACAAAAACAGAATCGTTGACGAGCAACTCACCCATAAACTAAGTCTTTTTGGCGCCGTGGAGGTTGCCGGGACAATGTGGTGTGGCAAAACATGGACTTCGCTCGCCATGGCACAAAGCGTAACACGCATTGGTCTGGCGGGTCCGCGTGCCGCCGCAGAGGCCGATCCATCAACTGCACTCATTGGCGCACGCCCGCATCTCATTGACGAATGGCAGGATGTCCCAGCAATTTGGGACGAAGCCCGAGCGGCAGTAGATGAGGAATCCGGCACACCGGGATCCTT
>CAUWMI010000155.1:0-6219 GCA_963559755.1 uncultured Slackia sp. | reverse complement strand
ATCCGAGAGGATGCGCTTCTGAACGCGAAGCGGTCAGAAATCGCGCACGCCTGCGTGCGGCGCCCTCCGACTGAAGGGCAAGATGGCCACCAGATTCGATCGCAGCGGCGGAACTGCTTTACGCCTGAGCCAGGTCGCGACCCAGCAGGTAGCCGTAGGTGATGCAGCGGCCGTGGCTGTTGCCGGCGACGTTGATCGGGTAGTCAACCGCGGTGATGTCGCCCATGCAGTTGCCCAGGGCATACAGGCCCTCAATCGGCTCGCCGTCGGCGTTCAGGCACTGGAAGTCGATGTTGACCTTCAGGCCGCCGGTGATGCTCAGAATGGCGGGGCCAACCTTCAGCGCATAGAAGGGGCCTTCCTTGACGGGGGTCAGGAACACGGGCTTCTTGTAGTAGTCGGTGTCCTCGCCCTTCTCGCACAGCTCGTTGTAGCGGTCGACAGTCGCCTGCAGGGTCGCAGGATCGCAGCCGATGCTCTCGGCCAGCTCTTCGAGGGTGTCGCACTCGTACGCGTTGCCGGCCTCGATGTAGGTCGGGATCTGGGTCTCGAAGTACTCGGGAGCAAGCTCGAGGTCGCTGCCGTACGGACGGAAGCTATCCCAGAACATACCGCCGCCGTAAGGCAGGCCGTTCACCAGGTCGGTCTTCCAGTTGGCGTCGAAGATGGACCACGCCTCGCCGTTGGGCTGACGGTTGATGGCCAGCGACTTGCCCTGTACCCAGGTGTCCTCGCACATGAAGCGCTCGCCGTTGTCGTTCACGAACAGGAAGGGGCCGTGGAACCAGCAGAACGCCTGCGGATGCATCATCGTGGGCAGCGGCAGATCCTGCAGCTGGGCGCCTGCCCACATACCCATCTTGTGGCCGTCGCCGGTGTTCACGCCCATCGGGGTGTACTGGCTGCGCGGCTGGCCATACTCGACGCAGATGGGAGCGTAGGCCTTGCACATCTCGATGTCGCCACTGATGTCGCCGGTGCACAGCACCACGCCCTTGGCGGCGTTGTACTGCACGTAGCCGTTGTCGGTCTCGCAGATGCAGCCGGTCACCTTGCCGGAATCGTCCTGCACCAGCTGGACGGCGGGCGAATTGAACACGAACTCCGCGCCAGCCGCAACGGCATCGTTGTAGCACAGCTCGGCGCCCGCAAAGCCCGTGGAGGTCAGGCCGGCCTCAGCGGGGATGTTGAGCATGTGATAGCCAGGCTGCTCAGCGTACACGTCGTCATGGCTGTAGAACGCGCCCACCATGGCGGTGCCGCCCAGCGCCTCGCACTTGTCGAGCAGCCAGTTGGAGGCTTCCTCGGAATTGTTGAAGAACTTGACCAGCAGATCCTCGTTGATGCGGCTCGCGCACTGAGCAATCCAGTGCTGCTTGGCGTTCACCTTGTCGACTTTGATGCCCAGCTCGTCCATGTAACGGGAGTTGATAGCGCCGAAGCCGCCGCCGCGACCGTTCCAGCTGCCGGTCTTCTCGACGACCGTCACCTTGCCGCCGTTCTCGGCCGCGGAGCATGCGCACGCGCAGCCGGCAAGACCGGCGCCGATCACCAGGATGTCGGTGTCGACCGTCTCGGCGATGTCGGTGATGGGCTCGGGCTTGACCTCCCAGGAGTACTGGGTGGACTGGCCGGACTCGGTGGAGGCAGCGTCGCCGCCCTCGGTCGAGGTGGATGCCGCAGGGCTGCAGCCCGCGATGCCCAAGCTCGCCGCCGCGGCGCCCGCCAGTGCGGCACCGGTCAGGAAATTACGCCTGGAGATTCCCTTTTCCATATTCCCTCCTCTAGTCATGCGGGGTCCCTCGCCCCGCTAAACAAAGCGTGCCCTCTGCACGCCATCGACGCACCGCCTGCTCTCTTCGATGCCGGGCACGTCGCCGCGACCCTTTTTTTGCCGCAGTAGCACCACTTTACCCGAACGCCGCACGCTCCATCAATCAGCATAACGGCTCATTTTGTACATGGGCCATTATGGACCATATGGATTGAACAGGTGTTTTATCGAAAGAGGCCACAATGGCCCTTGCTACGAGCGACCAAGGATCTCTCACAGTAAACAGCCGCCAACCTTTCTCATTGCCGGTGGCACGCCAGGATTCCCATCCTCAAACTTCGCATGCGGCACACTTCCTCCCACACCAATTTCCTGCGCCAATACGCTATCCTATGCCAGCAGGAGGGTAACAATGGGAATGTCCAAAACGCGCCTCGCGCGCCATCACTTAATTGGGCTCGGATTCTGGCAGGCATGGCAGATGGTCGTCTTATGCACCGAGGCCGTCGTGACGCCCGAAGCGGACCAGCAGGGCCTCACGCTTGCCATCATTCTCGCCACCACCGTTGGCTATCTTGTGATTATGGCCGCATCCCGCTTCACCGATTTCGTCCTCAAAAGCAAAGCCGCCATCCCAATGGCCGCCGCCTCGATGTCAGGCGGCACGTTTATCCTTATACTGGCATCGGCGATTCCCGACCCTTCGCTTTCCATCGTAGCGCTCGCCGTCGCACTCATCGCCGTATCGTATGGCAACGCGGCCTTGCTCTTCATGTGGGGAGAGCTCTGGTCAACCCTGGCAACCGGTCGCGTAGGACGTCACCTCTACCTCTCCTACGCGTTCGCGTTCATTCCGTTCTTCCTATCCTACTTCCTGCCCTACCCCGCAGGAGGCATCCTGTGCTGTCTGTTCCCCATCGCTTCATGCGCCATTCTTGCCTCCTGCACGAGCGAGCCGCACCGTAAGCCTTCAAGCACGCCGTTCGCGCTTGATCGAACGCTTGCCGCTAAAGCGATATGCTTCATCATTCTTCTGAGCATTATCTGGGGAAGCACCCAGCATATCGTTCCCCAGCTTTTCTCAACGAACGAAACCTCGGAGTTCTTAGCGCTCAGCATGCTCGTAGCGGGCGTTGCCCTCGGCGCATTTGCGCTCAACCTGATGCTTTCCTCCCCCGAAAGCGAAACCGCCGCGCTTTATCGCCCCATCGTGCCATGCATGGCGATAGGAATGACAGCGTTTTTCGTCTTCCCCGAATCATGGTCGTTCATAGGGAATGGCCTGCTCACCATTGGCATCTACTGTCTCGACATGCTCATCATGCTCGCCTCGACCGACATCGCGTTTCGAGCCCGCATCGCATCGCCCTTAGCGTTCGGCATCGCGCTGGTTTCATCCAGAATAGGCACGTTCCTCGGCTCGTTCGCCATCTACACGCTGCCTCTTCCCCTCGCAGAAGCCGCACCGTTCGACCGCACGTTCATCACGGTCGCAATGCTGAGCCTCGCGATACTGGTCATCGCCGGCATGATCGTGTTCACGCAGGCCGACCTCCAAAGCCTCTACGTAAGCCCCTACTCAACCGAAGCAAGCGCCCCCGTCGCCCAGGACGAGCCCTCCACGGCCCAACGATGCCGCATCGTCGCCGAATCCGCCGGCCTTACCGCCCGCGAGACCGAAGTGCTCGAACTCCTCGTACGCGGACGCACCGTGCAGGGCCTATGCGAAGAACTCTCCATCGCCCAAGGCACCGCGAAACACCACGTGAGCAACATCTACCGCAAACTCGGCGTAGGCGACCGCCGCAGCGTCTTCGACATAGTAGAGCGAGCCACACCTTCGGATGAATAAGAAAGAGGCACCCGAAGGTGCCTCAAAGCCAACCTTTGCCGCAAGCTCACAGGCAAGCGAAGCGATGCCCCTCCCCCTGGTTTCGTGAGGCATGCGGCCACATCTCAACCTCCGCCGTTGACGCACTCGCGGGCAAGCGAAGCGATGCCCGCCGCGCGAAGCGCGCACCCAAAGCGAGGGACACTTGACGGCGCATCAACCCCCACCGTCGTCGCAAGTCGCGGAAGATCGAAGCGAATTCCGCTTTGTGGGCGATAAGGTTCCAATCATCCGGTTTCCCACGCGCCCTGGAGCAGTAAACACGCCAGTGGCGTGTTTAGTCCCTGGCTTCTGCGCGCGGGAGCGCGCCGGAGGTTCCAAAGGGGGAGGGGGAAGGAGACACATCCCCTTCCCCCTCCCCCTTGCAAAGACCTACATGCGCTGCGGAGCAGAAATCCCCAGAATACCCAGCGTCGTCGCCATGACGATACGCGTAGCATCGCACAAAGCCAAACGCGCCTGCTTGAGTTCGGTGATCTCAGCCTTGAGCACCGGGCAGTTCGTATAGAACTGATGGAACAGGCTGGCGAGCTCCTGCGCATAATGCGTCAGACGGAACGGGGCGCGATCGCGCGCAGCAAGCGCAATCAGATCACCGAACTCGCCCATCTTGCGCATTAGGGCGAACTCAGACGGATCGGTCAGCAGGCTCAGGTCAACATCCGCAGGAATGCACTCGGCAGCTACGGCATCCATGTCCAGGTTATCCTCGTCGGAACGACCCGCCTCGTCGCGCAGCATCTTGCAGATACGCGCATGGGCATACTGGTCGTAGTACACGGGGTTGGAAGCATCCTGCTTCTTGGCCTCTTCGATGTCGAAATCGATGGGCTGCTCAGTGGAGCGGCTCAGCATGTAGTAGCGCGTCGCATCGATACCCACCTCGTCGATAAGCTCCTCGAACGTGACCATCTCGCCGGTGCGCTTAGACATGCGCACGGGCTTCCCGTTGCGGAACAGGTTGACCAGCTGGCCGAGAACAACCTCGAGAGCGCCAGGATAGCCCATGGCCGAAAGCACGGCAGCAACGCGCGCGATGTAGCCATGATGGTCGGCACCCCAGATGTCGATCAGGATGTCGAACCCGCGAAGCTTCTTCATGTAGTGATACGCCACGTCGGAAGCAAAGTAAGTGTACGCGCCATCGGCCTTACGAATCACGCGATCCTTCTCATCGCCGTACTGAGAGGAGCGGAACCACACCGCATCGTCCTTCTCGTACAGATCGCCCTTTGCGCGCAGCGCATCCATGCAGAACTCGAACGGGCTCTTTCCGTCGAACTCGTCAGAAGGCAGATACATCTCACGCTCGGACTGCCAACGCTCGAAGTGGTTGCCAAAACGCGTAGTGATGTCGCGGAAGATCTTCATGATGTAGGCGTAGCCGAATTCGCGGAACTCGATCATGCGGTCATGCTCATCAGCATTGAGCCACTTGTCGCCGTCGCGATCAATGATGACCTTCGCAATGTCGTTGACATACAGACCATGATAGCCGCCCTCGGGAACCTCGGCGTCCTGACCCAGCTGCTGCAGGTAGCGAGCAGCAATGGAGTAGCCGAACTTGTCCATCTGGACGCCATGATCGTTGACGTAGAATTCCTCGAACACATCGTAGCCCGCATGGCGCATCAAATTCGCCATAGCGGAGCCGAGTGCCGCCCAGCGGCCATGACCAAGGTGCATGGGGCCCGTGGGATTAGCAGAAATGTATTCGATATTCACCTTGACGGGGCCATCCGGAAGCGTGCCCTTGCCGAAGTCACCCTTCTGAGTGCGCACGGTGGAAATGATGTTTTGGAGAGCGTCGTTTTTCAGGTAGAAGTTGATGAAGCCAGGGCCCGCAACCTCGACCTTCTCCACAAAATCGCACTCAGGAAGCGCGGCAACGATGGCCTGCGCAATCTCGCGAGGATTCTTTTTCGCAGCCTTCGCGCATCGCATGGCAACGGTGCAAGCCCAATCGCCGTGGCCTTCATCACGAGGACGCTCCAACGTGATTTCAGGCTTCTGGTCCAAAGAGAACGCACCGGTCTGCAGCGCTGCGTCAAGCGCCTGGCCGATAAGCTCAGCTAGTTTTTCGCGAGATTGCATAGTTCCTTCCTTCACATATACGAGGCATACGACCTGAAAATACTGAATCCGGGCAAGTATATCATGCCTGATACGAAGCCCCGAAAAGCAGCATAAAAGAGCGGCGTAAAAGCCGCTCCAGAATCAATGTGTCGGTCGCGCAAACGCGGCCACACACATGCTATTTTTTCTCGAGAACATCCAGCGCGTGACGATATCCACCGCTTCCATAATTAAGGGCTTTCGATACACGCGCAATCGTGGTAGCAGACGCACCCGTAGCCTCGGCGATGGCAGTATAAGGCTTGCCCTCATCAAGAAGGCGGGCAACGGAAAGACGCTGAGACGTCTCTTTGATTTCACGAATAGTGAATAGGTCTTCGAAAAGAGCGTACAAAACGTCTTTATCAGTGATCGAAGAGAGAACGTCAAGCAAGTCTTCGACCTCTTGCGTACGCAGATTACTCATAGTCACCCGCTT
>CAUWMI010000154.1:0-6229 GCA_963559755.1 uncultured Slackia sp. | reverse complement strand
CGGTAATGTTTGCTTTTCGTGCTGCCCTCCGTTTTGCGTGTGCGCGACAGTCCTATAATGGGTGAATCATAATTCCAAGGGGCAATCGGAGGCAAACACCTATGGCTACACTTGAGGCGGGCATCACGCGCGATGCCGCATTCGCGCTGCTCAACGAGCACAACAAAGATCCGTTCCACATCGAGCACGGCCAGACAGTCGAAGGCGTCATGCGCTATTTTGCGCGTGAGTTCGACCCTGAGAACGAGGAGTTCTGGGGCATCGTGGGCCTTCTGCACGACCTCGATTGGGAGGAGCACCTGGATGACCCCGAGAATCACACGGTGTACGCTAAGCCGCTGATCGAGGAAGCGGGCGGCACGCCTGAGCTGGTGCGCGCCATCCAGAGCCATGCGACCACCATCAATCCGTCGCTCCCTGCGCCTGAGCACCAGATGGAGAAGATCCTCTACGCGTGCGACGAGCTCACCGGCCTGATCGGCGCGGCCATCATCATGCGCCCCAGCAAGAGCGTGATGGATTTCGAGGTCAAATCGCTCAAGAAGAAGTTCAAGGACAAAAGCTTCGCCGCCGGCTGCTCGCGCGACGTTATTCGCGAGGGTGCCGAGATGCTGGGCTGGGATCTGAACGACCTGTTCCAGCGTACCATAGACGCCATGCGCTCGTTTGCGCCCGACCGCGACACGTTCAAGCCCGCCGAGTAGGGCTTTTCGACGAAAGGAACGGCGACAGAGATGCGCAAAGAGCAGCATCATGACGATTTCCTGGGCTACCGCATCTTCCGCACGCAGTGCGTGGTGACGCAGGTGCTCGCCAAGGAATTCGCGCCATACGGAATCACGCCCATTCAATGGAATGCCCTCGTGTTTCTCGATCGATACGGGTCGCTCTCCCAGCGTCAGCTCGCGACGCACCTGCATCGTGAGCCCGCCACGGTTACGCGTTCCGTCGACAAGATGGAGAAGATGGGCCTGGTGGTGCGCGAGCTCGACGAGTCGGATAGGCGCGTGAACGTGATCACGATGACCGACAAGGCGCGCGACCTTCTCGCTGAGATTCAGCCTACCGCCGAGCGCGCTGCCCTCACGGTGCGCGGCGACCTTTCCGCCAAGGAGGAAAAGCTCCTGATAGAGCTCCTGGACCGCGTGTACGAAAGCTGCACATCCGCTGAATAGCTTGAAGAGGTATGCTGCCGGTGCTCGGCCGTTTTTGGACGGGCACCGGCACACCATAGCGCCCGCATGCTGGTGGACGGACATGCGGGCGCTTCATGGTATCGATCGTTGTTCTTATGGTCGGGGCCATCCCCATCGTGCCGGTGCGTGCGATGTCTCGCCGCTTCGCGCACCGGGTCGACGATGGCCTCTTTCACGGGATCGACTACGGCGTCTTTGACGGGATGAATGACCTTCCTCATGGGCTGCGCTGCAACGTGCGCGGCCTTTTTGACGGGCTCGATCACCTTGTCGCTGTAATCCTGGGCGGGTTTCGTGCGCCAGTCGAACGCAAGCGAGGCGTAGCGCAGCGCCAGCACCAAAATCACGCAAGTGATGGCGGCGTAGCTCCCCAGCACGTCGTTTTGCCTCATCAGCGCATAGGCGGTGGAGCCTACGAGCGATGCCATGCCGTACAGCGTGCCCGCCTGAAACGTTTGCGGCGGGCGTACCATGAGCACGTCGCGCAGCACGCCTCCTCCGACAGCGGTGATGGTGCCCAAAATGATGGAAGGGATGATGCCAACGCCGGCTGAAAGCCCCTTGCCCACCGACACCACGGCCCACAGGCCCACCGAGAGGTTGTCGAGCAGGTCCATGAGCCAATCGAAGGCGTCGGCCAGCTTATGGAAATAGAACACGGCCACGCCCGCTGCCGCGCACGCGAGGATGAGCACGGGGTGCTGAAAGGCGTAAATGCCGTAGTCTTGCAACAGGATGTCGCGCATGATGCCGCCGCCCAAGCCGGTGACGATAGCGATGACGGCCGCGCCGAACACGTCATAACGCGCCCGCGCCGCCGCGATGCCTCCGGCGAGCCCACCCGAAAGCGCTCCGGCGAATTCAAGCCAAAACGGGATAGGCAGAACGCTTTCCAGCATGGGGAGCCGACTCCTCTCTTTCTACGCGTCGCTTTCGCGGCGCAAGGTTTCGTGCTGCGCATTGTGGCGCGGGGTGCGGGCGATGCGCAGGGGCATTCGGCGGAAGGTCTCCCTACGGAGCCGACGGTGCTATTCGTCGTCGGAATCTGCCGAGAGCCCTTCGGGGCGAATCGGTGCGGGCCGGCCGCTGAAATCGAGGCCGCCCGTGATCATCTCTGCCGCGGCCACATCGAACGTAGGCAGCATGATAGCCCGTAAGGCATCGTGTGCCTGGGCTTTCGCCGCGTCGAAGATGTCCCAGAAGCTGGTCGTTTGCGTTGCGTGGGTGAACGGGTTTTCCCACGTCATGCGCTCGCGGTTGTCGAAGGCGCTCGTCGCTTCGGCCCGGTCGCGGTGGCTCATCGCCTTGAAGAACGACCCGCCGCGTCGCAGAATGCGCGTTTCCGCGAAGGCGACCACGTTTGCGCGGCGCTGGGCGGGGGAGTAAAATGCGCGCATAGCCAAGCGGTAGTTTTTGACCGATGCCCCAAAGGCGTCCGGCGCGGGAAACACGCGCAAAGCCTTGATCGACGCGAATTCAACCATTTTGCCTAAGGCCGCAAGCGTGGCATCGCTTGCCTGGAGGATGTCGCGGTACGGTTTGAACGTGCGCACGGTGCGCCCCGTCTTTTCGAACAGCACCATCTCGTCGAGCTCGCGCTCGATTTCGGCATGCACGTCGTTGCCGTTCTTGCGCGTGAGCCCCTCGATGCCCGCATCGCACAGGGCGTACTGCTGGCTGTAGACGAAGGGATGCATGCTGCGGTCGAGCAGGTAATGGCAGAGGAATCCGGCAAGGAACGCGCGGCCGACGCTTTGCTCGTCGTCCTCGAGCGCCTCGAGGCCCTCCTTGAGCGCAACGAGCAGCGCCGCCGGGTCGAGCCTATGCATGAGGCTGCCGATTTTGAGCGCGTTCTTGAAGCGCGGATACGGGGTGATGACCAGGAAGAATAAGGGGTCAGGACCTTGGTTGCCCAGCAAAAACGCTCGGCGTTCCTCCTCCTGCGTGCTGATGAGCTCTTTGGAATCCTCGTAGATGTCTCGACCGAAAAAATCGTGAGTGACGATGGCTGGCATGGTGGTCCTTTCCGTCGTTATGCCGAACGGCGTTCAACTCGACGCTGCGAGCAATTCATGCGGCACGCTTGGGCTTCAATCGTCGCTCACGTGCGAAGCACGCTACTTCTGACCGCTTCGCGTTCAGAAGCGCATCCTCTCGGATGCGGAAGTTTGGCACTGAATATGCCATCGGGGCATATTCACTCAACCCAATCGCACTCGCCTGAATCGCTCTCGCTGACTTCTTCCAACCTATAATCGTATGCTTCTGACGCTCGCGTGTGTGCGTTGCGCATCTTTACCTTGATTTGACAGGGTGGCGCGCAGTCAGCTGTCTGGCTTTGCGCACATGATATACAATCTGCTGCGGCAGTTTTGCCAAGGATTCGCAAACAAAGAAAGAGGATATATGGCTCGGCAGAAAATGACCAAGCAGGAGAAAAGCTGGATTATGTACGACGTGGGTAATTCAGCTTTTGTCCTGCTCTCCACGGCCCTCATTCCGGTGTATTTCAGCTCCATCGCCACAGGAAGCGTCGTAGTGGCCTGGGGCTATGCTGAAACGGTGGCGTCGCTCGTCATCGCGCTGCTCATGCCCATCCTGGGCAGCCTCGCCGATCTGCGCCACATGAAGAAGAAGTTCCTCGTGGGCTGCGTGGGCACGGGCGCCGTGGCGTGCTGCTGCCTGGGCCTTACCGCCGAGGCGTTGCCCTTCCTCATCATCTACGTGATCGCGTCCATCGCGCTCAACTCGTCCATGGTGTTCTACGACGCGTTGCTGGTGGATGCCACCACCGACGAGCGCTACGATGAGATTTCCAGCCAGGGCTATGCATGGGGCTACATTGGCAGCTGCGTGCCGTTCATCGCGTGCCTGGGCATCGTGCTGGGCGGAAGCGCCGTGGGCATCGATATGGCAACCGGCATGAAGATCGCATTCGCCATCACGGCCATCTGGTGGGTGGCATTCACGGTGCCCGTATTTCGCAATGTGCACCAGACGCACTTCAAGGAACGCGCGGAGCATCTGTTCAAAGACACATTCTTGGGGCTGGGCCGCACGCTCAAAAAGATTTGGCGCGATAAGTCGCTGCGCTATTTCATGCTGGCGTTCTTCTTCTATATCGACGGCGTGCACACCATCATCAAGCTCTCCACGAGCTACGGCACCGATTTGGGCATCGACTCAACGCAGCTCGTGCTGGCGCTTCTGGTCACGCAGTTCGTGGCGTTTCCCTCGGCCATCATCTACGGCAGGCTGGGCGCCAAAGTGGGAACCAAGAAGATGCTGCTGGTGGGCGTGCTTGCCTACACCTGCATCACGCTGTTCGGCGCATTCTTCCTGAGAAGCGCCGTTGAGTTCTGGATTCTGGCCATCATGGTGGGCCTGTTCCAGGGCGGCATCCAGGCGCTTTCACGCTCGGAGTTTGGCAAACTGGTGCCCAAGGAGCATGCCAACGAGTATTTCGGATTCTTCGATATCTTCGGCAAGTATGCTGCGGTCATGGGAACCTTCCTGGTCAGCACCGTTACGGCCCTCACCGGGGTTTCCAGCCTGGGCGTGCTTTCGTTGGCGATTTTGTTCGTCGTGGGATTCATCCTGCTGAGCAAGGTGCCCGACCGCGCGTAACGGCATGTCGGGCGGTGCGAAAACGCGCGGCGTGGTGCATGCAATGTGTGGCCGCATGACAAAACGTTGACATAGGTATTACGGAACGGCAGCGAAACGGGATGCGCTGCCGTTTTCGTTGTAGGATGGCAGCAGTTCGAAAGAAGCGACGTTGCGTCGTTCCCGTGAGCCGTTGCCGCGCGCAAGTTCTTTTAGGAGGGCGAGCGCTGCGCGGCAAGAGGCATAGAAGAGAATGCCCGATAGCCCCGCACGAAAGCGGGCGCGGGCCGCGATCGAGGAATGGAGGTTTGCCATGGCCGATGAGAATATCACCACCAATGCGCACGCCGATGAGATAGCCGCTCTGAAGAAACAGATGGAAGAGATGCAGAAGCGTCTCGAGGAGTTGAGCTCGGCTCCTGCACAGGAGGCAGCGGCTGAACCTGCGGAAGATGCCGTCGTGGAGGTGCCCGTGCAAGAGGCTTCCAGCCAGGAAGAGCTTGCGGAAGATGCCGATGCTCGGGTGCAGCCGGAGGAGACGCCCGCATCGTTCGAGGTCGAAGGGGCGGCGTCTTCCGAGGCTGAGAGCTTCGACGAAGATGCTTCTCTCGTAGAGGATTCTGCCACCGAGTCAGATGCCGCATCCGAGGATTCCGAGCCTGCGGAGATTATTGTAGAGCCGGTTTCGGAGCCGGAAGATGGTGCGTCCGAGCCCGCCGCCAGCGAAAGCGCCGCTCTTGAGGCGTCTGCTTCGGTCGAGCCCGTGCCGGCGATAGGTGACGCATCGTCAAGCGAATCCGTTTCGGATTCCGCATCGGCGCAGGCCGCCGCTCCGGTTGATTTCGTGCCGTATGCCCCTCCCGCAGAAAGCAGCTCTCGGGCTCAGGCCTCCGTGTCGGGTGCGCCTGTTCCGCCGCCCGATTATGCGCAGCAGGGCGTTGGCACGACGCAGCAGCCTGCCGCTTCGCAGGCGTACGCGCAGTCGCAGCAATCCGCCGCGTCAGTCCAGCCCATCGGCTTCGACCCCTCTCAGCCCTTCGGTGGCAATCAGCCCCAGCAGCCGTATGCGCAGGATGCCTATGCGGCTCAATACGGGCAGCCCGCTCAGGGTGCAGCAGCGCAGCAGCCCCAGCAGCCGCAAGCCGCGCAGCCCCAGAACCCTTATGGCGGGGCGTATGCCGGCCAGCAAGTTCCGTTCGGGCAGGCCTCGGGGCAGCAGGCGTACCAGCAGACCCAGCAAACGTATGGCTACGGCTATGGGTATGGAAATCAGCAGGGCGGCTACCAACAGCCGATCGTGCGCACGAAGGATCATGTGGCCGCGGGCCTTCTGGGCATCTTCCTGGGCATGTTCGGCATCCACAAGTTCTATCTGGGCTACAACACGTCGGGCTTCATCATGCTGGGCGTGGCTATCATCGGCGGCT
>CAUWMI010000153.1:0-6253 GCA_963559755.1 uncultured Slackia sp. | reverse complement strand
CAGCGGGTTCATGCCCTCGCTGGGCTTTGCGGAAAGCGCCACGTACTACTTTGACATGACCATGGCCGTGGCGTGCTTCACCGTATGCAAGGCCACCGGCGTTTCGGCGCCGCAGGTGTTCGCGCATGCATTTTTGGCGCGCAATGTGGGATTTTTCATCGGCGACTTCGTCGGCATGGAAATCCACGAAAACGTTCCGCTTACCAACGAAGTGTTTAGTGTGCTGGGCATCGCGGTGTTTTTGTTGCTGTGCGTGGTGACGTTCAACATCGGCGGCGAAAAGTACGCCAAAACCGCCTGGGGCGTGGTTCCCAAGGAAGACCCCAAGGCTCTGTTCGAGCGGCAGCTGTGCGAACGATGCGATGCGCTGGCGGAGGAGTTTCGCCTGACCGGGCGCGAGCGAGAGGTGCTGAAGCTTTTGGCGCAGAACAAGCGCCCTAAAGAGATAAGCGACGAGCTGGTGGTTTCGGTGGCCACAGTGCGCACACATGTGCAAGGCGTGTATAACAAGCTGGACGTACATTCCCACGACGAGCTGGTACGTCTCGTGCGCACTAGGTAGACTCTCGCCCGCCCGCCGCCGGCAAACGTGGAGATTCCGTAGCCAGCGCGTGTGGCGGCGGGGTTTTTCGGACTTTTCGCCCAACTTCCCGCGCGCAAGCCCCATAATAGCCCCTTGTATTTATCCGCAGCTTTTTCGATTGCAATCGAAAAGCGCCACGAGCCTTGGCGGCTCCTCGTGCATCGGCGGACAAGCGTAGTTCGACAAGCCCTTTAGTGGCCGTAGAATCGCTTTCGGCCAGCGCGCTTTGCGCCTTCGCACGTTCCGTATTTCGCCTGAGGCTCACTTTGAGACGAAGCCTCATGGCGATGATCTTCGCTCATCGCACGCCGCGCATCTTTGCGCCGCATGATGCTGTCTTGCGCACACATTGCCATCGCATGAAGCAGACCCGTCGGGCCTGATGCCTCTCTGCGCTTTGCAGACGCCGCACGCGCGTTTGCGTCCACGAGCGCCATGAGTCGCTTCGCCTCCGCTTGCAGCAGGCGCCTCACGTGCATGCTTCACACGGGAAGACGCAGAGAAAGCCCAGCACGACGTGATGGGACAAACTAAGATAGGAGAACCATGACCGCATTCTCAGAGCTCGGCCTGTCAGAAAAAACCCTGGCCGCCGTTGAAGACCTAGGATACACCGAGCCCACCCCCGTTCAGGAGCAGGCCATTCCCCTGGTGCTTGAGGGCCGCGACATCATTGCCGCCGCCAAGACCGGCACCGGCAAAACCGCCGCGTTCTCGCTGCCCAGCATGGACACGCTCCCCCACCGCGCCATTGGCGAGAGCGGCCCCTTCATGCTGGTGCTCACCCCCACGCGCGAGCTCGCAAGCCAAATCGGCGAAACCTGCATGCCCATTGGCAAGCGCACCGAGCACTTTGTTGCCATGTTCGTGGGCGGGGTGAAATACGACCCGCAAATCAAAAAGCTCGAGCGCGGCATCGATGTTGCCATTGCCACGCCCGGCCGTCTGATCGACCTCATGGATCGCGGGGCGGTGGACCTCTCCGCCGTGCGCGTGCTTGTGCTCGACGAGGCCGACCGCATGCTCGACATGGGCTTTTGGCCCCAGGTGGAGCGCATCGTAAAGGAAACGCCCGATGACCGCCAGACGCTTCTGTTCTCGGCGACCATCGACCGCAGCCAGGACAAAACCATGTTCTCGCTGCTCAACGACCCCGCCATCGTGGAAATCGCCCATCGTGGCGACACCGCCGACAAGATCGACCAGTACGTCATCCACACCACGCGCCGTCAGAAGCCCGAGCTGCTGAACGCCCTGATCAAAGAGAAGGGCGGCTTCCGCGTCATTGTGTTCACACGCACGAAGGGCGGCGCAGACAACGCAACCAAGCGCCTGAAGCGCGCGGGCATTCCCACCGAAGCCATTCACGCCGACCGCTCGCAAGCGCAGCGCACTCGAGCCCTGGAGAATTTCCGCACCGGCAAAACCAACGTGCTGGTTGCCACCGACGTGCTGGCGCGCGGCATCGACGTGAGCGGCGTGGACTATGTGGTGAACTACGACCTCCCCATGATGCCGGAGGATTACGTGCACCGAATCGGCCGCACCGGCCGCGCAGGCGCCGACGGCTTGGCCATCTCCCTCGTCACGCCTGAGACGAAGAGCCTGCTCAAAGGCATCCAAAAGTTCATTGGCAAAAAGATCGACGAGATGGACTACAAGGTTCCGGCAGACGCTTTCGAACCGCTGCCCTCTGACGACCCGCGCGTTGTGAACCAGGCGCGCATTGCCGAGGAGGAGCGCCGCGCTGCCGCCGAAAAGCGCGGATCCAGCAAGACCGAGGGCAAGCGAGGCCGCAAGCGTAAGATGCGCAGCCGCGACATCGAGCGCGCCGAGGAGCATAAGAAGCGCAAAGCAGCCGAGGCGGAAGGTCGCGAATACGTGGCGCCCGAGCGCCCGAAACGCGAGAAGAGCGACCGACCGCTGTCGCTTGAAGAGCGCCAGGCGCGTGCCGAGGCGCAGTTCAACGCGATGTTCGATATTCCCAACATCGAGGGCGGCAAACGCAAAGAGGCCGGACGCGACGCCAAGGAGGCGAAACGCAAAGGCAAGCGCGGAGGCGAGCACACGTACTCCTACGAGCAGTTCTCGCGCGGCAAGCGCAAGGGCCAGGCGGGCGCCGAGGCGCGTCATGAGCGCGGCCGCGATTACGATTTCGACCGTCGCGGCGGGCGTAAGGAGCGCGACTTCGAGGACGACTTTGAAAGCGAAAACGACCGCAAGCCGCGCGGCAAGAAGTACAGCAGCAAGCAGTACTCGGATGGCCGCGGCGCTAAACCGGGCAAGAAGAATTACGGCAAAGGCGCTGCCAACCATGCGGGTAAAGGCACCCGTTCGACCGGCCGCGGCGGCGAAGGCTTCCGTACCGCAGCCGGCGACGGCAAGCGCGCGGGAAAGGGCGGCTTCCAGCGCTCCGGTAAGGGCGGCTTCGACGGTGGCCGCGGCAAGGGCGGCCGCACCCAGCGCGGCGACTTCAATGGACGCGGCAAGGGCGAGTTCCGCCCCGGCCGCAGCAATCGCACCGGCGGCGGGCGTCCCGCAAGCCGCGGCAAGGGCGGCATGAACCGCGGACGATAAGCCGAATCATATCGGTCCATGGCATGACGAAGGGCGTCGGAATACCCCGACGCCCTTCGCAATAAGCCCTTCAGCCAAAGAGCTCTATCTCTCCACGCAGGAATTCTTCAATGCCGCATCCTGTTGAGCCAATGATGATTGGATGCGCGTGCGGATTCTCGACAAGAAACCGCGTCATTCCGTTTGTGGGTTTCACCCTGCCGCTCTTCACTTCAATGGCAGTAACCGCATCCTTATCGGCGATAACATAATCAACCTCGTCGTTGCCGTCACGCCACCAGAACACCGAAAACCCCTCTATTGAAGCCCGATTAATCAGATACGCCCCGACGGCGCTTTCGACCAAATGCCCTCGAAGCGACGGATCGGTCAACAGAGCCTTTCGCCGCCGCCCATACTCAGCAACCATGAGCGCGGTGTTGTGTACCACAAGGCGCGGAGAGCTCGCTTTCTCCCTGATGAGTTTGGGGTCGTATTTCTGCAGGCCGCTCATAAGGCCCGCCCTGGACAAAAGACTCACGTAGTGAGCAATCGTCGCAGCATTGCCCTTATCGTCAAGCTGCCCCAGCAGTTTCCGATATGAAACCTCTTGTCCCGAATACGGGGTGCCAACCTCGAATAACCGGCGCATGAGCTCAGGCTTCCTCACATCGGCAAGCTGGAGCACATCGTTGGCGATACTTGGCTCGATGATAGAATTCCGCACGTAATTAAGCCATCGTCCCTCGTCATCCTTGAGGGACGCGGCACCAGGGTAGCCGCCATAATAGAGATAGTCATCCAAATCGTAGCCAAACGCGTCTGCGCATTCCGAATACGACCAGTGGGGTGAGTGGATAAGCTCGAATCTTCCCATCAGCGATTCATTGAGACCGTCATGAATGAGCGTGGCCGAAGACCCCGTGAGCGCCAACGTCAAGCGGGGGCCTACCGGATTGTCCTTCCGCCCTGCTCGTATTCCACCGGCTCCCTACCCAACGATGAGCGCGGCCGCCGCCTATACCGTTTTCGCTCATCACTTCCCACAGCGCACGGAGCTCGCGTCGGAGCGTTCTCTCGTCTTCCGCCGACACGCTCACCCGGTACAGCTCTGAAGCCCCGCACAAGGCATCACCACCGGAAAAATAAGCCGCATAGGCTGCAACATCTGCGGGCATTACGATCGATAAGGGCATATCCCCATGTTTTATGTGAACCAATCTAGACGATTGTCACCGTTTCCTGTGAAGACAAAAGAGCCGCATATTCCGACAATACACGGCGCGAATCGAAAGTTTCGTCAATATCAAACACAAGGAGGAACTATGAGAGGAAACATTTCTCGCAGGAGCCTTATAAAAGGCGGCGCAATAGCCGCAGCGGGCGCAGCCATTGCGGGCATTGCGGGATGCGCGCCAACAACGAAAGAGAACGCATCGCAGACCAATTCTTCCGAACTTCCACCGGATCTTAGGAATGCGGATTTCGAGTATAGCGTCGTCGAACTCGACCCCATTAGCGAATTCGATACAGAGGAAACCTACGACATCGTAGTCGTAGGAGCGGGATGCGCGGGAGTTCCCGCTGTGCTTACCGCTGTGGAAGAAGGAGCTTCCGTTGCGTGTCTGCAAAAAGAGGCCACGGTATCCGCAAACGGAAACGGATGCTCGTTTGTCGTAAAGGCCGCCTCAAACGCCGCAGGCATCATGAGATGGCGAAGCGATTGGGCGAAGCTCAACGACTGGCGCATTAACCCCGCCTTATTCCAATACTACATTGATTTTGCCGAAGAAGCAGTCCCTTGGGTGATTGAGCGAGGAATTGAAGAAGGCATTACCCCCATCGAATTCCTCACAGACAGTTCGGTTCGCTATGACGATGGCGGCATTGTTGCGGTCTGCGACGCTACGCAGGAATCGAACCAAGACCTAATGGTGGCACTCGCGAAGCGGGCAGAAGCGCAGGGAGCTACGTTTTATTACGAAACGCCTTGCGTCCAGCTCGTCCAATCTGACGACGGAACAGTGACGGGCGCGATAGGAAAGACCTCTGACGGCAAGTATATCAAGCTCAATGCCAACAAGGGCGTCATCCTTGCAGCAGGCGATTACATGAACAACGATTCCATGGTAGATCGCAACATGCACGACGCGAAAATGTATCCTAAAGTCCTCGTTAACCATACGGGAGATGGGCACATCCTCGGCATTCTCGCCGGTGGGCGCATGGCCCCATTGGGACATGCTCGCCAGATACACACTAACTACATCGGGCCCTTCATGTTCTTCCCGTTCCTAGCGCTAAGCGCCGAAGGCAAACGATTCTGCAACGAAACGGTGGGGATGTCGAGCCTCAACATCCCCATGTCGTATACGACAAGGCCGGAAGATGCCGGTAAGCATTTCCGCCTTTTCGACTCGAAGAAAGAGAACTACTACCCGAACAGCCTGGGCGTTTCGCCCGCCATGCTTGTCGGGGAAGGGTCCGCTTGGATGGATCCCAGCATTCTTGTTTCGGGGAACACCCTTGAAGAGCTTTGCGAAAACGCCGGCATCCCTGTTTCTGACGGCGTGGAGAGCATCAAGCGCTACAACGAAATGTGCGCCCAGGGACGCGACGACGATTTTGGCGTACCGGGAGACTACCTTGTAGCCATGGACACGCCTCCGTATTATTGCATCAGGGGCGACCTTGGCATGTCGGGAATCAATGCGGGCGTCATGGTGGATGACCGATATCGCGTCATCGATGAGAATGACAACCCGATTCCTGGTCTTTATGCTGCAGGCATTCAGGCGGGCAACCCGTGCGGAGGCATCAACTGGAACATGCCCGGCGGTTTTTCGAATTCTCATATCTTTACGGCTGGCCGCTACACGGTCATACATGCGCTCACGGGCGATACCGCCCCTTCGAATCCGAGCGGATTTGACAAAGTGAAGAAATACTTCGCAGGTCCCGACGGATCGTACATGTGGGATGACCCATCCTGCGCCTCCGCCATTGTCAGCTGGTAAAACAACACCTCCCCTCCAGAGGCCGGGAAAATATTCCCGGCCTCTTTATTCAGAAGGCACCGCCCTCACACTCCTGGACGAGAAGAATCGCCGCTTT
>CAUWMI010000152.1:0-6299 GCA_963559755.1 uncultured Slackia sp. | reverse complement strand
TCGGTTGCTGAAATGTGACCCGTGAAAGGGGAGAGCGTGGCAAGCGATTCCATCGTCATCAAGGGTGCCCGCGAGCACAACCTCAAAGATATAGACCTCACTATTCCGCGCGACAAGCTGGTGGTCATCACTGGCCTTTCGGGCTCGGGCAAGTCGAGCCTGGCCTTCGACACCATCTACGCCGAGGGCCAGCGCCGCTATGTGGAAAGCCTCTCGGCCTACGCGCGCCAGTTCCTAGGGCAGATGAACAAGCCCGACCTCGACAGCATTGACGGCTTGTCGCCCGCCGTGGCCATCGACCAGAAGACCACCTCCAAAAACCCGCGCTCCACCGTGGGAACCACCACTGAAATCTATGACTACCTGCGCCTTCTGTTCGCGCGCATCGGCGTGCCCCATTGCCCTGAGTGCGGCCGCGAGATCAAGAAGCGCACCACCGACCAGGTGACCGACGAAATTCTGGGCCTGGGCGAGGGCAAGCGCGCGCTCATCCTGGCGCCCGTGGTCATGGGCCGCAAGGGCGAGCACGCCAAGCTTCTGGCCGACCTGCAGAAGGAGGGCTTCTCGCGCGTGCGCATCGACGGCGAGGTGGTGCGCCTTGACGGCGAGCCGCGCAAGCTGGACAAGAAGTTCAAGCACTCCATCGACGTGGTGGTGGACCGCGTGGTGCTCAAGAGCTCTGCGACGAGTCGCATCGCCGAGGCGGTGGAGATGGCCACCAAGCTCGCCGAGGGCCGCGTGATCGTGCACGTGGTGGATGACGAGGGCAAGGAATCCGACCCCCAGAAGAGCACCCCGGGCTTCACGGGCGTATCCGCCGCCGACCACCTGTACTCGCTCGCCCTGGCCTGCCCCGAGCACGGCCATTCGATGGACGAGCTCCAGCCGCGCGACTTCAGCTTCAACGCCCCCTACGGCGCCTGCCCCGACTGCGCCGGTCTGGGCAGCCGCGAGGAGGTCGACCCCAGCCTGCTCGTGCCCGATCCGTCGCTCTCGCTCAATGAGGGCGCCATTGCGCCGTTTTCCACGGGCAACTACTATCCCCAGGTGCTGCGCGCCGTGTGCCGCCACATGGGCGCCGACCCCGCAACGCCGTGGGAGGATCTGCCCACGAAGGTACGCAAGGCGCTGCTGCACGGCCTGCCGGGCGAGAAGGTGCGCGTTGATTACGTGACCGTGGACGGCCGCGAGACTTACTGGTTCATCGACTGGGAGGGTGCCTGCGAGGCGGTCATGGGCCGCTACAAGGATGCGCAGAGCGACACCCAGCGCGAGAAATACGAGAAATACTTCGCCACCATCCCCTGCGCCACCTGCGGCGGCAGGCGCCTGAAGCCCGAGATCCTGGCCGTTACCGTGGCGGGCAAGAACATCCACGAGGTGTGCGAGATGAGCGCGGCCGAAAGCCTCGAGTTCTTTGAGGGGCTCACGCTCAACGCCCGCGAGGCGGTCATCGCCGGCGCCGTGGTCAAGGAGATCCGCGCGCGTCTGAAGTTCCTGGTGGACGTGGGCCTGGACTACCTCACGCTCGAGCGCGCCACCGCCACGCTTTCCGGCGGCGAGGCGCAGCGCATCCGCCTGGCCACGCAGATCGGCGCGGGCCTCATGGGCGTGCTCTACATCCTGGACGAGCCCTCCATTGGCCTGCACCAGCGAGACAACGAGCGCCTGATCGCTACGCTTGAACGCCTGCGCGATCTGGGCAACACGGTCATCGTGGTCGAGCACGACGAGGACACCATTCGCCACGCCGACTATGTGGTGGATATGGGCCCGGGTGCGGGTGAGCTGGGCGGCCATGTGGTGGCCGCCGGCACGCCTGAGGAAGTGGCCGCCACGCAGGGCTCCATCACGGCCGACTACCTGTCGGGCCGTCGCGCCATCGTGGTGCCGAGCGAGCGCCGCCGTCCCAAGCGCGGAGCTGTGAAGCTCACGGGCGCATCCGCCAACAACCTCAAAAACGTCAGCATCCAGGTGGAGATCGGTACGCTCACCGTGGTCACGGGCGTGTCCGGCAGCGGCAAGAGCTCGTTGATTACCGACACGCTGGCGCCGGCGCTCGCCAACCGCATCAACCGCGCCCACCATCGCACGGGCGCCTACCGCAAGCTTTCCGGCTACGAGGAGCTGGACAAGATCATCGACATCGACCAGAGCCCCATCGGCCGCACGCCGCGCTCGAACCCGGCCACCTACATCGGCCTGTGGGACGACATCCGCGCGCTGTTCGCCAGCACGCAGGAGGCCAAGGCGCGCGGCTATGCGCCGGGCCGCTTCAGCTTCAACGTGAGCGGCGGCCGCTGCGAGGCGTGCAAGGGCGATGGTCAGATCAAGATTGAGATGCACTTCCTGCCCGACGTGTACGTGCCGTGCGAGGTGTGCGGCGGCAAGCGCTACAACCGCGAGACGCTGCAGGTGACCTACCGCGGCAAGAACGTCTACGAGGTCCTGGAGATGACGGTGGACGAGGCGCTGGAGTTCTTCAAGAACATCCCCGGCCTTGCGCGCAAGCTGCAGACCCTGCACGACGTGGGTCTGGGCTATATCCGTCTGGGTCAGCCCGCCACCACGCTCTCCGGCGGCGAGGCGCAGCGCGTGAAGCTCGCGAGCGAGCTGCAGCGCCGTCAGACCGGTCGCACGTTCTACATCCTCGACGAGCCTACCACGGGCCTCCACATGGAGGACGTGCGCCAGCTTCTGGACGTGCTTCAGCGCCTGGTGGACAAGGGCAACACGGTGCTCGTGATCGAGCACAACCTCGATGTCATCAAATGTGCTGACCGCATCATCGACTTGGGCCCCGAAGGCGGCTCGAAGGGTGGTACCATTGTGGCGTGTGGCACGCCCGAGCAAGTCGCGCAGGTGGAGGCGAGCCATACCGGCCGCTTCCTGAAGGATATTCTGGGTTAAGAGCGATAGGCCGGCGCCCCGGGTGCGGGAAGGACGCCGGCAGACGTGCCGCCGCGCGCGGCGCGAAGGGGGAAAGATGAAACGCAGGATCAAGGGCATGGTCACGCGCTCTCGCTTCGTGCGCGGCGTGTTTCTTGCCTTGCTAGGCGGCGTGGGCTGGGCGTTCTCCGGCACGTGCGCCGAGTATCTGTTCGAGGAGTTCGCGGTGCGCACCGACTGGCTCACCGCGGTGCGCATGACCGTATCGGGCATCCTGTTCATCCTGCTCGCGCTCGCGATCGACCGCAAGCGCCTGATCGCAGCGGCCAGGTCCAAGCGCTCGCTGGTGGGATTCTTCCTGTTCGGCATGTTCGGCATCATGTTCTGCCAATTCACCTATTTCACGGCCATCAGCTATACCGATAGCGGCACCGCTACCGTGCTCTCGATGATCGGCCTCGCCATCATCATGCTGTACAACGCGCGCATCAGCCACCGCATGCCGCGCAAGCGCGAGATCACGGGGCTGTGCCTGACGCTGATTGGCGTGTTCCTCATCGCTACGCAGGGCGACGTGTCCAAGCTCGCCATTCCGCTTCCGGGCCTTGTGTGGGGCTTGGCGGCGGCCCTTGGCCAGGCGTTCTACAACCTCATTCCCACGCGTCTGATCGGCCGCTGGGGTTCCATCGTCACCATTGGTATGGGCATGCTGATGGGCGGCCTGCTCATGTGCGTGATCGTGCAGCCGTGGATCGACCCCATGCCGCTTACGCCCGCATCGCTTTTGGGCTTCGCGGGCTGCGTGGTCATCGGCACGTTGGTTGCGAGCTGGGCGTATATGCAGGCCATCTCCGACATCGGGCCCGTGAAGGCGTCGCTCATCGCGGCGGTTGAGCCCGTTGCCGCCACCATCTTCACCGCGGTGGGCCTGGGCACGTATTTCCCATCTATCGACCTGGTGGGATTCGCCTGCATCATCGCCATGGTGCTCATGGTGAGCTCCAAATCCTCCAGCAAGGAGGACGGCATCCATGACGATGCGGAGTATGCGCCCGCTGAGCACGACGCGAAAGAGGCGGCGTGATGTCCGACGAGCACAAAGGTTTGCACGCAGAGGAAGGCCTGGAGCCCGTTCCGACCGATCGTCCGGCGTGTTCCGCGGAGGCGGCGCGCATGATTACCGCCCGCGCCGACGCTTGCTGCGCCGAAGAGGGCCACAGCAAGCGCGAGCGCATCGCCCTGGGCGTGTTCGCCTGCCTGCTTCTGGCGGGAGCCATAGCCCTGTTCTCCTACATAAATGCAGGCCACGGCCTCAACGTGGCGGCGACCAGCATTGACGATGTTGCGGGCGACATGTCGGGCTACGGCGTGATCCTGTTCGAGGGCACGGTGCGACCCGATTCCGATGCCGAAGAAGAAGGCGGCGTCCAGGGCGTGCTCTCCGGCATTTTCGGCTCTGGCGAGGAGGATGCCGAGGTGCCCGAACCGCTGGCCGGGAAGTCGGCGGGTTCTTCGGGCGTCGCTTCCGCAGGGGAGGCTTCTGCCGGAGGTTCCTCTTCGGAGGCAAGCGTGCTCGATGCGGCGGATGGCTCCGATGGCATGTCTGACACGGAAGATGCCGGCGAAGCGGCGAATGCGAGGGAAGGCACGCGGGAGCCATTGCCCGAGGACGATTCCACGAAGGCTGCGCCGGAGGCGGGCAAAGCTTCCGACGCCGATGGTCTTTCGGCATCCGGCGCTTCGGCGTCCGAGGGGTCTTCGCAGGCATCTTCGACTGCAAACTCCGCATCGCGTTCGGCATCCTCGCGCGCGAAAACCCCCAATGCCACGCCGATCACGCTGGACGATGCGCAGGAGGAATACCGCGAGAAGGGCGCCTCGGTCATTTCCATAGACTCCGGCGACTTAGGAAGCTACGTTGCCGGGCGCATCGTCATGCAAGGCGGCCGCTCGTACGGCATCTTCAGCCTGACGGAGGATGATCTGGCCGGGGTTTCGCACCGCAGCGCCACCACCACGCGCGTGACCACCACGACCACCGAGGACGCCATGGGCTTGCGCACTACCAACACCACCACGCGCACGCGCAGCGCTTACAGCAGCGTGGCCGAGATGTTCGAGGACGTGGACGAGCTGGACGTAAGCCCGGCGACGCTCGAGCGCATCCAGGGCATACTGAAGCATTTCGAAGACTGCGGCGTGGACACCGTGATCGCGCTTACCGCCGACCCGACGCCGTTCAAGTTCGTGGAGGGCGTGGATGTGGTGGTTTCGTTCAAGCAGTCCGACCGCTTCTCCATGACCGAGACTATCGGCGGCACCATGTATTTCGACGCGCCCGAGGTGGGCCAGGTGGGCGTGCTCATGGTGGCGCCCGGCAACGTGGTGTCGGCCAAGGTGATGAGCTAGCGTTGCGGCGAGCGGCGTTCGGTTGTCGCCTAGCGGTTTTCTCGCCCTTGCTCCTTAGCATCATCTGTCCAAGCGGGTAATCTTTATAGCCAAGCAGATAAATTTCATTGTCTATAAAACACGTATAATTGAAGTCGCAATCGGGAAGCGCCGACGTGAAATGAAGGGGTGTGCACTGTGGCTGACTTCAGGAACGACAGGGGCAAGGGAACGGATTATCTGGACGCTTCATCGAAAGAACTTTACGATATCCACATGGCGTTACGCGACGAACTGAGCTTAAATGCGTCCCCTCTGAAAACCGTGATTGCTGACGAGGATTGCATCCTTTTGGAAGGCGTAGCAGCTCTCGTCCGGGAGTGGGATGAATTCACGTTGGTGGGGAAGGCATCCACACTCGAGGATGCGTGGAGGCAGTGCTTGGAAAAGAATCCGGCCGTAGTGATGATGGGCGCCTCCTTCCAGGGTGTTGGCTGCGCGAAGACGATCAAAGCCATTGTGGAAGCGAATCCCAATATTCGAATTATGGTTTTGGCAACTATAGGCGAAACCGGGGAAGTGCTCGACGCCTTGCGCGCTGGAGCGCGCGGCTTCGGGTCGCGTGATGAAATATCCTCCGATAAACTTCGTTCTCTTTTATGGGCCTTGGCCTGCGGTGATATTGCGTTTTCCGGGAGTCTTGGCACCGTGCTCCAAGGTGCGCTTCTCAAAGGCTCGACTGAAGAGAAATCCGAATCGGTGTCAAGCGATTATTTTAATTCTCTCGACGAGCGCGAGCGCGCTGTGCTCGCTGCCCTAGAAGAGGGTCTTTCAAATGCAGAAATAAGCAAACGGCTATTCTTGAGTGAGCCGACGGTGAAGAAATGCATTGGAAGCATCATCCAGAAGTTGCATGTGAACAATCGCGTGCAAGCGGCGGTGTTCTCGGCGAAACGAGGACTGTAGGGACTCTTGGATTTCGCTCGACATTCAATTCATAAGTATTGTCAATGGGCCACGAT
>CAUWMI010000151.1:0-6352 GCA_963559755.1 uncultured Slackia sp. | reverse complement strand
GGCCTCGAGATTGCTGTGAACGAATTCCCCGACGCAAACGGCGGCGCAATGCAGGTTGCCCTGGACATGGGTGCCGATTGGCGCGAGGTGTGCGACTGGGACGCCGAGTAAGAGAGCGGTTGGGTTTATGACTACCATTGCAATTTTCAAATGGGCGATGGACCCGCACGATGAAAGGGTCGGCGTAGACGGCAACGTCAAATGGACCGCTACCAAGCCCGTTGCCGGCGACGACGATCACGAAGTTGTCAAGGTCGCTTGTGATATTGCGGGCGAAGGCGAAGTTGTGGGCATGACCATGGCCAGCGGCGATACGGCGTTCGCTGCGGCCCGCGGCGCGAGGCGCACTATTGCCATAGACGGCGTAGATCCGCTTGCACAGCCCGTCGAGCTGGCCGGCGCTTTGGCCGCCGCGGTTCGGGCGCAAGAAAGCATCGATGCGGTTGTCATCGGCGATTGCGCATGGCAGCCCATGGTGCCGAGTCTGCTTGCGAACATGCTTGGCTGGCCATGCGTGCTGGCGGTGGATGCCGCTCGTCGCGAGGGTGATGCCCTCATTGTGACGCGTCGTTTTGGCTCTGGCACGCAAGACGTTGCTGTTGAAGGCCCTGCGGTCATCGCCGTAGCGGCTCGCCGCGAAGAAGAGAGCAAGCCCGGTATGCGCGCTGTGCTCCAAGCTCGAAAGCTTCCCGTTGAGACGATTGCTGCAGCTTCCGAGAGCTTTGCTCGTCTCGAATCGAAGGGCACGCATACTCCGGAAACGGCGCCTGCGCGTATTTTCGATGGAAGCGATCCCGAGACGGCTGTGGAGCAGCTCGTTTCGGCCCTGAAGGCAGAGGGGGTGCTGTAAATGAGCAACGTATGGGCGCTCATCACCGATGAAATGTCGGCTGCGGCAGTGACGGGCGTTGCGTTGAGATCGGGCGCTTCCGTCCAGGCACTTGTATTTGGGCAGGCGGATTTAGCGAATCGCGTCGCGACTTTGGGTGCTGCAGAGGTTATCTGGTACAGCCCCGAAGGGGTTCCGCCTGAAGCCATGGCGGGTTCTGTCGCCGAGCAGGCACAGGATGAAAAGCCGCTCGCGGTCATTGCTTCCGACCAAGCAACGGCTCGTTCGTTGCTTGGGGCAATCGCGGTTGCTACGGGCGCTGCGGTTGCCGGCAACGTTATCGCGGTGGACGCGACTAGTAATCCGATTTGCGTCGAGCACCTGGTTGCCGATGGCGAGGCAGTTGAAGTCATGGAAGCTTCGGGCCCCGTCGTGTGTACGATTTCCGATGGTCTTGAGGAAGCCGAGCCCGTTGGCGCCGCCCCAATATCCGAAGGGTCCTTCAATCAGGACTGCCGCATGAAGGTCGTAGCCACAAACGCCGAAGGCGAGGGCGCCGCGGGCCTGCAACATGCTGAGCGCGTGGTGGGTGTTGGCCTGGGCATTGGCGCGAAGGAAAACCTTGCGCTCGTCGAAGAGCTTGCAGATGCAATGGGCGCAGAAATCGCATGCACGCTGCCTCTGTGCGACAACTATCACTGGTTTGAGCACAATCGCGTCGTGGGCACGTCTACCCAGAAAATCTCGCCTCGCTTGTACTTGAGCTTCGGCTCCTCGGGTGCTCCTCAGCATATGACCGGTGTGCGCGCGTCGAAGGTTATCGCCGCAGTGAACAACGATCCCGAAGCCCCTATTTTCCGTGAATGCACCTATGGAATCGTGGGCGATGTCATGAAGATTCTCCCAGCTTTTATTGCGGCTCTGAAGTAATTGCGTCTAAACGGGCGGTGCGGCGTATGAGTTGTACCGGTGAACGGATGCAGCAACCATAAGGAGGAAACGATGGCAGAATTCGATGTAGAGTACGATTTGGTGGTCGTTGGCGGCGGCGCATCGGGCAAATCGGCTGCGCTCATTGCCGCTCGCGCTGGCAAGAATGTTGTGCTCATCGAGAAGATGCCCGAAACGGGCGGCCTTTCGGTGTATGCCGAGGGCACGGCGGCTTTTGAGTCGTCCGTCCAGAAGGAACTGGGTACTCCGCGTTTAAGCAAGTATCATTTCCCCACCAAGCAAGAAGGCCTAGCGAAGATTATGAATTACAGCCACCAGCGTGCGAACTACGAGGTGGCTCGGGCGTTTGTGGAGAATGCCGCTGAAACCATCGACATTTATCGCGAGCTGGGCGTTGTGTACAAGACGTGCGACATCGCTGCGGAGGACGATCCCAATGAGCTCTGGACGTTCCATTTACCGGAGGGGCTGGGCGCACATTGCCAAGAGGTGCTGCTCGATGCTATTCAGAAACTCGACGTAGACATCTTTACCGAGACGCCTGCCAAGGAGCTCATTATTGAAGACAGCAAGGTTGTAGGCGTTGTTGCCGAATCCGAGGGCGAGCCGCTGCGCATCGGCGGCAAGGCCGTCATTCTCGCCACGGGCGGCATGGGTTCCAATCCCGACCGTATTTACAAGTACAGCTGGTTTGCGCCCGCTGCATACAACATGAATGTGCTTACGCCGTTGCAAAATGTGGGCGATGGTCTTGACATGGCGCTTGCCGTCGGCGCGGACCCTGCAACCATTACCACATGTCCGCTTCTGGCGGCGGGCGGCCGCGATATGACCATGGATTCCCAGGTCGGCGGTGCTGGCGTAAACCCCGGAGTGTGGATTAATAAGACTGGTCGTCGCTTCTGCGCTGAGTCGGTTGCGGAGAATATCGGCGATATTGGGTCGTATTTCGGCAAGCAGCCTGGTGGCATCGTGTGGTCCATCCTCTCGCAGGCCGACATCGATCGTCTGGTGAGCGAGGGCTCTGAGATTGCCATCGGCGAGTTCGTCGTGTACCACAAGCCCATGACGGGACTTTTGCCCGAGCTTGAAGCGCATTTGGAATCGGGTCTGGTGAAGAAGGCCGACTCCTTCGACAAACTCGCCGAGCTCATGGACGTTCCTACGGATGCATTCGTCGAAACCATGACGGCTTATGACGAGGCGTGCGAAAAGGGCTTCGATGAGGAGTACTTCAAGAAGCCACAGTACCTGCGTGCGCTTAACGCTGCGCCCTTCTACGCCATTCCGCTGGCAACGGGCACCATGGGGTCTGCCGGCGGCATCAAGGTCAACGGCAATATGCAGGTCATCACTGCGGAGGGCGATCCGATTCCCGGCCTCTATGCGGTCGGCCTGGATGCGACGGGTCTGTATGGAGATTCCTACAACATGGAAATCCCTGGTTGCGCAAACGGTTTTGCTCACACCTCAGGTCGTATCGCCGCGCGTCACGCAATCGCGAACATGAAATAGTGCCGCCAGCGCGGCATGGCGCCGGGCTTTTTGCGCGGAGGCCCGGTGCCCTTCTCTCCGTTAGCCATCAGCCCGCCACTTCTGCGGACTGCGGTGTGCGCTTTTGCGCGCGCCGAATATAAAGAGAAAGGACTCTGCTATGGCACAGGAAGTAAAGGCTCCAAAGATTGAAGGCGCTCCCGAATTCGGCAAGTGGATTTCCCCCGAGGAATCCGTTGGCCAGCGCTTGAAGGGGAAGAAAATCTTGCTTACGGGTACCACTAAAGGCGTGGGGCATGTTGCCCAGGAACTTCTGTGTGCTCATGGAGCTATTGTTTGCGGATCGGGCCGCTCCAAGGGCGTTGCCGCCGCATATGCCGAAGAGCTTCGCGCCAAGGGTTATCAAGCATATGGCGACGATTGCGACCTGTCCGATTACGATGCTGTGAAGAAATGGGTCGCTGAATGCGCAGAGCGCATGGGCGGCATCGACGTGGTTATCAACAACGCGTCTCATCCGGGCATGGCTCCGTTCGAGGAGATGACCCCCGAGGTGTGGAATTACGGCATCAAAAACGAAC
Organism: uncultured Slackia sp.; assembly: GCA_963559755.1. Taxonomy (GTDB): domain Bacteria; phylum Actinomycetota; class Coriobacteriia; order Coriobacteriales; family Eggerthellaceae; genus Slackia. The sequence goes on along the minus strand of CAUWMI010000151.1, from coordinate 2,497 downwards.
TCGATTTGGTCTACAACGTGTGCAACTGCGCATGGCCGTACCTCAAAGAGGCAAACGGAGCTTCGATTATCATCACTTCTTCGACGTGCGGCCTCCAGGGGTCAAATTCTCCGCAGGCATGCCACGCTGCAGCTAAGGGCGCATGCCTGGCCATGGCCCGCCAGCTCGCCGCGGAAGGCGGCCCCTTCGGCATTCGCTGCAACTCGGTGACCCCGGGCTTGGTGTGGACCGAGGCTATGGCCAACATCCCCAAGGAAATGGCGTCGGGCCTGGTTGCTGCTCAAACCACTCAGCGTGCTATCGACCCAATCGATATTGCCTATGCGTATCTGTTCCTGGCTTCCGATGAGTCCCGTCAGATTACTGCGACCAATATCGCCGTCGATGGCGGTTGCTCGGGCGCAACGACGGGCAGCATGCAGGGGGAAATTGCCTAATAGGTCATGTCGGGGGCGCGTTTTTTCATGGAGTGCGCCCCATACTTCGTGCGATTGTTAGGGGCTTTCGTGCGTAACGTGAAAGGGGAATATCATGAAGGGGCCTGAAGGCTTCGGCGAGCTCATGAATATATTTATGAATCTGGCCATGGGCATCATCATCACCCTTGCCATTAATATCTGCATCAGCATGCAGTTAGGTATGAACGTCATGACGGTCGAATCGGTCGTGGCAACATGGGTGTCAAGCTTTCTTGCCGGCTACACTGTCGGCGAACTCGGCAATCCCATGGGGTGGGCTCTGCGCCTTGCGGCTGCTGTGAAGGCTAAAGGTTTTGGCACTTGGGTTATTCAAGCGCTCGTGCTCGGCACGTATTTCGGCATGCTGATTCTGCTGCTGAACATGCTGCTGACAAATTTGGGGACCGGTGGCGTAGCGGCATGGCTGGGCGGCTTTGCCCAGTGGGCTCTTTTTGTAGAGGTGACCGCCGTAATTGCCGTGTTCATAATCATCAAGCCATTCATGGCGCTGTCGGCTCGCATCTCTGGTTTCAACCCCGCGCATCCTGCGCAGTAGACATTTATTTCACACTATCTAAGGGAATTCATTATGAAGCATCCTAAATATCCCAACCTCTTCTCGAAGGGCAAGGTAGGCAACCTCACCGTCAAGAATCGCGTCATTCGCAATTCCATGGGAACATATCTGAACGTGGGCAAGCTTTGCGATACGTCCGAACGCAACATCAAGCATGCGGCTGAGGCAGCTGCCGGTGGTCCTGGCATTGTGTTTTTAGACAATTGCCTGATTATGGATGGCTATCATATGGGGCTGTCTGCTGCTGACGATACCTACATTCCCGGTTTGAGCATGATTGCGCAGGCCATGCACGATCACGGTGCAATTGCCGGTATGCAGCTCGCCCATCCCGGCCGTGACATGGGCTTTGCAGGCGGCGATGACGCTGTTGCCCCTTCCGCTGTGCTTCCCGAAATCATGATCAACGCTGGCGCTCAGATTCCTCGGCCTTTGACGATTGATGAAATCCATCAAATTGAGGAGCAGTACGGTCAGGCGGCAGCTCGCGTGAAGCAGGCGGGCTTCGATTTGGTGGAGGTTCACGCGGCGTGCGGCTGCCTGCCGTGCAATTTCCTCTCGCCGCACGACAATCAGCGAAACGATATTTACGGCGGGTCGCTGTTCAACCGCCAGCGTTTCCTGGTCGAAGTAATACGGGCCATCAAACGCTATGTTGGTCCAGGTTATCCGGTGAGCGTCAAACTTGATTTGGATGACTGCGAGCCTGATGGCATTCGTCTTGAGGAGTGCATCGACACCTGCAAGGTGCTTGAGCGCGAAGGCGTGGCTCTATTGAATTTGGTCACGGCTACCCATGTGACGGCGAATTTCTCCACGAGTTTCTATCCGTGGTCGTATTGCGCCGACATGACAGCACAGGTGAAGGAGCAGGTACATATTCCGGTTATGTGCACGGGTGCTATTCAATCGCCTGCGGCTGCCGAGAAACTGCTCGCTGATGGTAAAGTTGACTTTATCGGCACCGCTCGCCAGTGCTTGGCTGATCAGGCGTGGGTGGAAAAGGCGCGCACGGGTCACGAGGACGACATTCGTCCTTGCATCCGCTGCCAAATTGGCTGTACCGACCGCGGTATTCTTGGGCATCATCCCATCTCTTGCGCCGTCAATCCCACGCTCTTCCATTACTACGAGGAGCTGTACCCCAAGGCTGAGACGCCTAAGAACGTTGCCGTTGTGGGCGCGGGCCCGGCAGGCTGCGAGGCGGCGCTCACGCTGAAGAAGCGCGGCCATAATGTGGTTGTGTTCGAAAAGCGTGAAATCGGCGGAACCATGATCGAGGCCAGCGCCGCGTGGTACAAGGCCGATATCAAGCGTTTCATCGACTACTACCGTACGCAGCTCGAAAAGCAGCAGATTGAGGTGCGCATGCAAGAGGTTACGCCGGAAGATATCGCTGCTGGCGGCTTCGATGCCTGCATCGTCGCGATTGGCGGCGAGCCGCGTAAGCTGAACGTGCCCG
>CAUWMI010000150.1:0-6359 GCA_963559755.1 uncultured Slackia sp. | reverse complement strand
GGGCCGGCGCAGGTTGCGCCGGCCCTTCCTCATGGCCCTATCTCTAACTGACCGCTAGAACAATTCCGTGACCGCAAGGTCTACCGATTTGGCAGCGGCAATCAGCTCTTTGCTGCCAAACACGCATACATGACCGTCCTTCGCCACGGCATCAAGCGTCGGTGCGAAACCGCGCAGCTTCTCGGGCGTAGCAGCCAGAATCTGCTCGCGCGTCTTTTCGCGCCAATCCGCCGGCTTGCCCGTGAAGTAGGCACCGTCCTGGCGAAGCGCCGCCGCCTTGGGCTTGACGGGCGCATCGTGCGTCGCCACCGTGGACACGATGTAGCCTTCCATCTCGTCGGCATCGGGATCAAAGCCGGCCAGCCACTTACCCGCCGCATCAAAGCGCTTGATGGTGGGATCGACCGCCGGATCGCGGAACGAGTAATAGCGTGCGAGCCCCGCCGCCACACGGCGGAACCCAACGCCGTATGCGCCGCCCTTCACGCGCACTTCGTTCCACAAGTAATCAAACGAAAGCGCATTGGACGCAACCGACCATGCGCCGTCGAACGCGCCCATGCTGGACACGTCGGCGCCCTTCGCCACGTACACCACATCGCCCGGCACCGCGAACGCCTCGTCTTTAACCTGCGGCTCGGGAATGTCGATGCGCGCACGAGCACCATCCACCCCGAAAGCACCTGCCGCAACGGTTGCGTCCTGCGCACCATCCGCCTCGATAGCCATACCGGCATTCGTGTCCGCACTTGCGATAGCGTTCGCCTCGCCAGAATCATCCGCGCCCAACACGCACGCAGGTTCCGTGGCCGCAAAGCCAAGATTGCCCGCAAGCTCCCAGAACTTCGCGCAGTCTTCACGCGAACCCACAAAGCTCGCCGTCACGCGCTCGCCCGAGAACACACGCGCCCTCACATCTTCGAGACGTGCCTTGAGGCCCTCGAACCGCTCGTCGAAATGCTCGATCAAATCCTTCAGGAACAGGTAGAAATCCACGCCGCTCATCTGCTCACGCAGCACGCATGATTTGAAGAAATATGAGGTCATACGGCTAATGGCACGCGTATGTCCCTCATTCATGAACGCCTGTTCCATGGCGATGCGACGCTGCACCAGCACATCGCGGATCTTGCCCGCATCGTCGAAACACGTGGCCTCCCATATTTCACGCGGAATGCTTGCCAGATGCTCAAGCTCCTCGGACAGGGCGCTTGCCGACACCACCATTTTGAGCGACAGGTCGTCCGGTGTCGCGTCGGGCGCGAACATGTTGGCCGCAAAACGCAGGTTGCCCAGGTGCGAGCGCGCGTACGTATCCAGGTCGGCTGCAGAGTGCTGCGCGGTATCCAGACGGCACAGCAGCATGGACAAGATGGTCACGTACGGCAAATCGTCCCAGGCAAGGTGGTCGATATCGATATACAGACGCAGGTAGTCAATATGGCGTGTGGGCATGTCGTAGTGCAGGCACGCAAGCGGCGCGCCTTCGACCTGCGCGGGCTGCGCATCAGGCTGCGCGGGCCCAATGTCGCTCACATGCAGCTGCGGAAGCGTGGCCAGAGCCTCGGGCGAATCGGGCTCCTCCTGCAAACGGCGCAGCTCAGCCACATCTGCACGCACGCGTTCCTTGTCCGCATCGTCCATCGAGGCGAGCTTCGCTGCGAGCTCGGCCGCCTCCTCGCTTTCGCCCTGCGTCTCGCGCGGCACCACGTCCACGAGCGCTTTGTGGCCGTTATCGGGAAGGAGCAATGCCAGGATTTCCTCGAAATAACGCCCGTCCAGCCCAGCACGCATGTGCGCAAGCACATCCTCATAACGCAGGTACGTGGTAGCCATGTCGTCGCCGTAGAGCCAGCCCGCCAGCGCATTCATCGCCAAAGGCACGCCATCGGCCATACCGCGGTCGCGTTCGCGCAGGTCAAACGCCATCTGAGAGAGCGATGCCTCGAGCAAATCGCGCGGAATGCCCTCTTCCGACAGGCGACGCGCCTCAGATTCGATCAGCTCCATGAACGCGCGCGCCACACCCGGCTTAGCGCCCTTGAGCTGGAACATGGCCACGGGCTGCGCTTGCGAATCCAGCAGATAGGCGCACGCATCGCCGCCCAAGCCCGCATCGAGCACCGCACGTTTGATGGGCGATTCGTTGCCACCCATGAGCGCGTCCATCAGCACGTCGGCCGCCAGCACGCGCTCAAAATCGCGCGCCGAACCGATCACGTAGCCCACGCCCACCGTCGCGTTTTCGGGGGCGGTATCCATGGGCACCTCTACATCCAGCGTCACGTGCGGCGCGGCGATGCCAATCTCGTTGGGGGCATCATCGGTGCGCGGCGCACAATCCGCCGCAGAAAGGTAGCGCTCATCCAGAAAGCCCAGCACACGGTCAAGGTCAAGGTTGCCGTACAACACAATATAGGAGTTATCCAGGCGATAATGACGCGCGTGCGTATCCAGATACCCCTCGTAGGTGAGCTGCGGAATGGCGCGCGGATGCCCGCCCGATTCGAACTCGTAGCACGTGCCCGGGAACAGCGCCGCGTTCACCGCATGGTACAGCACGCTGTCGGGATCGGCCAAGGCGCCCTTCATCTCGTTGAACACCACGCCGTTGTAGCGCAAGGCCTCGCCCGCATCGCCCTCGGCCTCGTCCAGCTCGTAGTGCCAGCCTTCCTGCTCGAAGATGGCGCGCTTACCGTAAATCGCCGGATGCAGCACGGCGTCCATGTACACGTCCATCAGGTTGAGCAGGTCTTGCTCGTTGGTGCTCGCCACCGGATACATAGTCTTGTCGGGGAAGGTGAGCGCGTTCAGGAACGTCTGCATCGAGGTCTTGAGCAGGTTCACGAACGGCTCTTTGACCGGGTATTTGTCCGACCCGCACAGCACCGAGTGCTCCAGGATGTGAAACACGCCGGTGTCATCGGCGGGCGGTGTCTTGAACGAGATGGAAAACGCCTTGTTGTCGTCCTCGTTCTCCAAAAACAGCAGACGAGCCCCGCTTTTTACATGGCGCATCACGTGAGCGGCGCCGTCGATCTCATTCAGCGGCTCGCTCTGCACCGGGCCAAACCCGTGAGCAGCGGCAATGGCGCCAATCTGGTCGGAAGTAAGCATAGGTGCCTCCTCGTAAGCTGCGGCAAAATGCGCGGCCAAACCAATCCCGCGTCGATGCCGCAGACCCTATCGTGTAACGCGAGGGATTATAGCGCAGCAGCCAGGCACCACGCGGCAACCCCGCACTTTCGATGAAATGCCCTGATGCGCGGTCAAACGCCTACTATTCAACAATACAATCGGAGCCATCTCAAAACGTCACCCGCAACCTGTCGAAGCATCATGCTGCACGAATCGAGGTCCTATGGAAATCACGATGCCCCAGACGAATGATGTCGATGGAGAAAAGCCGTCTGACATGCCCATAGAATTCTCAGGCTCGCTTACTGCGGACGAAGCCGCTGAGCTTGCGCGAGGGGCGCATCGACGATTGGCGACCGTGCTGGGCACTGACGAGGCGGCCGCCCTCGAAAAGGCGCGCTTCATGCTCACCGACATGGAGATGGGCGTGTTTTTGGAGGAGACTGTCAAAGTGCGCGCGACCGATCGTGCCATCCGCGAGCTCGGCCTGGCGTTTTTACTGGAACCCTCCATGCGCTCGACGCTGCCCTACAAAGAGGGCGCACCCTATGCGTTCACGGTATCCGTGCATCCCGTCCCGTTTATGGAGCTCGATTTGGAAACGCCCGTCGAGCTCACTGAGGAACTGCGTGCGGAGATTGCCACCCAGGAGATGGAGCGCGCCGAAGCCGGCGCAGAAGAAGTCCTTCCGCTCCACGTCTCGCCCGCGCTTGAGAAGCACATCCTTCGCACCTTGCGCGCGCGCATGGCGGGCACCGTCTCTGCCACACTTGAAAGCGCAGCGTTTGCTCGCGAGAACAAGGCATTCCGCACCGGTCTTGAGGAGGACGGCGAAACCTACCGCGAATACCGCATCCGCACAGGCAAGAAACCGCAGGAGGTCGAAGCCGACCTGCGTCGCGGAGCCATGCGCCAGCTTTACGACGAGATAGCCCTGGAAACCATCTTCCGCGCGCAAGACCTTGAAGTGACGCCCGAAGACGAAGCCGCCATCCTGCACGAAATGGCCCCCGACCGCGAAGAAGCCCTCCGCCAGGAGCTCGACAACGCCGGCAAGCTCTGGATGCTCGCCCAAAAAGCCCGTCGGGCCAAAGCGCTCACGTGGGCAATCGACAACCTGGTTCGATAGAAAAAAGAAAGGACCCTTGGGCCCTTTCTCGTTGCGTAATTATGCTTGTCGCGCAGGCGCTTCGGCTTGTTGCCCAGACACCCTGGTTTGTCGCGCAGGCGCTTCGCCTATGCGTTCTTCAGCATCACCATGCGCATCGTATCCACCACATGCTCGCAGGCGTCTGCCGTGTTCTCCAGGCGCTGGAACAGCTTGTCCCAGATGAACACATCCGCCGGGCTCTCCTCGCTGCGCAGATACAGATCGCGCATCACATGGAAGAACAAATCATCGGCCTCTTCCTCCACGTCGGACACGCTCACCAGAAGCGCGCTCAGCTTCTTGGACTTCTTGAAATCGCGGAAGTCGCACATGGCGGCCTTGAGCGCCTGACAGCTCTTCAGCAGCAGACGGGCAAATTCCACGGCACGCGGGTGCATGGATGTCACGTTGTACATGTAGAAACGCTGGATGGTGCTCTCCATGTAGTCCACCACATCGTCGAGCCCCTGCGCCAAAGCGATGATGTCCTCGCGCTCGATGGGGGTGATGAAATCAACCGCCAAAGCCTCGAATACCTCGTGGCACACCTCATCGCCCTCATGCTCGATGGCATGAGCGCGCGTGATTTCGGGGAGCACGGCATCGGACGTCGTGAAATTCTCGATGATTTCAATCAGAAGCTCGGCCTCCTGACAGGCAAGGTCAACCTGCTTCTCGAACGCATCGAAGTAGTTGAAACGTGACTTAAGGCTCATGGCAATCCTCTCTTTGAAGCGCGCCGCGCACGGCCGTCGCGTCAGGCCAAACTAACGGCGCCCGCCCGCATCGGAGCCCCTGCGCCGTGACATACGTCAGATGAACATCAGGAACAGCTCCGCCATCAAAAAGCCAATCAGGCCGCAACCCGGAAACGTAAGCACCCAGGTTTTAACCATGTCAATCGCCACCTGCCATTTCACAGCGGTCTTGCGCTTGGCGGCGCCCACACCCATGATGGCGGTGGTCTTGACGTGCGTCGTGGAAACCGGCATGCCGGTGAACGTTGCGAGAATCAGGCACAGCGTGGCGGAGAAGCTGGCAGAAAAGCCCTGATACACCTCGAGATGCGTCATGTTCATGGCCACGTTTTTGATGATGCGCTCGCCGCCGATAGCCGTACCCAGGCCCATGTTGATGGCGCACAGCACCATAAGCCACACGGGCAGGGCGAGTTCGGCCGACTGGCCAAGCCCCGCAGAAAGCGCGATGCCCAGCAGAAACACGCTCATGAACTTCTGGCCATCCTGCGCGCCATGCATGAACGCCACGCCGGCGCCCGCAGCAATCTGGCACCAATGGAACACCTCGTTTGCCTTGTGGCGATTGACGCCCCGGCACAGAAACGCGACCGCCTTGGCCGTGAACCAGCCCAGGCCAAAGCCTAAGAATGTCGAAAGCAGAATGCCGTAGATGACCTTGACCCATTCGTTCCAGTTGATGGCGTCGAGGCTGCCCATGGCGGCGATGGCAGCGCCCGTAAGGCCGGCGATCAGCGAATGGCTCTGCGATGTGGGGATGCCGAAATACCACGCGGCACCGCCCCACACGATGATGGCCACCATGGCGGCGGCAAGGGCAGCGATAGCAACCGTGTTATCGCCGCCGAAGTTGACCATGTTGAAGATGGTGCTGGCCACGGCACTGGTGAACATCGATACCACCAGCAGGCCAAGGAAGTTGCACACTGCAGCAAGAATAATCGCAGGCCGGGGTTTCATGGAACGCGTGGACACCACCGTGGCGATGGCGTTAGGAGCGTCGGTGGCGCCATTGACAATGATGACGCCCACGTTGAGCAGCGTGACGGCAACCATGAGGGGGTTGGTCATGAGATGGGCTACAAACGTCCCCAGTTCTACGCTCACGGCACCCTTCCCTTCGAAACGGCGCGGGCCCAAAGCCCCGCCTTCGCAGAAATACGACCCGCATCCAAGGGCACACAACAAAAAGAGGGCGCCCAAAATGTGCACCCTCTATGATACGCGTAATTTTACAAGAAATTGACTTAGATTTTACTTGTTAAGAAATACGTCGCCTTTAAAAACAATTTAACCAAATTAATAAACCTACG
>CAUWMI010000149.1:0-6509 GCA_963559755.1 uncultured Slackia sp. | reverse complement strand
AAGACGCCGTCGAGCATACCTTTGCAGAGCTCATTCCCCAGCTCAGAGAAGAGCTGGGGAAATAAAGCGAGCATCGATCAGCCTTTCTGCCGATCTACGTCCGGAACAGGGTCAGGCATCGAGGAGATGCATGAGTGCATGAGCTTATGAGCGCATGAACGCATGAACACAATGCTTGGCGCTATATCCCACGTTCGCAAACAAGCAGAACCACAAGCAGGACTTATGCTTCTTCGCTCTTTTCGTACGCCTCAACAATGCGCGCCTCAAGCGAAGCAAGATCTCCCACATCGAAATGGTACTGCACGCATTGAGGCTCACCCGGGCGATTGCGATCTTCTTGCTCGACGCGGACGAACGTCGCATCCACCGACTCGAACCCTTGCAGAAGCGTCGCGTAGGCATAGCAGCTTGCCTGGAGCTCATGCTTCGCATGCAATGCGCCTGCGCCCTCTTCGGGGGTGCCGCCGGTCTTGTAATCCACGATGAAGGCAGAACCCGACCCCCACTCATCACATGCAAGGAGGTCGATCGAGCCCTCGAGGTAGAACGGTTCATCACGCAAGGCGGCGCCTATCTCCACGAAGAACGGTACCTCGGCGCGCACGACAGCGCGCACGGCGACTTCGGATGCCGCTTCGCTGGATGCCCAGCGGTTAAGCGCCGCACTCAGACGCTCTTTCGCATGAGTGCCAAGCCCATGACGAGCAGCAATGCAATCGATTACGCACCCATCGGGAACAACAAGCGCGCCATTTCCCCTGCTCTCCACCATCCGCTGTGCGAGAAGATGGAATACCGTTCCCACATCGGTCGCCTTATCCGCATCGGCCGAGAGGCTTGCGCAGAGCGCATCCCAAAACGCATCGTCCTCATCGCCGTCAAAGCCGCCCTCGGTGGCTTTACCCTCCTCAATCGCCACGTGCTCCTCGCCCTGGGCAATCGCGGAGTAGCTTGTTACATCGGCCCTGCTCGAACGCCACGGAGCCTCCACGAGAGAAGCACGCTCGGTTGCATCAAGATCGGGGATGGCAAACGGGATTGTGCCTGATGCATCCGCATGCACGTCGGGCAGTGCACCGCTTTCGTCCTCGTCGGCAGCTTGGGCGTTCCCCGCGAGGTCGCAAAGGGCAGCGTCGCCGAGGAACTCCACGACGTCCTCTTCGGTCGCATCGATCCTACTCACCAATGCCGGCGCAGACCCCCCGAATTCGACCAGAGTATCCCCCGCCGCGAAGTCTTCCACGCCGCACAACGCGCTTCGCACGTCGTCATACACGCCAAAATCAGCACCGGACGTAAAGCCTGATGCCCTGGACGTCGTAGTCATGGCGAAAACGAGCGCCTCCTTCGCACGCGTGAGCGCGACGTATAAAAGCCGCCTGCGTTCCTCCGCCTCCTGCTGTTCGACATACGCCCGCATGGCGCAGGCGCGCGTCAGGGGGTCGGGGGCGTCTTCGACATCCGCAGGCGAAGCACCATCGACATAAGAAGGAAGCACTTCGTATCCCTCGGGTGCCTTCTTGGGCTTCCAAAGTCCCTCGCGGCCGGCAACGCTCCTGTCGGGAAGAAGCGATACATAGGCGCTGCCTTCGATGACCTCGCACGAGAGGCCGGCGCCGGTATGCTTTTTGCCGCGCTCCATCTCGGCAACCGCCACGATGGGAAACTCGAGGCCCTTGCTCGCGTGCACGGTCATAATCCTCACGAAATCGCCGCCCTTAGCCGAGAGGGCACCGGGGGCCTCCTTCGAGAGAGTCAGATGCTCCTCGAATGCGCGGGCCGTCTCCGATGGGCCATATGCGTTGTCTGATTCGATTGCACCCACGAGGCGAATCGCCTTCATGACATTGCCGGCCACGGAAAGCCCCTCTGCACCCTGCGCATCCAGTCGAGCAAGCCATCCGGAGTCGCGCACGGCATCCTCCATGATGCGAGCCACAGGCGCGCGGCCAGCGCGGGATGCGAGAGCGCGCACCACGCGCACCGCATGAGCAAGATGCGGGCTTACCTGAACGCCCGAGGCAATCGCCCGCTCTAGCTCGACGAAGCCCTCGTAGAGATCGCGCCGACGCGGCGCATGGGTGCGCTCGTCCATCTTTGTAGAAAGCTCTATGAAATCATCCGCCGAAAGGGCGAACATATCGCTCGCCAAAAGTTCGAAGAGCGCCGACGTGCCACGCGGATTCGCGATGACCTGCGCAAGACGCAGCATGATTTTTGTTTCCGGTGCCGAAGCGAACACCGACCCTCCTGCAATCACGCAGGCGAACCCTTCCGCACGAAGCGCCTCGGCGTAATCGCCTGCGTTGGACATGCGTCCAAGCAAAACCGCCATCTCACTGGGCCTGTGCCCGATTTCGCGCAACTCGGCAAAGCGACGGGCAATGCGAGCCGCCTCGATGCGACGCGCCACCGCACTGTTCACACCCCCGCGTTGCGGATGCGTGGTCAAGAGAACATCGATACGCCTGCTCCCCTCAAACGGAACCTTGACCGGCTCCTTGCGCGAGGCAGCAAGCGACATGAACTCGTCGCCGAACACCTGAGGCTGCCCGAAGATGCAGTCCACGAACTTGAGCACATCGGCATGGCTGCGGAAGTTGTCAGGCAACGTGATCATGCCCGAGGGATTGGACGACTTGACCATATTAAGACGCCGCTTGTACACCGAAACATCAGCGCCGCGGAACCGATAGATGCTCTGCTGCGCATCGCCCACCGTGCATAAGCGACATGCGCCGGGGCCGGAGAGCTTCGTGATCATATCCATCTGAAGCTGGTCGGTGTCCTGGAATTCGTCGACCATCACGAGTTTAAACCTGTCCGCGAATTCGCGCGCGATATCCGCACGCTCCAACGCACGTGCCGTTTCGATCAGGAGATCGTCATTGTCCATCATGCCCAGAGCCTGCTTACGACGGCAGTACCCCTCATAGGCCCGCCCGGCGAGAGCCATCAGCTCATCCAGCAACGGCAGTGCGATAAGATGGCGCGCCTCCGCCACAAGCGCCACGCATACACCTTGTGCCTCCTTGGCACGCTCCTTGAACTCCTTTGCGCCGAACGCCGCAGAAGGATGCGGGCACGTTTCGAACAGATCGATGAGCATCGATGTTGCTATATCGCCCTTCGCGAAGGCCGCCTCGGCGCTCTCGAGAAACGCTTCGGCGCCCTGGAGCCAGGCATCGCGCGTTTTGCCAGGCTTTTGTGCCAGTGTCAGGTCATGCAGCTCTTGAATCGTATCCACCAAACCGTGCAGAAGCGTGCTGGCAGAGCGCGCTTGCGGTTGCGCGGCATAGCAGGAGAAGCCCTGCGGGCTTGCCACGGCACAGCGGACGAGTGTACGAACCATGCTCTCCACCGAGGAAGCGTCGAACCCGTCGCTTGCCCTCGCCTTGTATTCCTTGAACAGCGCATCCGTCCCGCTTGGCTCGACGAACTCGTTCGTGCCCGAAAGCGCCTCCTCTACCGCCTCATCCATAAGGCGCTCCGCCTGAGCTTCATCAATCACGCCGAAGGACGGGTCGAGCCCAAGCTGCACCGCATGGGAATGAAGGATGCGCGAGCACATGCCGTGGATGGTAGAAATCCACGCCGCATCAACCTTGAGCGCTTCAGACGCCATGCCTTCGGCGCGCAAGACACCCTTCACGCGCGCCTTGATTTCGCCCGCCGCCTTATCGGTGAAGGTAATGGCCAGCACCTCGTCGATGCTATCCAGATAGCTCCCGCCGTCTTTGGCGGAGCCTTTCATAAGCGCCCAGGCGATGCGTTGGGTGAGCGTGAATGTTTTGCCGCTGCCCGCACCTGCCGACACGGCGACCGGCGCATCGAGCGTGGTGACGCAGGCGAGCTGGCCTGGTTTGAACGTGCTGAAATCCATATCGTCTATCCTCGTCGTTGCGGGCAGGAAATTTCCGGGCACCATGCACACGCCTCTTTGCGCGAGGGCCGCGGAGACACCTCCCCCGAAAGAAGCTCGTCAAGCGCGTGAGCAACACGGAGCTCGGTGGCATCGAGCAAATCAGACAGGGGCCCTTTGCCAAACGTGCACGCCTTTGCCTTGATGCCCGGAAGATGGCGCGGTTCCAGCCTCATGTCGAGAGCGCCGGAAATCAGGGCCGCGCGCCCGTAACTCACATAGACCGCACCCACCACATCGAGCCCGAGCAAGCGTCGCACCGCCTGCGCATAGATAAGCGCCTGGACCTTGCCACCGCGCTCATGGCCCTCCGAATCATACAGGTCGTAATCATTCGAAAGACTGCCCTTGTAATCGATGACCACCGCACGACCGGCATCGTCCACATCGATGCGATCGATAGAGCCTATGAGCTTGTAGCCGGCATAGTCGACCGCACCGGAAACAGGAATCCCGTATTCGAAATATGCAGGACGAAAGCCCGGCAGAAGGCACGCCTCACGATCGAGATAATTCTCGAGACGCCCCATAAGCTCCTGCATCTGGCGACGCTCCAGCTCGTGGATCGGTACCAATCGATTGCTCGACGGTTCGCAGTCTTCCTGTTCGGCGGCGAGTTCGGCCGTGACCTCGCGCATGATGGCGCGGGCGGAAGGGAGAAGCTCCGCGGTAACCTTGGGGGCGACCTCTTCCTGGAAGCGCTCGTAAAACCTCTTGAGCGCATGATGAGCAAAATCGCCCATCTCCACGGCACCGAACCCCTCGTCAAGCTCATCGAGCCTCAGCCTGCGCTGGGAGAACCACTTTTGCGGGCATTCCAGGTAGCTTTCGATCTGCGAGGCGGAGAAGCACGGCACATCAAGCACGCCGCCCTTGGGAAGGAATCGCGGGAGCACAAGATGCGCCAGCTTGCCCTCCCCCACATGGGCAAGCGAAGGTTTCTCTCCTACCGCCAATGCGGGCTGCCCGCCATGCTTCACCGCGCTGTTCTCGTAGAGGCGCTCTTCGCCGCGTTCCACGATAGAGTCAAGGAAGCACGCCGGGAGGGCGTATTGATTATCTATCTCGTCGGCATCGGTCGGGTCTTCGCGATAGAGGTCGATGAATTCCTCCACGACGGCCGCCGGATACGTTTCGGCCGCGTCTTCATTTTTCAGACATCGTTCGACAACAAGTTCACGAGCAGGGAGCGCCGTCACCGCCGCAAACGTACGACGCGCATCGGCGAGAGCGGAATATCCCGCTTTGATACCCACCGCTTCGAGAAGCGCCGTCGCGGCATCGGAGCGCTCCTTCAGCGGATACGCCGCACTTGTCATGCCACATGCAATCACACCGCTGCACGAGCCCGGCTCAAGCAACGCGGCCCGGCGCTGCTCCATCACGCGCACAAGCGGCTCACCTTTGCCTGCGACACGAGAAGACGGAACCTGCGCCCCCTCAAGCGCCGCAAAGCATTCTTCCATGCCAGCGCCAAGACGGCGCGCGTCTTCAGCGACAGAACGAAACATTGACACCGCCGCAAGCTGCTCCGCCCGGTACGCTTCACTGACACCACCCATGGAATGCACGCGATCCTCGAGCACTCCGCTCAACACGCTCGCATCGGGCGACGATATGAGCTCCTCGAAGCACTCGAAGCTCCCGCTCATCGCACGCACCCGCTCGATGCACATTTCCTTGGTAATCAGGCGATTCGCCCGCGCCCACGCATCGAACGCATACGCCGCATCGCTCGATACCCCCGAGAAGGGGTTGAGGAGGAAATCAGTACAGTACGCGACAACCGAATCTGAAGTTGCAATATCGCGCATACGCAGAAGCGCTCTGCCAAAATCGGTCGCAGAGAACGAAACACCGCCCTCGAAGGCGACCGGAATAGACGCATCGACCAACGAAGGGGCCATCGACTCGTACACGGCATAGGGGTCACGCGCCGTCACCACAATGCCGCCCTCGGAACAATCGCCCTCCAGCATCTCTTTCACCAAGTCACACAAAAGCAGCGGCTGAGCATAGCCGCCCGCGGGGAATGCGAAGCGGACGCGAACGCCATCCGGAGCGGGGGCAATCTGCGCAGGCTGCTCCCCTTCGAGCTCAATGTCAGGTTGCGAGTCACAGAACGCAGCAAGCGGGGCCGAAGCCTCCATGCCCGTAACGCTCACATGCGTCGGACGCGACACAACCTCGCGACGCGCAAGCTCTCCCCATGCACGCCCAGGGTCGATAAGCCCCGCTGCACTGAGCACGCTTTCGTATTCCTGCATGGCGCCGAGCAATGGACCGAATGAATCCTCAAGAGAGCACTCACCCTGCAGCGCGACATCGAGTTCGCGCGTTCCGAGCCCCTCGTTCGCCAGACGCAGAAGCATAGATGCCATTCCCGATGAGGGGGAAAGCTCCGGCACGGCCCTCAGCGCCTTAAAAAACCCGAGCAATCGCTGAGACCTCGAGGCAACCTCTCGCCCGTCTCCCCACACATCCCAGAGCTGTTCAAGCCACGAAGCGGGCGTAGTCACCGTCGCACCGAACGAGAGCGAATCGCGCCGCCGCGCCGCACGTTTTCGGAACGCCTCAACCGCCG
>CAUWMI010000148.1:0-6515 GCA_963559755.1 uncultured Slackia sp. | reverse complement strand
GCTCTCGCGCGCAGAAGTCAGGGACTAAACACGCCACTGGCGTGTCTGCTGCACCAACTCGCATGGGAAACCGGATGATTGGGGCTTTATTGCCCACAAAGCGGAATTCGCTTCGCTCTTCCGCGGCTCGCAGCGACGGCAGGTTTTGAGGTGCCGCCAAGTGTCTCGCGGGCTCTCGGTACGCGCCTTGCGCGGCGAACTTTGCTTCGCTCGTTCGCAGTTCGGGGGAAACGTGGAGCTTGGGCGGTTGACCGGCGGCATGGGACTCGGCTAGATACGTTTTCGTTACAATGACGTGCGTGCAATCCATAAGGGGGATTATTAAGCATGTCCAATAAGCAAGATGATCTGCAAATAGATATGAGTGCCGGGTGCGCGGGGTGTCCGGGGTGCGCGGCGGGGTCGCATGCTACGTGTCCTGAGACGCTCGACAAGCTACCGGTGGGCAAAGATGCCATCATCGACTCGGTTCAGTGCGCCGAGACGTCATTGCGCAAGCATATTCTTGATATGGGTTTGACACCCGGAACCGAAGTGACGCTGGTTAAGTGCGCACCGATGGGCGACCCGTTGGAGCTTCGGCTGCGTGGTTACGAGCTTACGCTGCGCAAGGCCGATGCGGCGCATATTTATCTCAGGGGCGTACATGATGCCCACAACACGCCGCGCCCCAATCCCCATGCCGCAGCTGTGCCCCATCCCGGAAAGGGCGAGGCGGGCGCGTATCGTCCGCGTGGGGAGGAGCGCCCTCTTGCTGCCGATGCGCCCATCAATTTCGCGCTGGCAGGCAACCAGAACTGCGGCAAGACCACGTTGTTCAACCAGCTCACCGGGTCGAATCAGCACGTGGGCAATTTTCCCGGCGTTACCGTGGGGCGCAAGGACGGTGTGATTCGCGGCCATGATAACGCGACCGTGACCGACCTGCCGGGCATCTATTCGCTTTCGCCGTACACGGGCGAAGAGGTGGTTACGCGCGAGTTTTTGCTCAAGGACAAGCCGGCGGGCATCATCAATATCGTCGATGCCACCAATATCGAGCGAAATCTTTACCTCACGCTCCAGCTTATGGAGCTGGATATTCCCATGGTGCTCGCGCTCAATATGATGGACGAAGTGACCGCGAACGGCGGTTCGATCGACATCAACGCGCTCGAGGCGCAGCTGGGCATTCCCGTGGTTCCTATCTCGGCCGCCAGGAACGAGGGCATCGACGAGCTGGTGGACCATGCCATTCACGTGGCACGCTATCGCGAGCGCCCTGGGCGCCTCGATTTCTGCCACCCCGACGGGCCCGATGGCGGTGCGCTTCATCGCTGCATTCATGGCATCTCTGAGTTGGTGGAAGACCATGCGACGCGTGCGGGTATTCCTCTGCGGTTCGCTGCGACCAAGCTTGTCGAGAACGACAACCTGGTGTTCGACGCTTTGAGCCTGGATGTCAACGAGCGCGATGCCATCGAGCACGTGGTTTCTCAGATGGAAGAGGAGAGCGGCAAGGATCGAATGGCGGCGCTTGCCGACATGCGGTTCGGCTTTATCGACGAGGTGTGCGCCGCGACGGTTACCAAGCCGCGCGAGAGCCGCGAGCACAAGCGCTCGGTGGCAGCAGACCGCATTCTCACGGGCAAATTTACGGCGCTGCCGGTGTTCCTTCTGATCATGGGCGTGGTGTTCTGGCTCACGTTCGGCGTGATCGGTGAGTGGCTGTCGGGGCTCATGGATTTGGCGGTGGGCTGGATTACCGATGTGGTTGATGCCGGTCTGACGCTGTGGGGCGTGAACTCGGTGGTGCACTCGCTGGTCATCGACGGTGCATTCGCCGGCGTGGGCAGCGTGTTGAGCTTTCTTCCCATCATCGTGGTGCTGTTCTTCTTCTTGTCGCTGCTGGAGGATTCGGGATATATGGCGCGTGTGGCGTTTGTCATGGACAAGCTGCTGCGCAAGCTGGGGCTTTCGGGACGCAGCTTTGTGCCCATGCTCATCGGCTTCGGCTGCAGCGTGCCTGCCATTATGGCCACGCGCACGCTTCCGTCCGAGCGTGACCGCCGCATGACGGTGATGCTCACGCCGTTTATGAGCTGCTCGGCCAAGCTGCCTATTTATGCCCTGTTCACGGCTGCGTTTTTCCCGCAATACGGAGCTCTCGTGATGATCTGCCTGTATGTGCTGGGCATCGTGGTGGGCATTCTGGTGGCGCTCATTTTGAAGCGGACGGCGTTCCAGGGCGAGCCGGTGCCGTTCGTTATGGAGCTTCCTAACTACCGTTTGCCGTCGCTTGCCAATATGGGACGCCTGGTGTGGGAGAAGGCCAAGGACTTCCTGACGCGTGCGTTCACCATCATCTTCCTGGCGAGCGTCGTCATCTGGTTCCTGCAGACGTTCGACGTGCGTCTGAACGTGGTGGAGGATTCGGCGCAGAGCCTGCTTGCGCTCTTGGGCGGCGTGCTTGCCCCGCTGTTTGCGCCTCTGGGCTTTGGCGATTGGCAGGCATCGACCGCACTTGTCACGGGCTTCGTGGCAAAGGAAAGCGTGGTGAGCACGCTGACCGTGCTGGTGGGCGGCGGTGCCGAGGCGCTTTCGACCATGTTCACGCCGCTGACGGCATTCACGTTCCTGGTGTTTGCGCTGCTGTATACGCCATGCGTGGCCGCCATCGCCGCGGTGCGCAACGAGCTTGGCGCGAAAAGTGCGATAGGCGTTGTGGTCATGCAGTGCGGCGTCGCCTGGGTCGTCGCATTCATCGTGCATTCGATTGGACTCATGCTGGGAATGTAGCAGGGTCGCTCCTCTTCCTAAAAGGCAACGCCCCGGAGCGCAGACGTGCTTCGGGGCGTTGGATTGAACGGGAAGGCGGCCTTTTCGTTTGGTTATTTTGCCTTCGGGCGAATCGCTCCCTTGTCGCAGCGATTGCCCCACGAGTCGATGAGCTCGTCATCCTTGTACACACAGATGATCTCGCAGTGGTTGGCGCATTTCTGGCACACCACCTCGCGGGTGCGGAAATCGAAATCGTCCACGTCGAAGGCGAAGGGCTTGCGTGCCGCATCTGGCGCATCGGCTGCCAAAAGCGCCGCTCCATAGGCGCCCATGAGGTGGCCGTCGGGGTCTACCAGCACCTCCATGCCCAAGGCGTCCTCGAACGATTTCACTACGCCTACGTTCTTGCTCACGCCGCCCTGGAACACCACGGGCGCCACGATTTTTTTACCTTTACCCACGTTATTGAGATAATTCGTGGCAACCGCCTTGCACAGGCCTGCGATGATGTCTTCGCGCGGATAGCCCACCTGAATCTTGTGCACCAGGTCGCTTTCGGCAAACACAGTGCAGCGTGCGGCGATATTCGCGGGTTTTTTTGAAGTGAGCGCGATCTCGCCGAACTCCTCGACCTCGACACCCAGTCGGTGTGCCTGGCTCGAGAGGAACGACCCCGTGCCTGCCGCGCACAGCGTGTTCATGGCGTAATCCACCGCCACGCCATCTTCCACACAGATGATCTTGGAGTCCTGGCCGCCGATTTCCAGGATGGTGCGCACGTCGGGGTGCAGGTGCGTGGTTCCCACGGCATGCGCAGTGATTTCGTTCTTTATGACCGAGGCATCCAGCATGGCTCCTACGAGGCGGCGTGCGCTGCCCGTGGTGCCTACGGCCACCACCTGGAGGGCGTTGCGATCGATTTGTCCTGCCAGGTCATCCACCACGCGGCGTGCGGCATCGCCGGGGTTGCCTTCGGTCCATAAGTAGGAGCGGGCCAAGATGGTGCCTTCTGCATCGATGATGACGCCCTTGGTGGAAATCGATCCGGTGTCTATGCCGAGGAATGCTTCTTGCATGGTGAGCCTTTCTGTATCGGTGCGCCCGCGAGGGCGGCGGGGGAGTCTGTGCGTGCTGTTCGTTGCGGATAGGCGCGACTAGCGCGCCTTGCGCATGGCGATCATGTCGTAGAACGCCTCAAGGCGCGTGTCCAGGCCGGTGTCGCTCGTCTGCGAGTCGTAGCTGAGGAACAGCACGGGAATGCGATAGTCGCGACTGATGCGCTGCAGCACCGGCATGCAGTCGATTTCGGGCGTGCAGCCCGACGATTTCAGGTGCACGATGCCATCGAAGCCCTGCTCGGCGTAGTTTTTTGCCGCCGCGATAGTCATCGTGGACGTGGGCCCCATGTCGTAGCTCACGTATTCTGGAATGCTGCGGCGCAGATTGGGCTCGTTGTAGCGCAGGTTACGATTGGTCAAATTCATCATGCGATACAGCTCAACGCCCATGTCCAGGAATTTTCGCTCAAGATCGAGGTTGCTTGCGGCATCCACTGCGGTGAAGTATTCGCCCACGATGCCCACGCGCACGGGGTCGGCGGGGATGTTCACCGGCAGCTGCTCCAGCGCCGCCATGCCGCGCTTCTGGGCTTCGTCGATATCGCGGCGGCATGAAGCGGCGCGCATGTCGGCAAAGTAGGCCTTGCGGGCGCGCTCGAAGGAGCCCTTCTCCACTTCGTGCCCTGCAAGCTGGAGGAACCGGTCGTTGTAGGCATCCAGGCTTTCGATCATCTTGAAGGCGGCGAGCATATTGGCCACGCCTTGCGTGAGGGAGAGGTCGGGGTTCACCTTCTTTTTGCAGAGCGCGATGTAGTCTTGCAGGGGTTTGCCCGTAACGGTGGCAAAGTTGAGCATCTCGAACTCATAGCCCGCATCGCGCAGGATGGATTCCTGGAGCTCGCCGTAATAGCCCAAGCGGCACGGTCCGGTGAACTGCACCAGCACGTCGGCGCCCAGCTCGAGCGCCTCCATGTAGTCGCCCAGGATGTGCTTGAACGGCGCGCACACAAAGTCGTTGCTGGCGGCAGAGCCCATCTCGATGGTTTTGCGTGTGGGTTCGGGCAGGGCAACGAAATCGGCATCGAGCACGTGTTCCACAAAGAACTTGAACACGATGTCATAGCAGCCGTAGCGCAAGAACGCCACCTTTTTGCGCGAGTGGCGGTCGCGTTTGGGCCGTTTGCGCTTGGGGACGAGGGCCCAGGGGCCTTCCATCTTATCGTTCGCGCTGGGCATGGAGATGCGGGCGAAGGGGGCCGCCTCGGTGCGGCGACGATCCAGCGTGTCGAGCGCATCGCCTAAAAGCGTTGCGGCGCGCAGCGTGAGGGGTTCGTCTTTGCCCAGACGGCGCGATTCGATCTTCTGAGTGGGGCGCTCCTGTGCGGCGGGCGCCTCTTTATCCGAAGGGGATGGCGCATCGCCCTTGGGATTGCGCGGCATCTTGTTCCAAACGTTATCGAACATGGAGGTAGCCTCCTTTTCCCTGGTAGCGCAGAATGTCCACGAAACTTTCGACACGCGTTTCCATGCCCGCCGTGCCGCTTTGGGCGTCCACGGTGAGCACGAGCGTCGGCTTGCTGTGGAAGCGACGCGTGACTGCGTCATTGGTCATGGAGTCGGGGCCGCAGGGAAACGCGCTCACGATGACCACGCCGTCGATGCGGTCACGCAGGAGCATGAGGGCACCGATGAGCTCGCGGTTGATAATCCAAGGCAGCGTTTCGGAGAATTCGAGGCTTGCCTTATAGGCGCGCTCTTTGTCCACGCGGTCGGCGAAAAGCACGCAGGCGCCCATCTCTTCGAGCATATCCGCCACGGGGCCGCCGATATAGGGATCATGCGCCACGTAGGGATGCGCCATGACGAGGATGCGTAGCGGGCGCTCGACGGCAGGTTTCGCCTCCGCTGCGGCGAGTAGGCGTTCTTGGGCAAGCTGGGCTGCCGCATCTGCCGCTTCCTGGGCGTGGACGGCGGCCTTCCACGCCGATTTCGCTTCGTGCGGGTTCGCGCCGAGGCGGCGGGCCAGGGCGAGGAACGAATCGCGCTCGTGCGTGTGCGTTTCCTGCTCCTCCACCAGGCACGATATGATGCGTGGGTTAGCTTCTACGAACGAGTTGGCAACCAGATCGGGCAGCGCTTGGAATTTGGTGCAGAAGCTTTTCAAGTGGCCGAGGTTCGCGATGCTGGGTACGAACAGGGCATCGGTTTTGCCGATGAGCGAACGAACATGGCCCAGATACAGCTTTGACGCCAGACAGCACTCGTCCACTGAAGCCGCGTCGCCTGCCTCAAAAACGCCTCGATCCGAGGGCTCGCTCACCACAACGGTGCGGCCGAGCGCCTCGAAAAATGTCGTCCACATGGTGCCGTAGCGGTGGTAGAGCAGCGACCGGGGAATTCCCACGTTTTGTACGTCGGCAAGGTCGGCCGCCTGGGCAGAATTGCCGCGTGAATCATGATGTTTCATGCGAAGAGCCTTTCGTATACGGCTCGTTCGAGCTCCGTGGCATGGCGATGCTTTACTGCTTCGGAATGCGAACGAGCGGTAGACGGAACAAACCTCACTATCATGCCATAAGCCCGGAGACGCGGCGTCATTCTTCACACTCTCTTGCCATCTGTTTGCGTTTTGTTGAGTAGCAAGCTGTGTCGGCGGGAGGGAGCAGCGAAGCGCGGGATTAGATGCCGGATGGTCAA